>NZ_JBVIKC010000003.1:0-326443 GCF_055581065.1 Streptomyces sp. NPDC031479
TTTCGCTCTCGTCATCGCGGGATACGCGGCCCCGGCCCCCCCCCCCCCCCCCTCCTCCCCCCCCCCCCCCCCCCCTTCCCCCCCCCCCCCCCCCCCCTCCCCCCCCCCCCCCCCCCCGCCGCGGGTCGCGCCGGGGCTACGGGCGCGGGGCGCGGGCCAGCTGGCGGGACTGGGCCACCAGGCGGTCGGCGGAGTCCCAGACCTCGGCGTCCTCCTCCAGGAAGCCGCCGGCCAGGTTGCGGGTGACGATGCCCACCCGCAGCGGACCGGGGGCCGGGCGGCAGCGGATGTGGGTGGTCAGCTCGACGGTCGGGGCCCAGCCCAGCAGGCCGAGGTCGAAGGCGGTCGGCGGGAGCGCGTCCACCGCGAGCAGCAGCGACAGCGGGTCGGCGTCGCGGCCGTCGGCCAGCTCGAACCAGGCCCGCATCTCGCCCTTCCCGGACGGTGCGCCGACCGCCCAGCCGGCGGTCGCCGGGTCCAGGCGCAGCCGGAGCCGGTCCACGATGGCGGAGCTGCCGGGGATCGGCGCCGGGCCCGCCTCGGCGCCGAGGCAGTCCTCGTAGGGCGGGATGACGGGCGGCCGCGCCACCGTGTGCACGGCGTCGGGGAGGGCGTCGAGGTCACCGTAGGAGGCGAGCACGCGGATGCGCTCGACCTCGGCGCCGTTCTCGTCGAACTGGAAGAGGGAGGCCTGGCCCGTGGAGAGGTTCCGGCCGGCCCGGACGACCTGGGTGCGGATCACGGCGGGGCCGGGCACCGAGGAGGTCAGGTAGTGGGCCGAGACGGTGAAGGGGTCCGGGTGCGGCAGCGCCGCGGACAGGGCCCGGCCCACCAGGGCCAGCAGGTAGCCGCCGTTGACGGCGGTGATGATCGTCCAACCGGCGGAGAGTTCCGCGTCGTACACCCCGGGCTCGCCCGCGCGCGGGGCGATGGTGGTGTCGCGGTCGAACTCGCTGTCGCCGATGGTGGCCTGGGCGGCTGTGTGTGACATGGCTCGAAGGTACACCTGCAAGCTACTAAGCGGTAGCTTTCTTTGTCGGGTGGGACCTAGGGCTCTTCGGCCACACCGGAGCGGCGGTTCCACGCCAGCGGGGCCCGCCAGTGGTAGCGCATCGCGAGCAGCCGCAGGACGAAGGTGGTGATGATGGCGACGCCGGTCGTCAGGGCGTTGAGCACCTCCAGACCGATGAAGACGGCCACCATCGAGGCCCCGACCATGGCCGGAACGGCGTACATCTCGCGGTCGCGCAGCAGCGAGGGCACCTCGTTGACGAGGACGTCGCGCAGCACGCCGCCGCCGACGGCCGTGGCCAGGCCGAGCGCGGCGGACGCGGTCAGGCCCAGGCCGTACTCGTAGGCCTTGGTCGTGCCGGTGACGCAGAAGAGGGCGAGGCCGGCGGCGTCGCAGACGTTGATGGCCCGGTTGATCCGCTGCACCTCGGGGTGCAGGAAGAAGACGATCGCGGAGGCGATCAGGGGCGTGACGAAGAAGCTGAGCTCGCCGAAGGCGGCGGGCGGCACGGCGCCGATGACGAGGTCGCGGAAGAGGCCTCCGCCGAGGGCGGTGACGAGGGCGAGGACGGCGATGCCGAAAACGTCGAAGTTCTTGCGGACGGCGAGCAGGGCGCCCGCCAGGGCGAAGACGAAGATGCCCGCGAGGTCCAGGGCGTGCTGGACGTCGGGCGGGAAGAGATCGTGGAGCACCCCGCCATTGTCGCCCGCCGCGAGCGGTGGCTCCGCCGGTCGGCACGGGCGGCTCCGCCGGTCGGCACGGGCGGGCCGCGGGGGGGTCCCTCCCCCCACATGCCCCCGGCTGGCCGGGCCGGGTGCGCGCGGGCGGCTCCGCCGGTCGCACGGTGCGGCGGGGACGGTGGCGCGGGCCGTGGGGATGCGTCCGTGCGGGCCGGTGCGCCCGGGGCTCCGGCCCCGGAACGCCGGTGGGGCCGGTTTCCGCCGGGTGCCCACCGGAAGGGATCGGCGGGGCCCCGGGTGTGACCCGGGGTCCCGCCCGGGGGTGGTGGGTCCGTCCGCTACTCCGGACCCGCCGCCCCCACGACCGTCCTGCCCGGGTCACCGCCCGGCCAGGGCAGGGGCTACTCGGAGGCCGCCGCCACCGCCTCGGTCGCGCCCGGCAGGGCCGGGTCGCCCGGCGCCTGGTCGGGGGCGTTCTCCGGGTGGTGGCACGCCACCTGGTGCCCGGTCTTCAGGGCGACCAGCGGCGGGTCCACCTTGGTGCACATCTCCGTCGCCTTCCAGCACCGCGTGTGGAAGCGGCAGCCGGCCGGCGGGGAGATCGGCGAGGGCACGTCGCCCTTGAGCAGGATGCGCCCGCTCTTCGCCCCGCGCCGCCGCGGGTCCGGAACCGGCACCGCGGACATCAGCGCCGTCGTGTACGGGTGCATCGGGGCCTCGTACAGCGACTTCCGGTCGGCCAGCTCCACGATCTTGCCGAGGTACATCACCGCGATGCGGTCCGAGACGTGCCGGATGACCGACAGGTCGTGCGCGATGATCACGTAGGTCAGGCCGAGCTCCTCCTGGAGGTCGTCCAGCAGGTTCACCACCTGGGCCTGGATCGACACGTCCAGCGCGGAGACCGGCTCGTCCGCGACGACGAGCTTCGGCTTGAGGGCCAGGGCGCGGGCGATGCCGATCCGCTGGCGCTGGCCGCCCGAGAACTCGTGCGGGTAGCGGTTGAAGTGCTCGGGGTTCAGGCCGACCAGCGACAGCAGCCGCTGGACCTCCGCCTTCAGGCCGCCCTCGGGGGTGACCTTCTGGAGCCGGAAGGGAGCGCTGACGATCGTGCCGACCGTGTGCCGCGGGTTCAGCGAGCCGTACGGGTCCTGAAAGATCATCTGCACGTCGCGGCGCAGCGGGCGCATGCCCGCCACGCCCAGGTGCGTGATGTCCTTGCCCTCGAACTCGATCCGGCCGTCGGTCGGTTCGAGCAGCCGGGTGATCAGACGCCCCATGGTGGACTTGCCGCAGCCGGACTCGCCGACGATGCCGAGGGTCTCACCCCGCCGGACCTCGAAGTCGATGCCGTCCACGGCCTTGACGGCCCCGGCCTGCCGGCGCAGCAGCCCCTTGTTGATGGGGAAGTGCTTGACCAGCCCGGTCACCTTCAGGAGCGCGTCCGCGGTGTTCGTTTCGGGCGCCTCGGGCGCCTCGGGGCTTTCAGGCTTCTCGGTCACAGCTTCGGCGCAATCTCTTCGGTCCAGATCCGGGTCCGCTCCTCCTGCGACATGTGGCAGGCGGACCAGTGCCGGCTGTCGTCCTCGGTCAGCTCGGGGCGCTGGGTACGGGTGATGCCGCCCTTGGGCACGTCGGCGTAGGGGCACCGGGGGTTGAAGGCGCAGCCGCTCGGGATGTTGATGAGGCTGGGCGGCGAGCCCTTGACCGGGATCAGGCGCTCGGTCTGGTCGCGGTCGATGCGCGGCATGGAGCCGAGCAGGCCCCAGGTGTAGGGGTGCCGGGGGCCGTAGAAGACCTTCTCGGCGGTGCCGCGCTCGACGCACCGGCCGCCGTACATCACGAGGATCTCGTCGGCCATCTCGGCGACCACGCCGAGATCGTGCGTGATCATGATGACCGCGGAGCCGAACTCCTTCTGGAGGTCGCGGATCAGGTCGAGGATCTGCGCCTGGACGGTGACGTCCAGGGCGGTGGTCGGCTCGTCCGCGATGAGCAGCTCGGGGTTGTTGACCAGCGCCATCGCGATCATCGCGCGCTGGCGCATACCGCCGGAGAACTCGTGCGGGTACGCGTCCACGCGCCGGTGGGGCTCCGGGATGCCGACGCGGTCGAGCATCTCGACGGCGCGGGTGCGGGCCTTCTTCTTGTCGACGTCGTGGTGGGTCCGGTAGGCCTCGACGATCTGCTTGCCGACCGTGTAGTACGGGTGCATCGCGGACAGCGGGTCCTGGAAGACCATCGCCATCTTGCGGCCGCGCAGGCGGCGCACCCGGTCGGCGTCGGCGGCGACCAGGTCCTCGCCGTCGAGCACGACCTCGCCCGAGATGTGGGGGCGGCTGCGGGCGTTGCCGGTGCGGTGCAGGCCCATGATGGCCAGCGAGGTCACCGACTTCCCGGAGCCGGACTCGCCCACGATGCCGAGGGTCTTGCCGCGCTCCAGGTCGAAGGAGAGTCCGTCGACGGACTTCACCAGGCCGTCGTCGGTCGGGAAGTGCACGCGCAGGTCGCGTACGGAGAGGAAGGGGGCCGCGTCGCGCGGTCCGCCCTGCTCCGGGACGAAGGCGGGCTCGTCGGAAACGGTCTTGGTCACGTCAGCCTCACGCGCGGGTCGATGACGGCGTACAGCAGGTCCACGATCAGGTTGGCCATCACCACGAACAACGCGGCGAGCAGGGTGACTCCCATGATCACGGGGAGGTCGCCCTGGCCGATGGCGGCGACGGCCGCCGTCCCCAGACCCTGGAAGTTGAAGGTCGTCTCGGTGAGCACCGCGCCGCCGAGGAGTCCGCCGAGGTCGAGGCCGAACATCGTGACGATCGGGGTGAGGGTGGAGCGCAGGGCGTGCTTGCGGATGACCACGCCCTCCTTGAGTCCCTTGGCGCGCGCCGTGCGGATGTAGTCCTCGCCGAGGACTTCCAGCATCGTCGCCCGGGTGATGCGGGCGTAGGTGGCGGCGAAGAGGAAGGCCAGGGTGACCCAGGGCAGGATCATGCTGTTGAGCCAGGCCAGCGGATCCTCGGTCAGGGGTTTGTAGTTGGAGACGTCGAGCCAGCCGAGGCTGTAGACGAAGACCGCCGGGGCCACCATGCCGGTGAAGAAGATCGGCAGGGAGACGCCGGCGAGGGCGCCGACCATGACGGTGCGGTCGATGGCGGTCCGGCGTTTGAGCGCCGAGACCACTCCGGTCGCCACACCGGCCAGCACCCAGATGACCGCCGCGCCGAGGGCGAGCGAGAGGGTGACCGGCATGCGGTCGAGCATGGTCTGCCAGACGGGGGCCTCGCTCTTGAAGGAGTAGCCGAAGCACGGCGCGGCGCAGTGCGTGACCTCGGTCCCCGCGTCGTAGTCGCGGCCGACGAAGATCCCCTTGAGGAACACCCAGTACTGCTCGGAGATCGGCTTGTCGAAGCCCATCTTGACCCGGATGCCCTGCAGGGCGGTCTCGCTGGTCTCGCGGCCGGCGTACATGAGCGCGGGGTCGCTGCCGGTCAGCTTGGGGACCGCGAAGAAGATGCCGAAGGTGACCGCGGAGACCACCAGCAGCGTGGCGGCGACGTTGAAAAGCCGCCGTATGAGGTAGACGAGCACTGCAGTCGGCCGCCCGGGGCGGGCGGCCGCCGTCCCTCGTGGGGACGGCAGCCGCCGCCTGCGGCCTTCACCTGCCCTTCGGACTAGCGCACGTGCGGTGAAGGCACTTACTTGCGTACTTGCGTAGTTGCTGCTGTCTTACGGGCCCTCGCGGGCCGGTACTGCTTGCCGGACTGCCCGTCCGACTACTTGCCGACGCCCAGGACCGCGAGGTCGATGCGGCCCATCGAGTCGTTGAAGTAGACGTTGGTCAGACGCGGGTTGTGGTAGATCAGCGCCTTGTCGAAGTTGATCGGCAGGTAGAGCGCCTTCTCCATGACCTTCTGGTTGATCTGGCCGTAGAACGGGGCGGCGGCCTCGGGGGTGGCGGCGGCAGCGGCGGTCTTGAACAGGCCGTTGATCTCCGGGTCGTTGACCTCGGTGTAGTTGTTGTTGCCGTTCGGCAGGATGAACGATCCGTCGACCAGCGGCTGCAGGAAGCCCGAGCCGGAGTTGTAGTCGGCGCCCCAGCCCATGACGATGATGCCGTAGTTCTTCTTCTTCACGTTCTCGGGCGAACCGATCGTGGAGGAGGAGAGCTTGCCGTCGTACTGGTCGATCGTCGCCTTGACGCCGATCTTGGCGAGCGCGGCCTGGAGGGACTCGGCGCTCTTGACCTCGGGGGCGCGGTTGTTGCGGACCGCGATGGTGGTCTCGAAGCCGTCGGGCTTGCCACAGGCCTTGAGCGCGGCCTTGGCCTTGTCCGTCTGCGGCTTGCCGCCCGTCAGGTTGAACGGGTCGTACTTCTTGTCCGAGCCGGGGATGCCGGGCGGCAGCATGTTCGCGCCGAGGTCACCGCTGGTCGGGCCACCGCGGGCGTTCTGCAGCGACTTCGGGTCGGCCGCGTAGATGACGGCCTTGCGGCACTCGATGTTGTCGAACGGCGCGACCGTCTGCGGGAAGGCGAAGTAACGGATGTAGCCCGTGTAGGGGTTGTCCGCGTTCTTCTTGAGGTTCGAGTCCTTGAGGATCTTGTTCTTCGCGGCCTGCTGGACACCGGTGCCGTCGACGGCGAGGTCGATGTCGCCGGAGAGCAGGCGCTGGTCCATGTCGTCCGGGTTGGTGGTGACCGTGAAGGTGACCTTGTCCGGCAGACCCTTGCGGATCGTGTCGGTGGCCGGGTCCCAGTTCTCGTTGCGGACGAAGGTCGCGCCCTTGCCGGAGGCGAAGGACTCCACCTTGTAAGGACCGGTGGAGACCGGCTTGTTGGTGTAAGAGGCGCCCTCGTCCTTGCCCGCCGGGACCGGCGAGGAGGACGGCATGGCCAGCAGGTACTTGAAGTCGGAGTTGGCGCTCGCCAGGTTGAAGACGATCGTGTGGTCGTCCGGCGTCTCGACGGACTTCAGGCCCATCTTGTTCGGGTCGGTGTCCTTGTAGGGACCCGGGTACTTCTGGCCCTGGTCGAGCAGGTCGATCAGGTACGTCGGACCGCCGGACAGCACGTCCTGCGCGAAGACGCGCTCGATGCCGTACTTGAAGTCCTTCGCGGTGATCGGGGAACCGTCGTCGAACTTCACGCCGTCCTTGATCTTGACGGTGTACGTCTTGCCGTCGTTGCTCAGGACGGGCTCGCCCGCGGCGAGGTCCGGGACCAGCTTGGTGCCGGCCGCGCCGGGCTTGCTGTCGTACGCGTACAGCTGGCGGATGTAGAGGCGCTGCAGGTTCCACACGAAGCCGTAGTAGGCGCGCGCCGGGTCGAGGAAGTCGACGTCCTGCGGGGACCAGAGCTTCAGCTCGCCGCCCTTGGCGTCGGAGGCGTTGACCACGGCGGCGGTGGCACCGCTGTAGCCCTTGTCGCCCTTGTCATCGCTGTCGGCCTTCTTGTCGTTGCCACCGCACGCGGCGGTCAGCGACAGGGCGGCGATCACGGCGGTGATCGCGAGTGCCTGCTTTCTGCGGATCACGGTTGTCCAACCTCCATAGGTGGGTGAATCGAAGAAGCGGTTCAGCTGCCCTTGGGGTCGAGTGCGTCACGCAGCCCGTCCCCGAAGAGGTTGAACGCCAGGACGGTGATGAAGATCGTGATACCCGGGACCACCATGTACATGGGGTCGTCCTGGTAGATGGGGACGGCGTCGGAGAGCATCTTTCCCCACGAGGCCGTGGGCGGCTTGACGCCGGCGCCCAGGAAGCTGAGTGCCGCTTCCGTCAGGATGTTGGTCGGAATGATCAGCGTCGAGTAGACGAGGATCGGCGCGATCAGGTTGGGCAGCAGCTCCTTGATCAGGATGTAGCCGCGGCCCGCGCCGAGGCTGCGTGCGGCCTCGACGTACTCGCGTTCACGCAGGGAGATCGTCTGGCCCCGGACGATGCGGCCGATGTACGGCCAGCCGAAGAAGCCGATGACGACGATCAGCACGCCCATCCGGACGCCCGAACCCTCGAACCCCCAGAGGGAGTTGGGGACCACGGAGACCAGGGCGATGGTGAACAGCAGCTGCGGGAAGGCCAGCAGCAGGTCCATCACGCGGCTGATGACGGCGTCGACCCAGCCGCCCAGGAAGCCGGCCAGGGCACCGAGCAGGCTGCCCAGGACGACCGAGACGAAGGCCGCCAGGAAGGCGACGACCAGGGAGATGCGGGCGCCGTAGACGATCCGGCTGAACACGTCGCGACCGTTGGTCGGTTCGACGCCCAGCAGGAAGTCGGAGCTGATGCCGCCGAAGGAGCCGAGCGGCGTGCCCAGGTCCGGGTCGATCATGTCCTCGTGGAACTCGTTGGGATCGTGGCCCAGCAGGCCCACGATCAGCGGCGCGAAGACCGCCACCAGGATCAGGAGGATCACGACCACGCCGCCGGTCAGCGCGACCTTGTCGCGCTTGAGCCGCATCCAGGCGATGCGGCCGGGCGAGCGGCCTTCGATGGCCTTGGCAGGGACGTCGGCTACGGACACGGGTGCGGGCGTTTCCGCGCTCGTGTCGTGCAGTGGTGCCGTCATCGTGGTGGGGACCCCTCTCGGCCGACGGGTGGCCGGCCCATGCCCGCCGCTGTGGCGGCGTTGGTGCGGAGTGGCGCTCGGAGTGCTCGGGACACGTGGAACGCGTGCGAAGTGCGGTGGGAGGTGCGAACTGCGGACTGCGGACTGCGGGTGATGTGAACTGCTGTGCGAATTGCTGTGCGGAGCGAGGTGCGGTGCAGCCGAGGTGCGAGAAGTGCGGGAGGTGCGGGAAGTGCCGTGTGAAACAACAAGCCGAGTCCACGTGCCGAGCCGCGCCCTGGAGGACTGACCGGCTCTTGGGTGGGGAGTCTTCATCGGGCGCTCGACCAGCCGCCAGACCCGCAGATGAATGGATGCGCAACCGTGATCTGACGCCCCGGTTCCCGTTATCCGGACTCCGCTCACGGCTCAGCGGAGCAAGACCGTCCGTTCGGTACGCAAACGGACATCACGCCCAACACGCAGGAGGAGTGCGCCAATTGGGCGCCCAACAGGGGTGATATCCGGACAAGGAAAAAGCCGCCGGGAACCGTGGTTCCCGGCGGCCGAAGGTCCGTCGAAGGTGCCCGTCTCAGGGCCCGGGCACACCCGCGCGACTCCCTGTAGACGGGTCGGCACGGGGCCCCGATCCGGGTCGGGGGACCCGGTCAAGTGGTTTTCCGCGTGGCTCAGTACGCCGCGGCCTGGCCCTCGCGGTCGTAGAACGGCCTGGTCTGCGCCCGCAGCCACATCGCCACCGGGTCGTGCTCGTCCGCCAGCGCGACCGTGCACACCGGCACGCCCTCGGGGACCGCCCCGACCGACTGGCGCATCATCTCGCGCACGGACTCCAGCGCGGGCGCGGAGGCGTCGTACAGGTCGAGCCCCACCGCGAGGTAGGCCGTCCCGAGCGCGGGCTGGACCCACGCGCGGCGCAGCGACCTGACGGCCGGCGTGCGGTGCGCGTGCTGGGTCAGCAGCCCGTAGAACTGCGGGAGCTCCAGGGCGGGCTCGGAGAGCCGCAGCGGGCCCGCGGGCATGCGGTCCAGGCCGGTGGCGACGCGGCGCAGGTCGGCCCACGGCACGCCGAGGCCGCCGCCCGGGGCGTGCGGGTTGACCCACAGCCCCCAGCGGTCGGGGTAGAGGGCGCGGGCGATGTCCCGGCCGGTGACGACCTCGTAGCCGCGGTTCCAGCCGCTGGCGGCCAGTTCCTGCGGCGAGGTCACGCAGGGCGCGTACCCGAGGCCCTCGACCTCCATTCCGCCGTACTGGGCGTCCGGTGAGCCCGGTTGCCCCTGCCACAGCAGCATCCACAGCCTGCCCTCGGCGAGGGCGTGCAGGAATGACTCATAACTCTCATAGCGCCCGGGAGTCACCTGGCGCAGCATGTGCTCGACCTGCCCGGCCGCGGCCGTGCCTGACGCACTCACCCGGTACCCCTCTTCGTCCGCCCGTCGTCCACCCGTACCAACCAGCTTAAGCGGCGCTAGGGAAGGTAGAAGGGGCGTACGCGCTCACGAATCCAGTCCGTGACCGGGTCCTCGGCCGCCTCCAGGAGGATCAACTGCACGGGCCAGGGCGCGGGTACGCGGGCCAGGGCGCGGCCGAGGGCCTCCAGCGGGGCGTTCCGCGTCCCGGGATCCCATCCCACCAGCTGGACGCCGATGTAGAGCTGCGGGGGGCCGGCCTCGACGCTGGCGAGGCAGCGGTGCGCGGCGGTGACCACGCCCGTGGCGCGGAACTCCTCGGCCGCGGCGGCCAGGAAGTCGACGGGGTCCTCCTGCCAGTCGGGCTCGAAGAGCCGGACGCGGCCGCCGGTGGCGGGTCCGTCGAGCGGGGTCCGGCCGGCGCGGCACAGCTGGGCGACGGCGGCGGGGGGCAGCGGCACCCCGACGGCGCCCTCGGGGTTCACGGCGATGCCGAGCTGCGGGGGCAGGCCGCGGGCGAACTCGACGGCGGGGGCGATCGCGAAGTCCATGGCGGGGCCGGCGCCGTGACGGAACTGGGCCTCCGAGCTGTAGACGGGGACGTACGCCTCCCCGCCGATCAGCATCGTCGGGAGGTCGAGGGCTGCGTGGTCGGGACTGCCGCCGTGGGGCAGGGGCACCCAGAGCCGGCTGCGGCCGAGGGCATCCAGGATCTGCGGTCCGGCGTCCGGCCGGCCGAGCGCCGCCCCGAGGACCTGTTCCAACTCGTTCGCCGGCCAGCCGCTGCCCTGCATGTACCCCTGCCTCCGTACGGTTCCGCCCCGATGTCGCCCCGAGGCTACCGCCCCACCCCGACCGCCCTTCGCGCGTCCCCACCCCCCGCTCACCGCCCTCAGAAGAACGAGATCCGCGTCACCGCCGCCGCCGCGCGGCGGTCCAGGATGACCGCGGAGTCGCATCCCGCCGGCAGGCGCCCGGCCTCGGCGTCCCGCAGCAGCCGCCCCACCGCACCCCGGTGCCGCGCGAAGGCGTACGCCGAGACCCGGCGCCCCCGCGCCGCCTGCCCGGAGCGGGCCTCCTCGGCCGTGGTGTCCAGCAGGAGCAGGTGCAGCGCCCGGCCCCGCCGCCGGGCGGCGGCGGCGAGCATCCCCCGTACCCACATCTGGGTGCCGCAGTCGTGGACCACGACGGAGTCCCCAGTGCGCAGCCGCCGCCACAGCCCCCAGTAGTGCGCGGCCCGTACCAGCGGCCGGTACGCGGCGTACGGCAGCGCCCCCGGCATCCGGCGCTCCCAGCGTTCGCGGACGTCCTGGGAGTCGATGCCGCCGTCCTCGGCGGCCCGCTTGATCAGGGTGCTCTTGCCGCCGCCGGGCAGGCCGGACACCACCACGATGTCCCCGGCGGGGAATCCGAGCCGCCGCGGCCCGGCCACCACCGCGCCGCGCAGGTCGCGGACCCGGCCGGCCGGCCGCGGCCGGGTACTGCGCCGGGCCGGGACCCCGTCCACCGCTCCCGTCGCCGCCAGCACTCCGAATCTCCGCACAGTGATCGTCTCCCCCCGAATCGGGTCGCCTGGACCCCGTGCCCACTGAGTGTAAAGAGACGGTAATCCGGTGGCCTCGGTTCCGGTCCGTCCCTTCTTCCAGGGCCCCACTGCCCGCTCCCGAGCGTCCCGTGCAATGATGTGCGCCATCTGGACACCAACTGCATACCGGCCGCTTGAATCCGCGCGGGAGAGTCCCGGCACGCCGTGAGGCCGTGCCCGGGCGCCGAAGGAGCAAGTACCTCCCTTGAATCTCTCAGGCCCCGTACCGCGTGGATGAGGCAGATCTGAAAAGCGAGCGACGACGTGTCCGTCCCCCGACGGCCGCCGCGCGCTCCACCCAAGGTGCAAGCCAGGGCGTCCCGCCGTGTCGCGGGAACTCTCGGCGAACCTCTCAGGTTCCGATGACAGATGGGGAGGATCGTCCTCGTCATGTCATGCCCTGGGACCCGGGAGCCACACCCATGAGCACTGCCCCCCGCCTGACCGCGCTCGACGCGCTGCACCGCTCGCTCGGTGCGACCATGACCGACTTCGCGGGCTGGGACATGCCGCTGCGCTACGCGAGTGAGCGCGACGAGCACAACGCCGTGCGCACCAAGGCCGGCCTGTTCGACCTGTCCCACATGGGCGAGATCACGCTGACCGGCCCCGAGGCCGTCAAGGTCCTGGACTACGCGCTGGTGGGCAACATCTCCACCGTCGGCGTCGGCCGCGCCCGCTACACGCACATCTGCCAGGAGGACGGCGGCATCCTGGACGACCTGATCGTCTACCGCCTGGGCGAGACCGAGTTCATGGTCGTCGCCAACGCCTCCAACGCCCAGGTCGTCCTGGACGCCCTCACCGAGCGCGCCGCCGGCTTCGACGCCGAGGTCCGCGACGACCGCGACGCCTACGCGCTGATCGCCGTCCAGGGTCCGGAGTCCCCCGGCATCCTCAAGTCGCTGACCGACGCCGACCTGGACGGCCTGAAGTACTACGCGGGCCTGCCGGGCACCGTCGCGGGCGTGCCCGCGCTGATCGCGCGTACGGGCTACACGGGCGAGGACGGCTTCGAGCTGTTCGTCTCCCCGGAGCACGCCGTGGAGCTGTGGCAGGCGCTGACCGAGGCGGGCGAGGGCGTCGGCCTGGTGCCGGCCGGGCTGTCCTGCCGCGACACGCTGCGCCTGGAGGCGGGCATGCCGCTGTACGGGCACGAGCTGACCACCTCCCTCACCCCCTTCGACGCGGGGCTGGGCCGGGTCGTGAAGTTCGAGAAGGAGGGTGACTTCGTCGGCCGCGCCGCGCTGGAGGCCGCCGCCGAGCGCGCCGCCACCAACCCGCCGCGCAAGCTGGTCGGCCTGATCGCCGAGGGCCGCCGCGTCCCGCGCGCCGGATTCCCGGTCGTCGCCGACGGACAGGTCGTCGGCGAGGTCACCTCCGGCGCCCCGTCCCCGACGCTGGGCAAGCCGATCGCGATGGCCTACGTCGACGCGGCGCACGCCGCGCCCGGCACCTCCGGCGTAGGCGTGGACATTCGCGGTACGCATGAGGCGTACGAGGTCGTGGCTCTGCCGTTCTACAAGCGGCAGAAGTAGTCAGCACCGCCGTACGGCCGGCCGTACGGCGGTGTTCCGGCGCCCCGGCGCCCGTCTCGGTCCGCGAGACCACTGTTCACATCCACTCCCCCGCATCCAGGAGAATCAGGTCATGAGCAACCCCCAGCAGCTGCGTTACACCAAGGAGCACGAGTGGCTGTCGGACGCCGTGGACGGCGTCGCGACGGTCGGCATCACGGAGTTCGCGGCCAACGCGCTCGGTGACGTCGTCTACGCCCAGCTCCCCGCGGTCGGCGACACCGTGACCGAGGGCGAGACCTGTGGCGAGCTGGAGTCGACCAAGTCGGTCAGCGACCTGTACTCCCCCGTCTCCGGTGAGATCGTCGAGTTCAACCAGGACGTCGTGGACGACCCGGCCCTGGTGAACACCGCTCCGTTCGAGGGTGGCTGGCTGTTCAAGGTGCGCCTCTCGGAGGAGCCGAAGGACGTGCTCTCCGCCGACGAGTACGCCGCGCTCACCCACTCCGACAACTGACACCCCAGGGGATCCTGATGTCCGTTCTGAACACCCCTCTCCACGAGCTCGACCCGGACGTCGCCGCCGCCGTCGACGCGGAGCTCGTGCGCCAGCAGTCGACCCTGGAAATGATCGCGTCGGAGAACTTCGCTCCGGTCGCCGTCATGGAGGCGCAGGGCTCGGTCCTGACCAACAAGTACGCCGAGGGCTACCCCGGCCGCCGCTACTACGGCGGCTGCGAGCACGTCGACGTGGTCGAGCAGATCGCGATCGACCGCATCAAGGCGCTGTTCGGCGCCGAGGCCGCGAACGTCCAGCCGCACTCCGGTGCGCAGGCCAACGCCGCCGCGATGTTCGCGCTGCTGAAGCCGGGCGACACGATCATGGGCCTGAACCTGGCCCACGGCGGTCACCTGACCCACGGCATGAAGATCAACTTCTCCGGCAAGCTCTACAACGTGGTCCCGTACCACGTCGACGAGACCGGCCAGGTCGACATGGCCGAGGTCGAGCGCCTCGCCAAGGAGTCCAAGCCGCAGCTGATCGTCGCCGGCTGGTCCGCGTACCCGCGCCAGCTGGACTTCGCCGCCTTCCGCCGCATCGCGGACGAGGTCGGCGCGTACCTGATGGTCGACATGGCGCACTTCGCCGGCCTGGTCGCCGCGGGTCTGCACCCGAACCCGGTGCCGCACGCCCACGTCGTCACCACCACCACGCACAAGACCCTCGGCGGTCCGCGCGGCGGTGTCATCCTGTCGACGCAGGAGCTGGCCAAGAAGATCAACTCCGCGGTCTTCCCGGGCCAGCAGGGCGGCCCGCTGGAGCACGTGATCGCGGCCAAGGCGGTCTCCTTCAAGGTCGCGGCCTCGCCCGAGTTCAAGGAGCGCCAGGAGCGCACCCTGGAGGGCGCGAAGATCCTCGCCGCCCGCCTGGTCCAGGACGACGTCAAGGCCGTGGGCGTGGACGTCCTCACCGGCGGCACCGACGTGCACCTGGTCCTGGTCGACCTGCGCAACTCCGAGCTGGACGGACAGCAGGCCGAGGACCGCCTCCACGAGGTCGGCATCACGGTCAACCGGAACGCGATCCCGAACGACCCGCGGCCCCCGATGGTCACCTCGGGTCTGCGGATCGGCACGCCGGCGCTGGCCACCCGCGGTTTCGACGCCGAGGCCTTCACCGAGGTCGCCGAGATCATCGCGCAGGCGCTGAAGCCCTCATACGACGCCGAGGACCTCAAGGCGCGCGTCTCCGCGCTCGCCGCGAAGTTCCCGCTGTACCCGTCGCTCTAACCAGCCGCGGTGGGGCCCGGCCGCGTTTCCACGGGGTCGGGCCCCTTTCGTGACCTAAGTCCCTGGTGGATGCCACCTATCGGCTCTGAAACATTCAAAAATCGGCAAATAGGGTCGCAATAAAGGCATCTCCCTCAGGACGGACACCCTCCATGGACATGAGCGCGGCGAACCGGAAGGGGCTCAGCCTCTTCGCGCTGATCATGATCGGCGTCGGCTCGATCTTCGGCTCCGGCTGGCTCTTCGGCGCCGGCACGGCCGCCCAGGTCGCGGGCCCGGCGGCACTCGTCGCCTGGGTCATCGGCGCGGTCTTCATCGGCATGATCGCCATGACCTACGCCGAGGTGGGCGCGGCCTACCCGATCCCGGGCGGCATGGCCCGCTACGGCGCCCTGTCGCACGGCCCGGTGCTCGGCTTCATCACGGGCTGGGCGGTGTGGATCGCGGTCGCCTCGCTGATCCCCATCGAGTCGATCGCCGCGACGCAGTACATGTCCTCGTGGAGCTTCGGCTGGGCCGGGGACCTGGTGGACGCCGGGTCCCACGAGCTGACCGCCTTCGGCATGGCGGTGGCGCTCGCGCTGACCGTGCTGCTGTGGCTGTCCTGCTACTGGTCGGTCCAGCTCCTCGCGAAGATCAACTCCGGGCTGACCCTGGTCAAGTTCGCCATCCCGGTCCTCGCCGTGATCGCCCTGGTCGCCTCGGGCTTCCACACCGAGAACTTCAGCGCCCACGGCGGCTTCGCCCCGAACGGCTGGACGGCCGTCCTGACCGCCGTCACCACCTCGGGCGTCGTCTTCGCCTTCAACGGCTTCCAGGCCGTGGTCAACCTCGGCGGGGCCGCCCGGAACCCCGGGCGGGCCATCCCGATCGCCCTGGTCGGAGCGCTCTCCCTGGGCCTGGTGATCTACCTCGCGCTGCAGACGGCCTTCCTGGGATCCGTACCGCCGGAGCACCTGGCACAGGCCGGCGGCTGGTCGGGCGTGAACTTCAACAGCCCCTTCGCCGAGCTCGCCAAGCTGCTGATGATCCACTGGGTGGTGGTGATGCTCCAGTTCGGCGCCTTCATCTCCCCCGCCGGCTCCAACATCGCCAACGTGGCCTCCGCCGCGTACATGGTGCAGAACCTCTCCGAGACGGGCTTCTTCCCCAAGCGGCTCAAGGAGACCCACCCGGTCTACGGCACCGCCCGCCCGGCGATGTGGACGAACCTGGGCTTCTCCGTCCTCCTGCTGGTGACCGTCGGCCACAGCTGGAAGACCCTGGCCCCGGTCATCTCGGCCGCGATGGTGATCTCGTACCTGATCGGGCCGGTGGCGGTCGGCGTCCTGCGCCGCACCCGGCCCGGCCTGCCCCGCCCCTTCCGGCTCCCCGCCGCGAAGGTCCTGTGCCCGCTGACCTTCGTCTTCGCCGCCTGCGCCCTCTACTGGTCGCAGTGGCCCAACACCGGCATCGTCACCGCCCTGACCCTGCTGGCCGCCCCGATCGCCGCCCTGGTCCTGTACCGCAAGGGCGAACGGGACCTCCTGCGCCAGTTCGCCCCGGCCTGGTGGATCGTCTTCTTCCTGGGCGCACTGTCCCTCCTGTCCCACCTCGGCTCCACCGACTTCGGCGGCCGCGGCGTCCTGCGCGGCGGCGTCGACGTCGCCCTGGTGGCCGCCATGGCGCTCGTCACGTACTTCTGGGCGGTCCGGGCGGGTGTCCGGGCCCACCAGGCGGGCCTGATCGGCCCGGACCCGCTGCCGGACCGCACCGGAGGCCCCGCCGGGGGCTCCACGACACCGGAGCGCGAGCTGTCTCACGTCTGACGGACCCGTCCGGGAGCCGAACCGTTCATCTCCACGCGATACGCTCGACTGCCGGACAAAATCCGCGGATCCACCCCTCTGATCCACCCCCCAGATCCACCTCTCCTGCCCCCCTCCCCACCCACGAGCAGACAAGGGAGTCCGCCAGTGGCCATCTCCGTCTTCGACCTCTTCTCCATCGGTATCGGCCCGTCCTCCTCCCACACGGTCGGCCCGATGCGCGCGGCGCGCATGTTCGCGACGCGGCTGAAGAAGGACGGCGTCCTCGCCCAGACCGCGTCCGTGCGCGCGGAGCTCTTCGGCTCCCTCGGCGCGACCGGCCACGGCCACGGCACCCCCAAGGCGGTCCTGCTCGGCCTGGAAGGGCACTCCCCCCGCACCGTGGACGTCGAGAGCGCCGACGCCGAGGTGGAGCGCATCCGCCAGAGCGGCCGGCTGCGGCTGCTGGGCGCCGAGATAGGCGACGGGCACGAGATCGCCTTCGACGAGCCGAACCAGCTGATCCTGCACCGCCGCCGCTCGCTGCCGTACCACGCGAACGGCATGACCCTCTTCGCCTACGACGAGTCCGGCGCGCCCCTGCTGGAGAAGACGTACTACTCGGTCGGCGGCGGCTTCGTCGTGGACGAGGACGCGGTCGGCGAGGACCGGATCAAGCTCGACGACACAGTGCTGAAGTACCCCTTCCGCTCGGGTGACGAGATGCTGCGGCTCGCCAACGAGACGGGCCTGTCGATCTCCTCCCTGATGCTGGAGAACGAGAAGGCCTGGCGCACCGAGGAGGAGATCCGCGAGGGGCTCCTGGAGATCTGGCGCGTCATGCAGGCCTGCGTCTCGCGCGGCATGTCCCGCGAGGGCATCCTGCCCGGCGGACTGCGCGTCAAGCGCCGCGCCGCCTCCACGGCGCGCCAGCTGCGCACCGAGGGCGACCCGATGATGCACCGCAGCGAGTGGACGACGATCTACGCGATGGCGGTCAACGAGGAGAACGCGGCGGGCGGCCGGGTCGTCACCGCGCCCACGAACGGCGCCGCGGGCGTCCTGCCGGCGGTCCTGCACTACTACATGAACTTCGTGCCCGGCGCCGACGAGGACGGCGTGGTCCGCTTCCTCCTCGCCGCGGGCGCGATCGGCATGCTCTTCAAGGAGAACGCCTCCATCTCCGGCGCCGAGGTCGGCTGCCAGGGCGAGGTCGGCTCGGCCTGCTCGATGGCGGCCGGCGCCCTCGCCGAGGTCCTGGGCGGCACCCCGGAGCAGGTCGAGAACGCGGCCGAGATCGGCATGGAGCACAACCTGGGCCTGACCTGCGACCCGGTCGGCGGCCTCGTCCAGATCCCCTGCATCGAGCGCAACGGCATGGCCGCGGTGAAGGCCGTCACCGCCGCCAAGATGGCGATGCGCGGCGACGGCAGCCACAAGGTCTCCCTCGACAAGGTCATCAAGACCATGAAGGAGACCGGCGCCGACATGAAGGTCAAGTACAAGGAGACCGCGCGCGGCGGCCTCGCGGTCAACGTCATCGAGTGCTGACCGGAGCGGCTTCCTGAACCCGTCGAGCCCGCCCTCCCCCGGAGGGCGGGCTCGTGCGCGTCCCGCTACGATCGGCCCCACCGGCGAGGAGGTAGTCATGAACACGGCAGGAATGGCGTCAACCGCACTGGGTTCAGGGGCCTTTGAGCGGTGCGACCCCTTCGCTCCGGCCTCGGCGGCGGCCCCGGGGGGTCCCGGAATCAGGCCCTGCGGCCCGTCCGGCTCGGGACCTTCGGCCCCGGGGAGCACCGCCGGCGTCGACTAGCGTTCCCGGAGGGGGTCCGTGAACGGAACGCCACCCGCGCGAAGAGAGGCAGAGCCAGCATGGCCACCACCGAACACCGCGTCCTGCCGCTCCGGCTGGAAGCCGCGCCGCTGTCCGTCCCCCTGGTCGGCGCCTTCGTCTACCGCACGGACCGGCCGTACGAGCTGGCCGTCGACTTCCGCGGCGCCGGGACCCACCTCGCCCGCTGGGTGTTCTCGCGCGAGCTGCTGCTCGACGGGCAGACCTGCGCCACCGGCGAGGGCGACATACAGGTGTGGCCGATGCGGCGGGGCACCGAGCCGCGCGTGTTCCTCGCCTTCAGCAACGGCGCGCAGAGCTGTGTGGTCTCCGCCCGCGCCAAGGACGTGCGCGAGCTGTGCCGACGGCTCACCGAGCTGGTCCCGCGGGGGGAGGAACGGCGCCACTACGACCTGGACGCGGAGCTGAGCGCCCTCCTCGCGTACTGAGGGAACCGCGGGCACCGCACGGGTGTCTTACCCGGTGACAGCCAGTCCCCGTCTCACGAGAATCGGGGGGACGTCATGCGTCACCTGAACCGCCCGCGCCGCCGCCGGGCCGTGGCCCTGGCCACGGGTGCCCTGCTCACCGCCGGGCTCGCGCTCGCCGCACCGGCCTCGGCCGCCGCGTCCGCCGCTCCGTCCGTACGCACCCCGACCCCGCTCGTCGTCAACGCCCGCTGGGGCGGTCACTGCACGTACGACCGGATCGTCATCGACCTCCAGGGCTCCGTGCCCCCGGTCACCGTCACGCCCGTCTCCCAGCTGGTCTACGACGGGTCCGGCAAGCCCGTCCCGCTGGCCGGGAAGTACTTCCTGGAGATCCGCCTGCACCCCGCCGCCGGTCACGACGACGCGGGGCAGAACGTCTACCAGGGGCCCAAGCTCCAGAAGATCTACCTCAGCAAGCTCAAGGGCCTCGCCCTGACCGGCGACTACGAGGGGTACGTGACCTTCGGCGCCGCCTTCGACACCAAGCCCGCCTTCACCACCACGGTCCTCCACTCGCCCGAGCGGTACGTGGTGGACGTCGCGCACCCGAACACCTGCTGAAACCGGCGGCCCGGCCCGGGACGCCGCACCGCTAGCGGTGTTCCGGGTTCGGGAAGTCGAAGCGGCAGCCCGCGTCCCACAGGGAGCGCTGGTTGCCGTGCGCGGGGATGCCGCCCGCGCGCTTGAGGAGGGCCGCCAGGTGCATGAGGTTCCAGGACATGAAGGCCGTGTTGCGGTTGGTGAAGTCGTTGTCGGGTCCGCCGGATCCGGGGTCCAGGTAGGAGGGTCCGGGGCCGGCCTCGCCGATCCAGCCGGCGTCGGCCTGGGGCGGGATGGCGTAGCCCAGGTGCTGGAGGCTGTAGAGGATGTTCATGGCGCAGTGTTTGACCCCGTCCTCGTTGCCGGTGATCAGCGCTCCGCCGACCCGCCCGTAGTAGGCGTACTGGCCGCGGTCGTTGAGCAGGGAGGAGCAGGCGTAGAGCCGCTCGATGACCTGCTTCATGACGGAGCTGTTGTCGCCGAGCCAGATCGGGCCGCAGAGCACGAGGATGTCGGCGTCCATGACCTGGCTGTAGAGGACCGGCCACTGGTCGCTCTCCCAGCCGTGTTCGGTCATGTCGGGCCAGACCCCGGTCGCGATGTCGTGGTCGACGGCCCGCACCAGTGAGGTCCGTGCGCCGGCCGCCTCCATGACGGCACGGCTCTTCGCGATCAGCCCCTCGGTGTTGCTGGTCTCGGGCGAGCGCTTGAGGGTGCAGTTGACGAAGACGGCGGAGAGGTCCGAGTAGTCGAAGCCCTGGGTGTCGGAAGCCATGCGCCCCACCCTTCCCCGGGTCGGCGGGGGCCGCCAGCGGACCGCGTCCGTCCGGGCCGCGTCGCGCCGGGTGGCGCTCACGCCGGATCCGGCCACCCGAACGGCCGAATTGGGGCGGGTTGTTACCGGTCCGTCCTGGCGACTAGGGTCAGCTGGCCTTGGTGTTCGGGAAACCGGTGGAAAACCGGTGCGGCCCTCGCCACTGTGATCGGGAAGTCCGGCTCTACTCCTGCGGGAAGCCACTGGGCCCGCGCGGGAGACCGCACGGCCCCGGGAAGGCGGAGTCAGGGCATCAGTACCCGTGAGCCAGGAGACCGGCCGGGGCGCGTCGTCCATCCACGAGGTGCTGGAGAGGTCTCTCTACTCATGCATATAGCCGAGGGGTTCCTGCCCCCCTTGCACGCGGTCGCCTGGGGCGCCGCGTCCGCCCCGTTCGTCGTCCACGGAGTCCGCGCCCTCACCCGCGAGGTGAAGGCCCATCCGGAGAGCACCCTGCTGCTCGGGGCCTCGGGGGCGTTCACCTTCGTCCTGTCCGCGCTCAAGATCCCCTCGGTGACGGGCAGCTGCTCCCACCCGACCGGTACCGGGCTCGGCGCCATCCTCTTCCGGCCGCCCGTCATGGCGGTGCTCGGTACGATCACCCTGCTGTTCCAGGCCCTGCTGCTGGCGCACGGCGGGCTCACCACCCTCGGCGCCAACGTCTTCTCGATGGCCATCGCCGGGCCCTGGGCCGGCTACGCCGTCTACCGGCTGCTGCGGAAGTCCGGTGCGCCGCTGATGGTGACCGTCTTCCTGGGCGCCTTCTTCGCCGACCTCGTCACCTACTGCGTGACCTCCGTCCAGCTGGCGCTGGCCTTCCCGGACCCGGGCAGCGGCTTCTGGGGCGCGCTGGAGAAGTTCGCGGGGATCTTCGCCCTGACGCAGATCCCGCTCGCGGTGAGCGAGGGGCTGCTGACGGTGCTCGTGATGCGCCTGCTGATGCAGTCCAGCAAGTCGGACCTGGTCCGGCTCGGGGTCGCGAAGCTGACCGGCGCGGCCGGCGCGGCCGGCGCGCAGAAGGAGGCGACGGTCCGATGACCCGCAACGCGAAGATCAACACCCTGCTGCTGCTCCTGGTGGCCGCGCTGGCCGTGCTCCCGCTCGCACTGGGGCTCGGCGACGGCGAGGAGGAGCCGTTCACGGGCGCCGACGCACAGGCGGAGTCGGCCATCACCGAGCTGAAGCCCGACTACCAACCCTGGTTCTCGCCGCTGTACGAACCCCCGTCCGGGGAGATCGAGTCGGCGCTGTTCGCCCTCCAGGCGGCGCTCGGCGCGGGCGTGCTGGCGTACTACTTCGGCGTGCGCAAGGGTCGCCGGCAGGGCCTCGCCCAGGCGGCCGCGGCCTCCGCGGACCCGGCCGGGTCCGCCGCCGGGTCCGCCGCCGGGCCCGGCGCCACGACCGTCGCGGAGTCGTAGGCGGTGCTGCCGATCGACGTGGCGGCGCACTCCAGCCGCTGGCGCCGCCGCCACCCCCTGGAGAAGGCCCTGCTGGGACTCGGCCTGACCGTCACCGCCGTGTCCCTGCCGCCCTGGCCCGGCGGGCCGCTGGTCGCCGCGGCGACCCTGGCCGTGCTGCTCGGCCCGGCGGGGGTGGCGGGGCGGCAGCTGTGGCGGGCCTTCCGGGTGCCGCTCGGCTTCTGCGTGACCGGGGCGCTGCCGCTGCTGGTGTCGCTGGGCGGACCCGCCGGTTTCGTCTCCCTGGCGCCGGACGGGCCCCGGCACGCCGGGGAGCTGCTGCTGCGCACCTCGGCGGCCTCGCTCGGCGTGCTCCTGTTCGCCTTCACCACCCCGGTCTCGGACGTGCTGCCGCGCCTGGTGCGGGCGGGGGTGCCCGCACCGGTGGTGGACGTGGCCCTCGTGATGTACCGGATCGGCTTCCTGCTGCTGGATTCGATGGCCCAGGTCCGCCGGGCGCAGGCGGCCCGGCTCGGACAGACGGGCCGGGCCGCGGTGTGGCGTTCCCTGGCCGGGCTCGCGGCGACCTCCTTCGTCCGGGCCTTCGACCGCGCGGGCCGGCTCCAGGAGGGGCTGGCCGGGCGCGGCTACGACGGCGCGCTGCGGGTGCTCGTCCCGCGGGCGGCACTGTCCTGGCGGTTCCTCGCGGCCACCGCCGCCCTGCTGACCGGCCTGGTCGCGGGGACCCTCGTACTGAAGGAGTTCCTGTGACCGTGGTGGTGGAGCTGGCCGGGGCGGGCCATGCGTACGAGGACGGCCCGGCCGTGCTGTCCGGCGTGGACTTCGGGATCGAGCAGGGCCGCGCGCTGGTCCTGCTCGGCCGCAACGGCAGCGGGAAGACCACGCTGATGCGGCTGCTGAGCGGGGGCCTGCGGCCCGGTACCGGCGAGCTGCGCCTGGACGGCGCGCGGGTGGCGTACGACCGGGCGGGGCTGACCCGCCTGCGGACCTCGGTGCAGCTGGTGGTCCAGGACCCGGACGACCAGCTGTTCGCGGCCTCCGTGGAACAGGACGTGTCCTTCGGCCCGATGAACCTGGGGCTGGCGGAGCCGGAGGTCCGCGCGCGGGTCGACGCCGCCCTGGCCGCCCTGGACATCACCGCGCTGCGGGACCGCCCCACCCACCTGCTCTCGTACGGGCAGCGCAAGCGCGCGGCGATCGCGGGGGCGGTGGCCATGGCGCCGCGGGTGCTGATCCTGGACGAGCCGACGGCCGGGCTGGACCCGGACGGTCAGGAGCGGCTCCTGGACGTGCTGGCGGGGCTGCGGTCGGACGGCACCACGGTGGTCATGGCCACGCACGACGTGGACCTGGCGGTCCGCTGGGCGGACGACGCGGCGGTGCTGACCCCGTCGGGCATCCGGACCGGACCGGCTCCCGAGCTGCTGTCGGATCCGGGGCTGCTGGCCTCGGCGGGACTGCGCCAGGCCTGGTCCCCCGCGGTGACGGCCTTCCTGCGCGCCCGGGGCCTCCTGTCCGGGGACGCTCCGGGCCCCCGCACCCCGGAGGCGCTGACCGGCTTCCGGCCCTGACGGGCGCGCCCCCGACCGTAAACTCCCCCCATGTCGCTGCCGCACGCCATCCTCACCGCCCTGCTGGAGAAGCCCTCGTCGGGGCTGGAGCTGACCCGGCGGTTCGACAAGTCGATCGGGTACTTCTGGTCGGCGACCCACCAGCAGATCTACCGGGAGCTCGGGCGGCTGGAGGAGGCCGGCCTGATCCGGGAGCTGCCCAGCGAGGTCCCGGTGCGGGGGCAGAAGAAGGAGTACGAGGTGCTGCCCGACGGCAGCGCGGAGCTGGCCCGCTGGGTGGACGAGAGCCAGGACCCCAAGCCGATGCGTGACGCACTGCTGTTGCGGCTGCGCGCGGCGGGGGTGGTGGGGCTGCAGGGGCTCGGTCCGGAGCTGCGGCGCCATCTGGAGCTGCACCGGGAGCAGCTGGCCAAGTACGAGGCGATCGAGGCCAAGGACTTCCCGCCGGACCGGGACGCCGTGGAGGACCGCCTGCGCCGGCTCGTGCTGCACGGCGGCATCGCCCTGGAGGAGTTCTGGCTGAGCTGGCTGCGGGAGGCCCTCGCGGAGGTCGAGGCCGTCGAGGGCGCGTCCGGGGCCTGACGGGCGCGGACGGCGCGGGGCCGGACCGCGCCCCCGCCCCGGCAGGGGGACGGGGGCGGCGCGGGGGCCTACTTGTTCAGGGCGGCCCAGAACTCGTCGAAGCTCATCAGGCCGTCGCCGTTGGTGTCCTTGGAGGCGACCACGGCGTCCGCGACCGAGGCGGTGACGAACGCGTCGCCCATCGCCTTCATGGCCGCGCTGTACTCGTCGGCCGTGACGAAGCCGTCACCGTTCACGTCGAACTTGTTGAACGTCGCCCGTGCGCTCTCGATGTCCGCCACTGGGTCCACCCCTTCTTGGTGCTTGTTGACCGGCTCAGGGTAGCGGCACCCGGGACGGAGCGCCGCCGCGGGTCCCGTTCAACCGGCAGAAAGAAATTCAATTACTCTTCCGTAACGCGGAAGCGATAATTCCAGCCAACAATTCCGCCGCGCACTTGTCACGCTCCGGGATCACGGCATAACGTACCGGCATTGCCGCCACACCAGGAGCGCAGGGCTCCCAGGGACAAGTGGCAACAAGGGCGACCACACAGGTGACGATCACAGTTGACGCATCATTCGAAGTTCTGCCCTTCACCCGCACCTGCCGCCACATCTGGGAAGACGGCGACCATGTGCTGATCGGAGTGAGTCCCGGCAACAGCTACTTCAGCTCCGAACGCATATCGAGCCTCGCCAGGTGGGCCACGACCCGCTTCGCGCAGGTCGACTTCGTCTACGCAGACCTCCACGTAGACCGGATGTTCGCCGCTTTCGGCTACACCCGCGAGCATGCGGAGAAGCGTTCGGCGAAGGAGATCAAGGCGGTCCGGAGAAGGATTCTCAAAGGCGTCGAGGAATCAGTACCCCAGCATGCCGAGATCCGGGTGAGGGCACTTTCGGAGTTCCAGTCGAACCCCGTTTACCAACTACTGCACCGACGCGTTCTGCATTTCTTGGAGACCGACGACGTATTCCGCAAGGGCTGCGAGGAGATGGCCCTTCACTTTGTCGGATCGAAGTTGCCGGAAGGTGAATCCATCACCGACGCGCAGTTGCAGGTCTGTTTCGATTACATGGCAGCGGAGCTGCCCTTCTTCGTGGACACCCCGAGCATTCTCGACGTGCCGTCCTCGGTGGCGGCCTACCACGTCAAGATGCCGATGACCGACGTCCTCTTCGCGCGGGGCGGGGGCCTGCGCGCGACGCGCAACCAGGCGTACGCCGTCGTGCGCCCCGAGGCCGCCGGGACCACGCCCCCCGTACCGCCCCACGACACCACCGCGCGGGACACCCCCGCGCACAGCACCGCACCGACCGAGAGGACCGTCGATGAGCGTCGAGCAGCTTGAGGGCACGGAGGAGCGGGAGCCCCTCCTGGACTTCCCCCTCTCCCGGCGCGGTGACGTGCTCCCCGAGGAGTGCTCCTGGCTGCGCGAGAAGGCCCCGGTCGCCCGGGTCCGGACCCTCACCGGGGACCCGGCCTGGCTCGTGAGCAGCTACGCGCTGGCCAAGCAGGTGCTGGAGGACGAGCGCTTCAGCCTCAAGGACACCGCCAACGCCGGGGCGCCCCGCCAGTACGCGCTGACGATCCCGCCCGAGGTCGTCAACAACATGGGCAACATCAACAGCGCCGGGCTGCGCAACGCGGTCATGAAGGCGCTCAACCCGCGACAGAAGGGCCTCCAGGACTTCCTGCGCGCCACGGCCGGGGAGCTGATCGACGCCCTGGTCTCCGAGGGCGGGCCGGCCGACCTCCGGGCGGGGTTCGCCGACCCCTTCTCGGCGGCCCTGCACTGCCGGGTGCTGGGTGTGCCCTTCGAGGACCGGCGGCGGCTGATGTCGGGGCTGGACGTCGCGTTCATGACCGCCCGCGAGCCCTTCGCCGATTCCGCGCTCAACTGGTACAAGGACGTCGGCTACTTCGCCGACGCGTTCAAGACGCAGCTGGCGCGGCCCGCCGAGGAGCGTACGGGGCTCCTCGGAAGGTTCGCCGGACTGCGGGAGGCCGACCCGGAGTCGGCCCATCTGACGGACGAGATGTTCGCGACCGTCGCCGTCTCGCTCTTCGGCGCGGGCGCGGTCTCCACGTCCGCGTTCCTGGTCCTGGCGGTCCTCGCCCTGCTCCAGCGGCCGGAGCTGATCGGGTACCTGCGCGAGCACCCGGAGCGCATGGGCGGGGCGGTGGACGAACTGCTGCGCTGGAACCTGTCCGTGGGCGACGGCCTGCCGCGCCTCGCGATGGCGGACGTCCAGGTCGGGGACGTGCTGGTGAAGGAGGGCGAGCTGGTGCTCGTCCTGCTGGAGGGGGCCAACTTCGACCCGGAGGCCTTCGAGCGCCCGGACGAGCTGGACCTGGAGCGGGAGGGCGCCAACGCCCACCTCGCCTTCGGCGCCGGCCGGCACTTCTGCCCGGCGTCCGCGCTGGGCCGGGCGCACGCGGAGATCGCCCTGGAGGTGCTGGTCGAGCGGCTGCCCGAACTGCGCCTGGCCGTACCCGCGGAGAACCTCGTCTGGCGGACCGGGTTCATCAAGCGGCTGCCCGAGCGGCTGCCCGTCGCCTGGCAGTAACCTCATGGAGCCGGTGTCCCGGGAGCTGTGCGAGCTCCCGGGACACCTCCGTGCGTACGGGTCTAGCGGAAGATGCCGGTGTGGCCGAGGGAGTAGCGGCCGGGCTGCGGGTAGACGGCGAGGCCGTGCGGGCCGCCGCCGACCGGGATCCTGGCCAGCTCCTTGCCGGTGACGGTGTCGATCGCGTAGACCTCGGAGTTGTAGCGGCCCGACAGCCAGAGCACCTTGCCGTCCGCGGAGACCCCGCCCATGTCGGGGCTGCCGCCGTCGGGCAGCTCCCACTTCTTGGTGAGCTTGTTCTGCTTGAAGTCGAAGACGGAGATGGAGCCCTCGCCCCGGTTGGAGACGTACATCTCCTTGGAGTCGCGGCTGACGTACAGCCCGTGGCAGCCCTTGCCGGTGGGCAGCAGCTTGGGCACGTCGAACTTGTCGCCGCTGAGCACCCACATGCCGTGCGCCATCATGTCCGCGACGTAGAAGGTCTTTCCGTCCGGGGAGATCTTCACGTCCTGCGGCATCGCTCCCTCGAAGGGGAGTTTCTGCTGGCCGACGACCTCCATCTTCTCGGTGTCGACCTTGAGGAGTTCTCCGGAGAACTCGCAGCTCACGATGAAGTAGCGGCCGTCCGAGGAGAAGTCGGCGTGATTGACGCCGTAACAGGTCACCGGGACGGTTTTCACGCGGTTCATGGTGTGCGGATCGCGGAAGACCAGTTCGCGGTCCATGGACGCCATCACGACGGCGTACTTCCCGTTCGGGGTGAAGTACAGGTTGTACGGGTCGTGCACCTCCACGGGTTCGCCGGCCTCGCCGGTGGCCGGGTTGATCGGGGTGAGCGTGTGGCCTCGGTTGTTGTTGACCCACAGGGTCTTCATGTCCCAGGACGGCACCACGTGCTGCGGCTGGACGCCGACCGGGATGGTGTCGATGACCTTGTAGGTGGCCGGGTCGATGACGGACACCGTGTTGGAGTTGGTGTTGGGGACGTAGACGCGGGACGGGAAGTCCTTGACCACCGGGGACAGCTGGTTCGGCCGGTCCGCCGCGTACACGTCGTTGGGGTCGAGCACCGGAGGCATCCCGGGCAGTCCGGGCGGGGCGGCCGGGACGGCCTTGACCGGTCGGGCCGGCCCCTTGGAACCGAGCGCCTCGGGCTCGCCCTTTCCGCCGGATCCGCAGCCCGCCAGGGCGGCGAGGACCAGTCCGGCGAGGAGCGCGGTGGCCTTCCGTGGAAGGCGGTTCGTCGTCATGAGGTCAGCAGCTCCGTGGTGGTCACCGCGCGCAGCTTGCGGCGCGCGAGTTCTTCGAGGAGGGGCGGCATCGCGTCGACCGTGTCCGCGTAGCCGAAGTGCAGGCTCACCACCGATCCGCCGTGGATCGTCCCGGTGACGTTGCGGATGACGGCCGCGGCGCCGGGTGAGGTGAAGTCGAGTGAGTCCACGTCGTACGAGAGGACGTGCGGGTACCCCGCCCGCTGGGCCAGCTTCTGGACGAGCGGGGAGGCGTACTGGGTCTGGGAGGGGCGGAACCAGGTGCCGATCGAACCGGTGAGCCGCTTGAGGCGCTCGGCGCAGCCGGTGATCTCGGCGTAGGCCTCCGCCTCGGGCAGGTCGTTGACGGCGAGGTGGCGCTGGGTGTGATTGCCCAGTTCGTGGCCGCCGTCCAGGACGCGGCGGGCCATCTCGGGGTGGGCGTCGAGCCAGGTGCCGATGGCCAGGACGGTGACCCGCGCGCCGCCCTTCTCCGCCTCGGCGAGGACGGCGCGGGCGATGGCGGGGTCCCCGTTGCCGTGGAAGGTCAGGGCGACCGCCGGACGGTCGCGCGGGCCGTGCCCGATCTCCACGGGCTGGCCGGCGAAGCGGCGGGGCGCGGGGGCGGGGCCGGCCGGGGCGGGCTTGGCCCGGACCGGGCCGGCGGATGGGGCGGGACCCGTGGCTGGCCGGTCCGCGGCACAGCCGGCGGTGAGGCCGGCCAGGACGGCGGTGCCCGCGCGCAGGGCCGCGCGGCGGCCTGGAGGTGAGAACACCTGCCCATTTAAGAGGTGAATGGGCGAGAAGATAACGATTGACCCAATTCGGGACCCAAACGGCCCGCGTGTCGAGGGTGCGACCGTCCGCTACGTGATCAACGATTTACACAGAGCAGTCGATAGTTATTCATCGAATGAGAGGTGAGTGGTCCACCTCACCTAGGATTTAGATGGAAACTCTTAGGATATGCACACTTATGTCCGAGTAGGGACTTTTGGCGTTCGGGCCCTCGTCTGCCATAGTCGGAACCACGACTTCCCTTTGACCCGAGCGAAGTCTTCCGCCGAGGATCACACACCCCACCGATCCTCGGCGCACCCATGGAACCCCCGCAGCGCCCCATCACGGCGACAGGGGGTTTCTGGCGTTCCGGGGGTCCCTAGCGGTCGGCGACGCGCATCTCGAACCAGGTGATCTTGCCCCGCGGCAGCAGGTCGGCGCCCCAGCGGTCGGACAGCTTGTCGACGAGGAAGAGCCCGCGGCCCGTCACGTCCAGCTCGTGGACCGGCATCAGGCAGGGCAGCCCGCGCGAGGGGTCGCGCACCTCCACGCGGATCCAGCCGCGCCGGCGCAGCATCCGTAAGCCGAAGGTGCGCGCCCCCGTGTGGCGCACGGCGTTGCCGACGAGCTCCGAGACCAGCAGGACGGTGTGCTCGGCGATCTGCGGCGAGAGGCCCCAGAAGCGGATCACCACGCTCTGCGTGAGCCGGCGGGCCGTGCTCGCCGACTCCGGCATGGACGGCAGCGTCACCTCGCCCTCGGCCGGATTCCCGTACCGGTCCAGCGCTTTGAGGCCCAGTTCCTCCTCGACCGCCGCCGTGAGCCGCACGGCCGACGCGCCGACGCGCTGCCGCGGTTGTTCCACACCCTCCAGGCCCGCCATGCACCCATCATGGACGGCCGGCGCGCCCTCCCGGGCCGTTCCACGGGAAAACACCCCCCGGGACCAACGCTCCCGGAGGGTCGCCACGGCATATGCACCGGGCAATCGGAGGCCCGCGGGGGCGACTTGACCTGCGATGACGGAGCGCTGCACTGCGATCACCGTCGGTGGATCACATGCTCTGCTTAAGGCTGCCTTAAGGCCTGGCTAATCCACCCGCAGGGGTTCTCCCCCACCGCGCCCCGAGGCGCCCTCTAGACGAACTTGGCCTTGCCCGGGCCCTCTTCGACGAAGCTGCGCATGCCGCGCTCACGGTCCTCGGTGGCGAACAGGCCCGCGAACCAGTTGCGTTCGATGGTCAGACCGGTGTCGATGTCGGCCTCCAGGCCCGCGTCCACGCACTCCTTCGCTGCGCGCAGGGCGATCGCCGGGCCCTGGGCGAGCTTCGCGGCCCACGCCTGCGCCTGCTCGTACACCTCGGCGGCGGGCACGATCCGGTCCACCAGACCGAGCGCGAGGGCCTCGTCGGCCTTGACCATGCGGCCGGTGAAGATGAGGTCCTTGGCCTTGGACGGGCCGACCAGCCGGGACAGCCGCTGGGTACCGCCCGCGCCCGGGATCAGGCCCAGCAGGATCTCGGGCTGGCCGAGCTTGGCGTTGTCGGCGGCGATCCGGTAGTCGGCGCAGAGCGCGAGCTCGCAGCCGCCGCCCAGCGCGTAGCCGGTGATCGCGGCGACGACGGGCTTGGGGATCCGGGCGACGGCCGTGAAGGCGTCCTGGAGGGCGCGGGACCGGGCGACCATCGCCGCGTGGTCCATCGTCTGCATCTCCTTGATGTCCGCGCCGGCCGCGAACACCTTCTCGCCGCCGTAGAGGATCACCACGCGCACGTCGGCGCGGTCGGTGGCCTCCACCGCGAGCTCGCGCAGCCGGTCCTGGGTGGCGATGTCCAGGGCGTTCATGGGCGGGCGGTCCAGCAGGATGGTGCCGACGCCTTCGGAGACTTCGAGAGAGATGGTCATACGGGGAAGGTTAGCGCCGGTTAACGGCAGGTGGCCCGATGCTGTGGGTCACAGCACCGGGCCACCTCGACTACCGGGGGAGGGGGACTACTTGATCCACTCCGCCCAGTCCATGTTCCAGCCGTTGAGGCCGTTGTCCGGGGCGATCTGCTTGTCCTTGGAGTTCTTCACGACGACCACGTCGCCGATCAGGGACTCGTTGTAGAACCAGGCCGCGGGCGTGCTGTCGTCGCCGGCTCCGCGCTCGTCCTCCAGGCCGACGCAGCCGTGGCTGACGTTCTCCGAGCCGAAGGTGCTGGAGGGGGCCCAGTAGTTGCCGTGGACGAAGGTGCCGGAGTTCGACAGCCGCATCGCGTGCGGGACGTCGGAGATGTCGTACTCGCCGCCGAAGCCGACGGTGGCGCCGTTCATCCGGGTCACCTTGTACTTCTCGCTGATGACCATCTGCCCGTTGTAGGTGGTCGTCGCCGGGGCGCCCGCGGTGATCGGGATGTCCTTGAGGACCTGGCCGTCACGGACGACCTGCATCGTGTGCGCGCTCGCGTCGACGGTGGTGACCTGCGAGCGGCCGACGGTGAAGGTGACCGTACGGGTCTGCTTGCCGTAGACCCCGGGGCGGCCCTCGACGCCGTCGAGGGCGAGCTTCACGGTGACCTTGGTGCCCGCGGCCCAGTACTTCTCGGGACGGAAGTCGAGCCGGTCGTTGCCGAACCAGTGGCCCTCGACCTTCACGGACGGCTCCGCCGTCACGGTGATGGCCTTCTCGACGGCCTCCGTGTTGGTGATGCCGCGCGTGAAGTTGATGGAGACCGGCATGCCCACGCCGACGGTCGTACCGTCCTCCGGCGTGTAGTGGCCGACGAAGGTGTTCTGCGGAGTGAGGGTGGTGAAGGTGGTGTCCTTGGCGGACTCCCGGCCGGACTCGTCCTTCGCGACCGCGTGCACCTTGTACTCGGTGGCGGCGGCCAGGTTGCGGGCGGGCTCCCAGCTCGCGCCGTCACCGGCCAGCTTGCCCTCCACCGCGTTGCCCTTGGTGTCGGCGACCGTCACCGTGGTCAGCTTGCCGCCGGTGCTGGAGATCTTCAGGATGCCGCTCGTCGCGACCTCCTTGGCCCCGTCGTCCGGCTTGACGCTCACCACGGCCTTGGACGCCTCGGTGCCGGTCTTGGCACCGGCGGCCGTCCCCTTGGCGTCGCTCCCGCCGCTGCCCCCGCTGTTGCTTCCTCCGCCGCCGCTGCAGGCGCTGGTGAGCAGCAGGGCCGCTCCCAGCAGAAGGGCCGGCAGGCCGGTGCGGGCGCGGCCGCGTATCGGCTGCAGGTTCACTCGTGTTCTCCCCATGTCCCCCGCGCGCGGGCAGTCGCGCGCATGTCGACAGGAAATCACACGGGTGGACCACGAAAAGGCACGGTCGTGTCACCGTTCCGTCCCAAGTGGGACGTACGGCGGCGTGTCAGCCTTCGGTCCCGGGCTTGGTACCCCAGACGTAGACCACGTCCCCTTCCGTCAGCAGGTTCCACAGACGTTCGGCGTTGGCCACCGAGAGGTTGACGCAGCCGGCCGATCCGCCGTGCGCGTACAGGTCGCCGCCGCGCCCGTGCAGGGCCTGGCCCCCGTCGAAGAACTGGGCGTACGGCATCGGGGAGTCGGGGTAGAGCGTGGAGACGTGGTCCTTGTGCCGCCAGTAGATCTCGTGGCGGCCGGGACGGGTCTCCTGGTCGTCGCGGCCGGTGCGGACGGGCACCGGCGCGAAGACCACGCGGCGGCCCTCCTGGACCCACAGGAGCTGGCGGTCCAGGTCCACGCACGTCACGCGGTCCTCGTCGGCGGGGCAGCGGCCCGCGGCGTTGGGGTTCGCGCGGGCGGCGACGGCCGTCATCGTGCGGAACGTGGCGAGGCCGGCGTAGCCGTCGGCGGGGGTGAGGCGGTTCGCGCGCTGGAAGGCTCGGACGGCGGTGCAGTCGCCCGGTGACTGCACCCCGTCGGCCTTCCGGTGCAGGTGGGCCTCCAGCTCCCGCTGGTAGGGGCCGGTCCCGGCGGTGCAGGCCGTCTCGGGGTCGGGATCGAGGGCGGCCGCGAGCGCCGGGCCCGGCAGGACGAGGACGGCGAGGAAGGCGGCCAGGACGGCCGTGGGTCCCATCGCCTGACGTACGGTCATCGGTCCTCCTCCGGTCCGCCCGCCGGACCCCGCGACCCAGCCAACCCGCGCGGGCGGGGGAGCGCCCGCGCGGGTGCGCCGGTGGAGTGAGGGGTCCACTCCACCGGCGCAGCGGAAGGCCGGACGGCCGTGCGCGGAGCGCTCAGGCGTCGGGACGCTTGTCGTGCTGCTTGCCGTGCTGCTTGCCGTCGTGCTTCGCGGGGTCCTTGCCGTGTTCCTTGCCCGGGTCCTTGCCGTACTCGTCCCGCTTGTTCTGGAGCGTGACCACGACGTGGCTGCCGGGGGCCGCCGCCGTGACGCGCACCGGGCCGGTCACCCGGTCTCGCGGCAGCACGTAACCCTCGGGGACGTCCGTCTCGACCAGGTAGTACAGGCCTTCGGAGAGCCCGTCGAAGTCGCAGACGCCGTTGCGGTCGGTCGCGCAGCCGTCCTTGACCTTCTGGTCGGCGTTGACGCCGCGGGTCTGGAGGCCGCCGGTGCGGTTGGTCTCCTTCCAGAGCTCGAACACCGCGCCGCGCAGCGGCCGCTTCGTCTTGGCGTCCTTCTTCACGAGGTGCAGGGAGCCGGGGTGCTCCGCGTTCTCCTTGCGGTTCGCGACGGTGACGACGATGCCCTGGACGAGGTCGCCCCGCGTCAGGTCGAACGGGGTGACGGGGTCGGCGGGCCTCTCGTAACCGGCCGGGAAGCCGGTCTCCCGCCAGTAGTACGTCTCGTCGACCGGCAGCTCGACCGTGCAGGTGCCCTGGGCGTCGGTCACGCAGACCCCTTCCAGCCGCTCGTCGGCATCGTCGCCGGTGGTCTGGAGGCCGGTCCGGTCGTTGGTCTCGCGCCACAGCTCGAAGCGGGCGCCGGGCAGTCCGGCCCCGGTGTCCCGGTCGGTCTTGCGCAGCACGACCCTGGCGCCCGGCGTCTCGGTGCGGGTGTTCACGGCCCGCGCCAGGGCCCCGGCCGCGGCGTTCTCGCGGGTCAGCGTCAGCTCGAAGACCGGGTTCGCGGGCAGGTCGTGGCCCGCCGGCGGCACGGTCTCGCGCCAGTGGTACGTACCGGGCGCGGCGCCGGTGTGCGCGCAGCGGCCGGTGGCCGGGGTGGTGCAGTCGGCCACCTTCGTGTCGGGGGACGCGGTGTCCGTCTGGAGGCCCGGCACCCCGTTCGTCTCGTGCCACAGCTCGAAGCGGGCGCCGCCCAGGGGACGGCCCTCACCGTCCACCTTGGCCACGGCCACCGTGCCGGTCGGGGCGGGGGTGGGACCGCAGTCGGGGAGGTCGCCGGTGAAGGGGTAGGCGTGGAACTCCTGGCCGCCGCCCCCGATGGTCGCGCTGCCGTGGGTGACGGAGCCCGTGGTGAAGAAGCGGCCGTTGATCCCGGGCAGGGTGACCAGGGTCTCGGAGGCCCGGTTGCCGATCAGGAAGCTGCCCTGGAACTGGCCGCTGCCGGTCAGGTTGACCGCCGAGGCGTCCGGGAAGTTCCACAGCAGCCGCTCGCGGTACGCGTTGAGCGGGTCGCCGCCCCGGTCGGCGAGCGTGCCGCTGTAGGTGTTGAGGGTGCGGGTGCCGGTGCCCAGGACGTTGACGAGGATGGTCGCCGTGGGCGGGATCTGTGTGAAGCGGATGCCCTGTGCGCCGCCGCCGGCGGGGTTGACCAGGTCCGCGTCCACGTTGAAGACCTGGAGCGGGTCGCGGTTGTTGCCGGTGAAGACGGTCTCGAAGCCGCTGTTGACGACGGTGCCGGTCGGCGGGCGCGGGCTGCCGTCGACCTTGGCGTAGCACTGGCTGGCGGCGCCGAGCCGGCCGCGCAGGCCGGCGTACGGGGCGACGGCGTTCGGGTCGGGGGTGCGGGTGCCGGTCACGGTGCCGCTGAGCGCGCCCCCGTAGCGGACCACACCCCGGTCGGCGATCAGGGTCTCGCCGGTGGCGACGGTGACGTCGGCGCCGGTGGTGAGGAAGTCCGCGCCGTCGGGGGGCCGGACCAGCGAGCCGGCGCCGACGATGCCGACGTTGTAGCGGGAGTCCCCGCCGGCCGCCTTGTCCTGGTCGAAGCTGCCGAGGACGACCAGCCGGCCCTCGGCCTCGGAGGCACGCCCCCGGACCCGGAACCGACCGCCGGCGAAGATGTTGACGGCGTTGTCGCGCCCCTTGACGCTGCCGTCGCTGCCGATCGGCGGGAAGGGACGGGGGCAGTCGCCCGGGACGCAGGGGCCGAGTCCGCCGGGCAGCGGTGCCCGCAGGGCGCGGGCGGGCGGGGGGCCGGGGGCGGGAGCCGCCGCCAGGGCCGTGGGGGACCCGGCGGCCAGTACGGCCCCGATCGCGAGTCCCAGGGTCCAGTTCCTTGCCGACATGACGCTCCGTCCGTATCCGCGCTGATCGCCCTGCCAGGCTCTGGGCCGCCCCGGTGCGGGGCGCCCCCAGTTCTAGGGCAGAGCGTCGGCGCGGCGGACGGAGGACACTCTCGCGCCACGGCATTGCGGTCCGACAATCACTCGATTGCGGGGTCAGCTGACGGCGGATCCGGCGACCCAGTCGGCCCAGGACATGTTCCAGCCGCCCAGTCCGTTGTTGGGGGCCACGACGCGGTCCTGCGAGTTCACGACCTCCACCACGTCCCCGACCAGCGTCCGGTCGAAGAACCAGCCCGCCGGGGTGTCCGAGCCGCCGCCCTTGTCGTCGCGCAGGCCCACGCAGCCGTGGCTGGTGTTGCTGGAGCCGAAGGTGTCCGGGCTGGCCCAGTAGTTGCCGTGCAGGAAGGTCCCGGAGTTGGTGAGCCGCATGGCGTGGGGCACGTCGGGGATGTCGTACTCGCCGCCGAAGCCGACGGTCTGGCCGTTCATCCGGGTGACGTCGAACATCTCCATCACCACCATCTTCCCGTTGTAGGTGGTGTTCTTGGGCGCCCCGGCGCTGATCGGGATCGTCGACAGCAGCTGCCCGTCCCGGCGGACCTCCATGGTGTGCGCGGCGGCGTCGACGAGGGAGACCTGGGAGCGGCCGACGGTGAAGCGGACGGTCTTGTCCTGGATCCCGTACGAACCGGACGCGCCCTCGACGTCGCGCAGGGCCATCTTGACGGTGACCTGGGTACCGGGCTTCCAGTACTCCTTGGGCCGGAAGTCGAGGCGCTCGTCGCCGAACCAGTGGCCGACGACCGGCACGGCCGGGTCCGAGGTGACGGTGATGGCCCGTTCCACCTCGGCCCGCTGCTTGATGGCGCGGCTGAACTTGAAGGAGACGATCATGCCGGTGCCGACGGTGGAGCGGTTCTCGGGCTTGAAGTAGCCGATGAACCTCTCCTCGGGGACGTAGGTGGTGAAGGTGGTGTGCCGGGCCTGACGGCGGTCGTGCCCGTCGCGGGCGACGGCGTCGACGGTGTACTTGGCGGCGAGCGAGAGCCGCCCGGCCGACGGTGCCGGGCTCCAGCTGAGCCCGTCGGGGGCGATGGACCCGGGGACCTGCTCCTCCTGGGCGTCCTCCACCTTGGTGACGACGACCCGTTCCAGCCGGCCCTCGGGCACGTTCACCCGCAGCGGCCCCTCGGCGGGGACCCCTTTGGCGTTGTCCGCGGGGGTGATCCGGATGGCCTCGTCGGGCAGGCGGGGTTTGCCGGGCAGGGCGATCTCCACCGGGGATCCGCCGTCCTTGGTGCAGCCGGTGAGCCCGCCCAGCAGGCCCGCCCATGCCGCCACGGCGGCCAAGCCCGCCCCTGCCCGCCTCGTCAGAAGAGTCACGCACCGTCCAACGACCGGCCCCCTCCGGGGGAAACGTGAGGGCCGGGCACGTTCCGGGCAGAACTGTTCGGGCAGAACAGTGGGAAGGACCAAACGGGGACGGGCCTGGCCGGGACGCCGGGCCGCACTCCCCCGCCGGTACCAGGAGCCGTGGAGGCGGGCAGTGTCGAGCGCAGCCGAGCAAGAGGCGGTGGATGCCGCCACCAGCAGTGCCGTGGGCGGCCCCGCGGCAAGGGACGCCATGGACTCCGTGCGCGAGCGGGTCCAGGCACAGGTGTTACGGGCCGCCGCGCATCCGGCGCCACCCGTGTGGCCCGGGTCCGCGCATCCGCTGGGGGCCCGCTTCCACCCGGGCCCCGGCGGGGTCGCGGGCACCAATTTCGCGCTCTGGGCGCAGGGCGCGGAGGCCGTGGAGCTGTGCCTCTTCGACGGGGACGGGGTCGAGACCCGCTGCACCCTGACCGAGCTCACGCACGAGATCTGGCACGGCTTCGTACCGGGGGTCCGCCCCGGACAGCGGTACGGCTTCCGGGTGCACGGCCGCTGGGACCCCTGGACGGGCGCCCGGTACAACCCGGCGAAGCTGCTCCTGGACCCGTACGCGCGCGCCGTGGACGGGGACTTCGCCCTGCCGCCGGAGGTCTACGGGCACGTCCGGGACTGGCCCCAGCAGTACATCGCCGACACGGTGCGCGACGACCGGGACTCGGCCCCGTTCGTCCCGAAGGGGGTGGTCGTCCACGATGACGACGACTGGGCGGACGACGTCCGGCCGAAGACCCCCTGGGCCGATTCGGTGATCTACGAACTGCACGTGCGCGGCTTCACGATGGGCCATCCGGGTGTTCCCGAGGAACTGCGCGGCACCTACGCGGGGCTGGCCCACCCGGCGGCGGTCGAGCACCTGACGAGCCTCGGCGTGACGGCGGTGGAGCTGCTGCCGGTGCACCAGTTCGCGCACGAGGACCACCTGCTGCGCCGGGGCCTGCGCAACTACTGGGGCTACAACTCGGTCGGCTACTTCGCCCCGCACGCCGGGTACTCCGCCAGCGGGACCGCCGGGCAGCAGGTCGGCGAGTTCAAACGGATGGTGAAGGCCCTGCACGCGGCCGGGATCGAGGTCATCCTCGACGTGGTCTACAACCACACGGCGGAGGCCGGGGAGCTGGGACCGACGCTGTCGCTGCGCGGGGTCGACAACCGGGGCTACTACCGGCTCCAGTCCGACCAGCGCCGCTACGCCGACTACACGGGCTGCGGGAACACCCTGCACGCCGGGCGGCCGCACGTGCTGCGCCTGATCACCGACTCCCTGCGCTACTGGGTGACGGAGATGGGGGTGGACGGCTTCCGGTTCGACCTGGCGGCGGCGCTGGCCCGCTCGATGCACGACGTGGACATGCTGTCGCCGTTCCTCGCGGTGATCGCCCAGGACCCGGTGCTGCGGCGGGTCAAGCTGATCGCGGAGCCCTGGGACGTGGGGTCGGGCGGCTACCAGGTGGGGGCGTTCCCTCCGCTGTGGACGGAGTGGAACGACCGCTACCGCGATGCCGTGCGCGACTTCTGGCGGGGCGCGCTGCCCGACGTACGGGACCTCGGCTACCGGCTGTCGGGCTCCAGCGACCTGTACGCGTGGGGCGGGCGGCGGCCGTACGCCTCGGTGAACTTCGTGACGGCGCACGACGGGTTCACCCTGCGGGACCTGGTGACCTACGAGCGCAAGCACAACGACGCGAACGGCGAGGAGGGCCGCGACGGGACGAACGACAACCGGTCGTGGAACTGCGGGGCGGAGGGCGAGAGCGCGGACCCGGGGATCGGGGCGCTGCGCCGGCGCCAGCTGCGCAACCTGCTGACCACGCTGCTGCTGTCGACCGGGGTGCCGATGCTGGTGGCGGGCGACGAGTTCGGGCGCACCCAGGGCGGCAACAACAACGCGTACTGCCAGGACAACGAGACGGGATGGGTGGACTGGTCGCTGCTGGAGGACCCCGCCTGGAAGGAGCTGTTCGCGCTGGCCCGGCGGCTGATCGCACTGCGCCAGGCGCATCCGGTACTGCGGCGGCGGGCGTTCTTCTCGGGGCGGGCGCAGGGCGCGGACGGACTGCGGGACCTGGCCTGGTTCACCCCCGCGGGCACGGAGATGACGGAGCGGGACTGGTACGCGCCGGCCGCCGCGCTGGGGCTCTACCTGTCGGGGCGGGACATCCCGGGCCGGGACGAGCGGGGTCTGCAGGTGACGGACGACAGCTTCCTGGCGCTGCTGCACGCCGGGGACCGGCCAGTGGAGTGGATCCTGCCGGGCCCTCCGTGGGCGGGGACGTACGAACTCGTCCTGGACACCTCCCGGGAGGAGCAGGCCGAGGCGCCGGCGGGGCGGCACCGGGGCGGGGAGCGGCTGACGGTCCCGGCCCGGTCGGTGCTGCTGCTGCGGGTGGTGTCGTAGGGCGCTGTCGCTGCGGGTGGTGTCGTGGGGCCGGGTCTCCCGGCCGCGGCGCCGGTTCCGGACGCATCGGGCCGCCCGGAACCGGAGTCCGTGGCCGCCCTGCGATGATGTGCCCCTCATACGAACACCCGTGCACTCGTGCGCGGGTGCCATCGCCGGGGACCAGGGGGGAACGCATGGCGAGAGTCGGGACCGCGCTGCTGGAACTGCGCGGGGCGCAGAAGTCGGCCAAGGGGGTGTCGCTCTATTCACGGTTCGTCAATCGGCCCGCCGGGCGGTACCTGGCCGCCGGATCGTACGCGCTCGGGCTCACGCCGAACCAGGTGACGCTGGTCAGCGCCGCCTTCAGCTTCGCCGCCGTGGCGGCCGTCGCGCTGGCCGCCCCCTCCTGGGGGCTGGGCGTCGCCGTGTGGGCCGCGCTCGCGGTCGGCTTCGCCTTCGACTCCGCCGACGGGCAGTTGGCCCGGCTGCGCGGGGGCGGCAGCGCGGCGGGCGAGTGGCTCGACCACGTCGTGGACGCCGCCAAGCTGACCGCCCTGCACGCCTGCGTGCTGATCGCCTTCCACCGCTTCCCCGAGGAGTACGGGACCGGCTCCGACGGCTGGCTGCTGGTGCCGCTGGGCTTCCAGTTCGTCGCGGTCGTCACCTTCTTCGGCGGTCTGCTGACCGAGAAGCTCAAGCCGAAGCCGGCTCCGGGCAGCCCCGCCGCCGTGCCGTCGACCCTGCGCGCGGTGGCCCTGCTGCCCGTGGACTACGGGGTGTTCTGCCTGGTGTTCCTGCTGCTCGGCGGCGGGGCGCTGTTCCGCTGGGCGTACGCGGGCCTGGGTGCCGTCGCCGCGGTGTTCCTGCTGGCGTTCCTGGCGAAGTGGTTCAGGGAGCTCAGCGCCGTTCGGCGGTGAGGGGTTCCGCCTGGGGCTGCGCGAGCGCGTCCAGGGCCCGGCGCAGCTGGGTGCTGGACGTGTGCACGGTGTAGGGGAAGTAGACGACGTCGACCCCGTGGGCGGCGAAGTCCCGCTCCAGCCGGGCCCCCTTGGGGGTGCCCCGCCAGTCGTCGCCCTTGAAGATCACGTCGAAGCGGACCTGCTTCCAGGTCTCGACCTTGTCCGGGACCGTCTCGACGAAGGCGGCGTCGACGTACTTGACGCTGCGGACGATCTCCAGCCGCTCGACGAGCGGGATCATCGGGCGGCGGCCCTTGGCCAGTTCGGCCATCTCGTCCGAGACCACGCCGGCGACGAGGTAGTCGCATCTGCTGCGGGCGTGGCGAAGGATGTTGAGGTGTCCGATGTGGAAGAGGTCGTAGGCTCCGGGCGCGTAGCCCACCCGGTACGGCCTGCGCGCCGCCGAACCGCGCTCGGACATGTCGTACTCCGTCATCAGTTACCCCCCAGCGGCCGCACCCCCCGGTGCGGCGGATTAGCAGACAATAGCGCGCACGTTCCCCACCCTGCGGGTGAACGAATAGGGTGACGTGCGCATCATCCAGGGGAGAAGGGGACGTTCAGTGTCCACATCCGGTCACCGGCGCCTGCTGCTGGTTTCCACCAACTACGCCCCCGAGCATGCGGGCATAGGCCCGTACGCCACCCAGATCGCGGAGCACTGGGCCGAAATCGGCCACGAGACGCACGTATTGGCGGGGATGCCGCACTATCCGGCCTGGTCCGTCGAGCCGGAGTACAAGGGGGCGCTCCGGCGCACGGAGCAGCGCGCGGGGGTCACCGTGCACCGGCGTGCGCACACGGTGCCGCCGCGTCAGACCGCCGTCAGGCGCGCCCTGTTTGAAGGATCGATTCTGCTGCACGGTGCGGTGGCCCCGCCGCGGATGCCGAAGCCCGACGCGATCCTGGCCCAGATGCCCAGTCTGGCCGGCGGGGTGCTCGCCGCCCGGCTCGCGGCGAAGTGGAAGGTCCCCTACGTCCCGGTCGTCCAGGACCTGATGGGGGCCGCGGCCGCGCAGAGCGGGATCAGCGGCGGCGACAAGGCCGCCGCGTTCGCCGGGCGCGCGGAGGCGTACGCCCTGGGGCGCGCCACCCTGGTCGGCGTCATCCACGAGACCTTCGTGGACCGGGTCGTGGGCATGGGCGTGGACCCGAAGCGGATCCGGCTGGTCCCCAACTGGTCCCACGTGCCCCAGCCCACCAAGCCCCGCGGGGAGACCCGCCGTCACCTCGGCTGGGCACCCGGCCAGACCGTGGTGCTGCACTCCGGGAACATGGGCCTCAAGCAGGGCCTCGACGTCCTCGTCGGCGCGGCCCGGCTCGACCCGCGGGTCCGTTTCGTGCTCATGGGCGACGGCAGCCAGCGCGCGGCCCTCGCCGACCTCTCCGCCGACGTGCCGAACCTGGACATCATCCCCCCTGCCGCCGACGGCGAGTTCCCCGATATCCTCGCGGCGGCGGACGTCCTCGCGGTCACCCAGCACGCGGCCGTGCTCGACATGAGCGTCCCGTCCAAGCTGACCTCCTACTTCCAGGCCGGCCGGCCCGTCGTCGCGTCCGTCGCGGCCGAGGGCGGGACCGCCCAGGAGGTGGAACGTTCCGGCGCGGGGGTGCTCGTACCCCCGGAGGACCCCGCGGCCCTGCTGAAGGCCGTACGGGCCCTGGCCGAGGACCCCGAGGGCGCGGACGCGCTGGGCGCCGCCGGGCCCGTCCACGTGGCGGCCCACCTGAGCCGTGAGGCGGGCCTGGCCCGCATCGACGCACTGATCGACGAAGCACTTGGGGGTCTCCAGCCGTGACCGAGACGAACCGCCCGGCAGCGGCCCCGGCCGACGACGAGCCGGACCTCCTGCGGGACCAGTTCAAGCAGCTCCTGCGCTACCGGCGGCTCATCGGCGCGGGCGTGGGCATCGGCCTGCTGGGCGGCGTCTACCTCGGCATCTCCACCGCGGACACCTATGTCGCGACCGCCGACGTCGTGCTGCGCGCCCCCACCGACGACCCGTTCAACCCGAGCCTGGCCCCCGACAAGGCCATCAACATCGGCTCGGAACGCCAGGTCGCGCTCTCCAGCTCCACGGCCGGGCAGGCGGCGAAGCAACTGGGCATCGCCGACAAGGACTTCGCCGCGCTGCGCGGCGGCCTCCAGGTGACCAACCCGCCGCAGACGATGGTCCTCCGCTTCACCTACACCTCGGCCTCCCCCAAGGAGGCCGCCAAGCGCGCGAACGCGATGACCGCCGCCTACCTGCTGAAGCGGCAGGAGGCCCTCGACGCCACGCGCGACAAGATGGTCAAGGGCTACGAGGACCAGCGCGACCCGGTCGCCAAGCAGCTCGACGAGACGGCCCGGCAGGCCAACAACCTGCCCGCCGGGACGGCCCGTGACGCGGCGCTGTCCTCCAAGACCGACCTGCAGAGCAAGGTCAACGCCCTCAACGGCAACATCGCCAAGCTCGCGGCCCTGGACATGACCCCGGGCCGGGTCACCAGCCCCGCGACCCCGCCCGCCGCGCCCGACGGGCCGGGCATCCCCATGTCGCTCGCGCTCGGCGCGGCCGTGGGCCTGGCGCTCGGTCTGCTCGCCGCCTGGGTGCGGCTCGTCTTCGACCCGGCCCCGCGTTCCGAGGGCGACGTGGCCAGGGCGCTGCGCGCCCCCGTCCTGGGCTCGCTGCCCCGGGACAAGACCGGCGGCGGGCCGCTGCTCGCGGCCGGCGAGGCCGATCCCCGGCTCGCCGAGGAGTACCGTTCGGTGGCCTTCCGCCTCGCCTACGACTCCCGCTTCGCCGACCGGCGCCGCCTGCTGGTGGTCGCCCCGCGCGGCAGCAGCGAGACCGCCGCCGCCGTGGCCGTGAACCTCGCCGCCTCCTTCGCCGAGACCGGCAAGGACGTCCTGCTCATCGAGGCCGACCTGCGCACCCCCGTGCTGGCCAGCCAGCTGCCCACCGACGCGGGCGGGCGGCCCCGCTGGAGCCAGCCGGGCGGCGCCGGAACGGGCGGGGAGGCGGACTGGCCCGACGGCCGGCAGCTCGTCGTGGACGCCGCCGAGTCGGGCTCCTTCGACCTGATCCCCGGCGAACGGGTGCGCAACGTCCCCCGCGCGCTGACCTCGCCGCGCACCACCCGGCTGATCGCCGAGGCCGACTCCCCCAACTCCACCGTCGTGGTGCTCGCCCCGCCGGTGCTCTCCTACGCCGACGCCCTCGCCCTCGTCGACCGCGTCGACGGCGTCCTGGTCGTCTGCGACCCGCGCGCGGTGCACCGCAGCGACCTGTCCCGGATCCGCGAGCTCATCGGCGGCGCCGGCGGCACCGTGCTCGGCGCCGTCCTGCACACGCCCGTGGTCACCGAGAAGCGCGGCGGGCGCGGCACGTCCGGGAAGGCCGGCGAGGCCGCCGGTCCGGCCACCGGGCCGGGCCGGGCACCGGACCCGCAGCCGCTGACGCGTCAGCCCGCGGACCCCGGGCCGCAGACCACGGGCGACGGCGGCGACACCGTCGCCCTGCGCACGGTCCGTACGGGCCGGCGGTGAGCCGGCGGGGCCTCGGCGCCGTCGCCTCCGTCCTCGACCAGGCCGCCTCCAGCGCCACGAACATCCTGGTGCTGGTGCTGGCGGCCCGGCTGTCCTCGGCCTCCGGCTTCGCGGACTTCTCGATGGTGTACGTGACCTTCAGCGTGCTCCTCGGCCTGAACATGGCCTACGTCGGCCAGACCGTGGTCCTGGAGAAGGGCGAGGGGCTCCCCCCGGACGAGGTCCGGGGCAGGCTCGCGACGGTCTGCCGCTCCTCCGTGCTGTTCACCGCCGCCGCGTCGGCGGTGGCCGCCGCGGTGCTGGCCGTGGTGGGCCCGGTCCTGGCCGGGGACGCCGGGCGGGCCTTCCTCGCCCTGGGCCTGGTCCTGCCGCTGGTCCTCGTCCAGGACGGACTGCGCTACTGCTTCTCCGCGCTGCGGGTGCCCGAGCGGGCGCTGGCCGCGGACTCGCTGCGGCTGCTGTGCGTGGTCGCGGCGCTGGCGGCGCAGCCGGCCGGTGCGTCGGCCGGCCGGCTGGTGCTGGTGTGGGGCCTGTCGGCGCTGCCCGCGCTGGGGCTGGGCCTGTGGCTGCTGCGGCCCCACGTGCGGGGGGCGCGGGCCGAGCTGCGCCCGTACCTGCGGCGCGGGCACCTGGGGCAGCGGTTCGTGGTCGAGTTCGCCGTCGGCAACGGCTCCAGCCAGCTGGCGGTGCTCGGGCTCGGGGCGTTCGCGACCCCGCTGGCCGTCGGCGCGCTGCGCGGTGCGACCACCCTCTTCGGTCCGCTGAACGTGCTGTTCAACTCGGCGAACGCCTTCGGGCCGCCGGTGGTCGGCCGGGCCTCCGGCAAGCGGGGCGTGGTCCGGCTGACCGCCCTGATGGGCGCCGCCCTCGCCGTGCTCGGCGCCGGCTGGGCGGCCGTCCTGTACGCACTGCCCGACCGGCTGGGCCGGCACCTGCTCGGCGACACCTGGGCGGCGGCCGCCGCGCTGCTCCCGGCGACGGGCGCCCAGTACGCGGTGATGGGGCTGGGGACCTGCGCCCTGCTGACGCTGCGGGTGCTGAACCCCAGGGCCACCCTCTCCCTCCAGATCGTCTTCTCCCTGCTGTCGGTGGCCCTGCTGCTGGGCGGGTACGCCGCCTGGGGCGTGGCGGGAGCCGCCTGGGGCCTGGCCGTGGGTTCGGCGGCCAAGGCGGGCGCGGGCTGGCTGCGGGTGGCCCGGCTGGAAGCCCCCGCCCCCGAGGTCGCCACCGCCGCCTGAACCACCCGGGTCCCCGCCGTGCCGGAAGGGGACACCCGCGGCCGTCGACCGCGGGGCGCCCGCTCAGCGCAGGGTCGTGCCCTTGTCGTGGCGGTACGTCGCCACGAGCGCGAGGCACATCCCCGCGATGGCCACGCGTCCGGACGCCTGGAGGAGCGGGCCGCGCAGCAGGATGAAGGAGTACCCGGCGACCAGCGGGACCACCGTGGAGATCAGGCTGCCCGGCGGTGAGCGGCGCGTGGCGCGCTTGGCGTACCGGCGGTCGACGCGGGCGGCGGCGTACCCGAGGGCGAGGAGGCCGGCACCCATGCCCAGCGGCCCGAAGTCGAGCCACAGCTCGGCCCAGATCGGGGAGGAGAGGTTGGTGTTGACCGTGCCCATCCACTGGCCGACCATCACGCCCGTGTCGCGCGGCTTGCCCGGCCACACCGAGCGGGGCACCGCGAAGAAGACGGATCCGGCCAGCTGGCGCCCGTAGAAGTGGCCGGGGCCGGAGTTGGAGAAGGTGATGGTGTTGGCGAACATGCCGATCTGGTCGTAGTCCTTGAGCGCCATCGGCTCCAGGAACGAGGTCGTCTCGACGGGCTTGTAGTTCTTCTCGTCGTAGCGGAAGCGGTCCGCGAAGGGGAAGACGAGCAGGGCGATCACCACGGCCATCGACAGGGCCACCCGGTACATCGCGGCGCTCACCGGGAAGACCGTGAAGAGCAGCGCGAACAGGACGGTGAGGAACCAGTAGCGCGGGTTCGAGACGGGGTTGTTGACGACCAGGTTCAAGACGGCGAGGGCGGCCGTCGTGGCGATGACCGAGACCTTGCGGCGGGCGTACTTCGAGGTGATCAGCCAGCGCGTGTACAGGAGCAGGGCGAGCAGGGCCGGCACGGTGCCGAAGCCGCGCAGGAGCGCCTGGCCGGCCTGGCCGTCGCCGTTGGAGACGCCCGCCTCCTGGATGCCCGCGATGATCTCCTGGCGGCTGGAGAAGAAGACCGCCGGTCCCCCCAGCTTCGCGATGAAGGCCGCGCTGCACAGGAAGGCGACCAGGGTGAGGAGTTGGAGGCGCCGCCGGTGGACCATCACCGGTCGCGGCTCCTTGCGGGAGCCTCCCGTGCGGCGTGCCGCGGGCCGGTGACGGGCCAGCAGTACGCCGACGTCGAAGGCCGTGCAGCCCAGCAGCACCAGGCCGATGGCGACGGTGAGGTCGGAGCGGGGGCCGACGACGGGCGTGGGGACCCGGCCGAGGACGGCCTGGGCGAGGGGGGCCACGCCCATGGCCATGTAGACGAAGAGCCAGAAGGAGCCCTGCAGCAGCTTGCGGCGGCTGGTCAGCACCATGGCCGAGAGCCGCGCGCCCGCGTACATGGCCAGCAGCAGTTGCAGCCAGAAGGCGGCGTCGCGCTGGCCGTCGCCGGACTGGGCGGCGACGAAGAACGGCAGGAAGACGGTGAACCCGAGGGCGAGGGGGACCGAGAGCGCGCGGGAGAGCAGGGTGCGCGGGGTGGTCACCCGGCCCCACTGCGACTCGCCGGGCACGGGCGGCCGTTCGGGGGCGGCCGAGGGCTTCCGAACGTCCGTCACCACTGCTGCCCCCACCCCTGTGCGTGATCCGCGCGCAGTCTAGTCTGAGCGTTCCGCGCCCGGGGAGGCGCGTCGGGGTGGACGACGAGGGGCGACTGTTGCGTGATCTTCCTGCCTTCACGCTGGCCGGCTACGACAAGGGGCGCGGCCTGCTGACCCAGGCCCTCTGGTTCGCGGTGATGAACACGCTGTTCATGGCGTGGTTCTGTCCCGCCCGGCTGCGGGTCGCGCTGCTGCGGGCGTTCGGGGCGCGGATCGGCGAGGGGGTGCTGATCCGCCACCGGGTGCGCGTGCTGTGGCCGTGGAAGCTGACCGTCGGGGACCACACCTGGATCGGCGAGGGCACCTGGCTGCTGAACCTGGAGCCGGTGACCATAGGCGCGAACGTCTGCCTCTCGCAGGAGTCGATGCTGTGCACCGGCTCGCACGACCACCGCGCCGCCGACTTCCGTTACCGCAACGCCCCGATCGTGGTCGAGGACGGCGCGTGGGTGGCCGTACGGGCGACGGTGCTGGCGGGCGTGACCGTCGGGCGGTGCGCGGTGGCGGGCGCCGGATCGGTGGTCCACAAGGACCTGCCGGAGCTGACCCTGCAGACCCAGGACGGGCGTCGCCGCCCGGTGGAGGAGCCCAAGTGAGTGCCGCCCCGAAGGTCCTGCACGCCGTCACCCTGCACTCCCCCTCCCACGCCTTCGGCGGGCCGGTGCGGGTGGCGCTGAACCTGGCCAAGGGGCTGCGTGCGCGCGGCCACGAGGCCCGGCTCCTCGCGCTGGGCGAGGGCTTCGACCCGTGGCCGGACTCCGTGGAGGGGGTGCCCGCCAAGCTGTTCCCCGCCCGGCGGATCCTGCCGCTCGGCTTCAGCGGGATGACCTCGCCGGCCCTGCTGGCGTCGGCGGGCCGGCTGGTGCGCGAGGCCGACCTGGTCCACGTCCACCTCGCACGGGACCTGGTGACCCTGCCCGTGGCGCTCGCCGCGCTGCGGGCCGGCAAGCCGTTGGTGCTGCAGACCCACGGGATGGTGGACCCAAGCGAGAAGGCCCTGGCCAAGGTGCTCGACGCGGTGGCGGTACGCCGCCTGCTGCGCGGCGCCGACGCCGTGCTGTACCTGACCCCGCACGAGCGGGCGGGGCTGGAGGCGGTGGTGCGCGGGCCGCTGCCCCGGGCCGTCCGCCTGGTCAACGGCACTCCGGCGCAGGAGGAGCGCCCGGCCCCGTCCGGGCCGCCGCGGATCCTGTATTCGGCCCGGCTCCAGGCCCGCAAACGGCCGGTGGACTTCGTGGACGCGGCCCCGGCCGTGCTGGCCGCGCACCCGGACGCCCACTTCGTGGTGGCGGGCCCGGACGAGGGGGAACTGGCGGCGGTCCGCGCCCGGATCACCGGCCTGGGTCTGTCGGACCGCTTCACGGTGCCCGGGGCCCTCTCCGGCGCCGAGGTCCTCGCGGAGCTGCGCCGGGCGCACGTCTACGTCCTGCCCTCGGTGGACGAGCCGTTCCCGATGTCGGTCCTGGAGGCCCTCGCGGTGGGCGTCCCCCCGGTGGTGACCCACTCCAACGGCCTGGCCCGGGACATCGCGGCCGCCGGCGCCGGGCACGCCGTGGACCCCGGAGCGGCAGCCGTCGCGGAGGCCGTCATCGCCCTCCTGGGCCCGGCCGCCAACGCGGCGGCCTCGGCCGCGGCCCGCGAACTGGCCGCGAAGTCCTTCTCGATGGACGCCGTCCTGGACACCCTGCTCCCGGTCTACCGGGACATCGCCCGCTGAGCCCGCCGGGTGGGGGCGGGGGTCAGAGGACGTCGCGCCTTTCCTCCACCACCGGGACGGCGCCCATCGCGCGGCGGCGCTTGAGCACGCTCGCGTAGACGCCGAGGCCCACCGCCCCCGCCACCATCATGATCACGCCCACCACGTCGAGGTTGACGCTCTCCATCTGCCAGTCGCTCGCGAAGGTGAGGATGGCCCCCACCACGATCAGGGCGATGCAACCGCCTATGCCGCGCATACCGTTCGCCTCCAGACTGTTCGGCGTGTGGCCACGCGGTTACCCGGGCGCGGGACGTGAAAACGCCGCCGCCCCGGAACCGGGCGGCGGCGTCCTCGTGGCGGACCGGTGTGCCTACGCGGGCACCCAGGCGTAGCAGCCCGTCGAGTGGAACTCGGAGGTACCGGACGGGACGGTGGCCGTGATCCTGTCACCGGCCTTGGGCGGGTTCTCGGGGCCCGAGGCCAGGATCGCGCCGTCCTTGCCCTTCGCCTCCCAGGTGCAGGTGGAGCTCTGGGTCAGCGCCCGGTAGGTACCGGGGGCCGGGGTGGTCCGGGGGGAGTCCCCGAAGCCCTTCTCCGCCACCGCCAGCACCGGCTTCTGCTCCGGGCACAGGAGGTTGATGGCGTCCTTCGCCCCGGTGACGTCCCCGGAGATGATGGCGGCTGCCGCCGCGTCCTTGTCCCGCTTCGCGGTGCGCTCCACCCGCTGGCAGGTCTCCTGACCGGTCTGCAGGACGGCCGCCGGATCCATCTTCTCCGGGACGCGTCCGCTGAGGTACTGCTTCTCGTTCTCCTTGAAGCTGCCCGTCTTCGGGGTCAGCTTCGCGTCCGGCAGGACCGGCCCCGTCGGCTTCGCGTCGGGCGACGCGGCCGTGGTGGGCGCCGTGGAGGCGTCCGCGGGGTCCGGGACCGGGCTGGAGGCCGGCGGCTTCGGCTTGCCCGCCGCGTCGGCGGAGGCCTTGCCGTCGCCGTCGGAACTGCAGGCGGTCAGCGTCAGGGCGGCCGCCAGGAGGACGGCGGCCGCGGCGGAGCGTCGGTACATCAGGTGGCTCCCCTACGGGGTCGGAAAGGCGTACGGGGCCCGCCGTGTGCCGGCCGGGCCCCGTACGCCGTCAGGCGGTTACTTCGGGCCGAAGGTGAGGATCAGCTGCGGAGCGGCGTCCGCGGCCGTCGACTCCGCGGACCACAGCCACATCGCGTCGGTGCCCGTGCTCGTCAGGCCGAGGCTGTAGCTGCTGCCCAGCACGGCGGAGACGGCGGTGGTGTCCAGCTCGGCGTTCTGCACGGCCGAACCGTCCGGCACGCCCGAGATGGAACCGAGCGGGGCGGTGCCGAGCGTGGGCTTGGTGTTGAACGTCGTGCCCGTGCCGCTCCAGGTACCGGTGACCGGGACCACGGAGACGGTGTCGGCGGTGCCGGCCCCGGCCTGCGTGGAGGTCTTGAACTGGAGGGAGGCGCTCTTGAGGACCTGCCCGGACGGAGCCGCCGGGAGGGTGAAGCGCAGGTACGACTCGTACGCCGAGGTACCGCGCACCGCGAGCTGGGTGGAGGTGCCGTAGGCGGTGCTCGGGGCGCCCTGGTTGATGTAGGTGTCCTCGGTGGCGACGACCTTGGAGACCGTGTCGACGGCGGCCTTGGCCAGGTCGAAGTGGGACTTGACCTGGGCCTGGGTCAGCGCCGAGGGGTAGACGGCCGTCTCGTCGATGGTCCCGGCGAAGAAGTTGCTGGTCGGACGGGACGGCCAGCTGCTGAGGTTGTCGCCGCCCACGTGCCAGAAACCGGCGTACGGCGTGGAGTTCGTGGCACTGTTCGTGCCCTTGTTCTGGCCGTCGACGTACAGCGTCATGCCGCCGGGGCCCTGCGTACCGACGACGTGGTGCCACTTGTTGTCGTTGTACGTCTCGAACAGGCCGGTGGAGATGGTGCGGGCGGAGCCGTTGTAGACGCCGAAGACCAGACGACCGGTGTTGGTCATGTAGATCTGCTTGTCGTACGACCCGCTGCTGTTGACGGTGTTGTTGCCGAAGCCGATCAGCTTGCCGCCGCGGGTGGTGCCGGTCTTGAACCAGGTCTCGATGGAGTACGCGGCGCCGACCGTCTGGCGGTGGTCGCTGTACACCTGCTGGTTGGTGCCGTTGAAGCCCATCGCCGTGCTGGTGCCGGTGATGGCGCCGGGGCTCTGACCCAGGGCCGGGGCGCTGACCTGGACGCCGCCGGTGTTGCCGGAGACCGAGGAGTCGGCCACGTACGGGCTGACGGTGTCGTCGTAGCGCCAGTAGAGGTTGGCGCCGTCCGCGCGGACCTTGTCCGGGTAGGCCTGGACCGAGGTCGGGACGGTCACGGAGACGTTCGCCGACAGGGCGCTGGTGTTGCCCGCGCCGTCGGTGGCGGTCACCCGGTAGCTGTAGGCCTGGCCCGCCTTGACGGTGGTGTCGGTCCAGGAGGCCTGCGGGCGCTCCCACTCCAGGGAGTCGGCCGAGACCGTGGCGATCGGGGTGCCCGAGCCGTTGCGGTAGATCCGGTACGTCAGCTTGCTGTCGTCCTGGTCGTAGCTGGTGCGCCAGCGGACCTGGGCCTCACCGGGCTTGACGCTGCCGACGCCGGCGATCGGGGTGGTCGGGGCACCGACGTCACCGGTGGACGCGAAGCGGGTCAGGCCCTGCTGCGCGCGGCCGTTGATGAGGGTGAACTCACCGCCGACCCACATGTACTTGACGTCGTCCTTCTCGGCGATCGACATGACGCGCGGGCCGATGCCCTCACCGATGCCGTCGTTCGCGGTGGGGTGCCATCCGAGCTTCGGCGGGCTCTGCACGAAGCCGTCCACGGGCGCGGGGGCGGCACCCTTGTGGTCGGTCTGCTGGGCCAGCAGGAAGTTGCGCTTGCCGTCGGGGAACTGGCCCTCCAGCGAGCAGTCGTGCGCGTGCGAGGAGCTGTAGAGCACCCCGTCGTACGGCAGCACGTACTGGGTGGCGCCCAGGCAGCGGTCGCGCCACTTCTCGTTGAAGTTGGTGTCGAGGCCGATGCGGCCGTCGAAGACGCCGCCGCCCGAGCCCTCGTTGCCGGTGTAGTAGCCCGTCGCGTCGGCCGCGATGTGCTTGACCACCGAGTTGGAGGGGATGTTGGAGTAGGTCTTGGCGACCGCGCCGGTGGTGGCGTCGACGACCGCCAGCGCGTGCGTGTTGGAGCCGTTGACCGAGAAGAAGTCGCCGCCGAGCAGGACGTTCTTGCCGTCGTTGCTGACCTGGATCGCGCGGCCCGGCTCGTCCGCGTTGGCGGTGAAGGGCCTCAGCGCGCCGGAGCCGGCGTCGACCGCGGCGAACCGCTCGCGGGTCTGCCCCTCGACCGTGCCGAAGTCGCCGCCGATGTACAGGGTGTCGTCGGTGACCGCGAGCGCCCGGACGGTGGCGGGGACGCTCGGGTGGAACGATGCCTTGGGGGCGCAGGTCTCGATGTCGATCGCCGCGAGGCTGGAGACCGGGGTTCCGTTGACGGCGCCGAAGTAGCCGCCCGCGTACAGGGTCTTCTTGTCCTTCGACACGGCCAGCGCCCGCACCGTCGCGGTGCCGTCGCCGACGGTGAAGGCCAGCTTGCAGGAGGTGGGGTTGCCGGTGGCGGCGTCGAGCGCCACGAAGTTCACGGCTTCCTGCTCCGTGCCGGCCGCGGCGTCGGGCGGGCGGACCGCCGAGAAGGTGCCGCCGGCGAAGACGGTGCCGTTCGCCTGCTCCATGGCGAAGACGACGCCGTTGGGCTGCCAGGTGGGCAGTTCGTCGGCGGTGAACGCCACGGGCGGCGTGATGGCGGACGCCTGGGGCATCAACACCAGGCCTATTCCGGTACCGGCGCCGGCCAGTGACAGGGCGAGGGCAGCAGTCAGCCCTCTGGATCTACGCATGAGCCCCCCAGGGCAATCGCCCGGCTTGATGGCTGGAACTATCCGAACAGCCATATGTACTGGCGCAGACTAGGGCTCACGCGCCGCCCTGGTCACCTCAGTTGACCCCCTGCATACCAAATTGGAACCAACAGGGTGCAACGCGGAGGACACACTTCGGACATACGGCAGGTTTGTCCCGGCCAAGACCGCGGAAGGTCGCGGTGATGACCGGGACACGGCAAATCGTAGGCGAAGCGCGAGGCCTCAGCGGTCGATACGGACGCTCGCACCCGCCAGTTGGTCCTCGACCTGACGGATGTCGGCGTCCACCATGATCCGCGCCAGTTCCGGCACCAGGACCGACGGCTTCCAGCCAAGGAGCTCCTGCGCCTTGGAGGCGTCGCCGATGAGCGCGTCGACCTCGCTCGGCCGTTCGTACTTGGGGTCGTAGCGCACGTGCTCGTTCCAGTCGAGGCCCGCGTGGGTGAAGGAGGACTCGACGAACTCGCGGACGGTCGCCGCCACTCCGGTGGCCACCACGTAGTCGGTCGGCTCGTCCTGCTGGAGCATCCGCCACATCGCGTCGACGTACTCGGGGGCGTAGCCCCAGTCGCGGACGGCGTCGAGGTTGCCGAGGTAGAGGTGGTCCTGGAGGCCGGCCTTGATGCGCGCGACCGCCCGGGTGATCTTGCGGGTCACGAACGTCTCGCCGCGGCGCGGGGACTCGTGGTTGAAGAGGATCCCGTTGACCGCGAACATGTCGTACGCCTCGCGGTAGTTGACCGTGGTCCAGTACGCGAACACCTTCGCGGCGCCGTACGGGCTGCGCGGGTGGAAGGGGGTGCCCTCGTTCTGCGGGGGCGGGGTCGCCCCGTACATCTCCGAGGACGAGGCCTGGTAGATCCGGGTGTCCACCCCGCTGGCCCGGATGGCTTCCAGCAGCCGCAGCGCGCCGAGGCCGGTCACGTCGCCCGTGTAGAGGGGAGCGTCGAAGGAGACCCGGACATGGGACTGGGCGCCCAGGTTGTAGACCTCGTCGGGGCGTATGTCACGGAGCAGGTTCACCAGGGCCACGCCGTCGGAGAGGTCGGCGTGGTGCAGGACGAAGGACCGGTTCGCGGTCTGCGGGTCCTGGTAGACGTGGTCGATCCGCTCCGTGTTGAAGCTGGAGGACCGCCGCACGAGCCCGTGCACCGTGTAGCCCTTGGAGAGCAGGAGCTCGGCGAGGTACGAGCCGTCCTGTCCGGTGACGCCGGTGATCAGTGCGGTCTTGCCCATGGGGTCCCCCAGGTTGTCGTTGCTGTCGTTCGTGTTCAGGCTGTGTCTGGCCTGGCCGGCCGGGTGTGAGGTGCGGGAACGCGCCCTCGGGCCGAGGCTGGATGCGTACCGTACTGCCCTGTTGGGGCTGCTTGGCCTCCGGGGCGCTCAAGCCCCTTCGGATCGGGAGCCCCGTGCGAGCCGCGGGCGGAGGCCGGAAGGCCGGGCCGCACATCGGACTGATGGACCATCAGGATCGTGGCAGCGAGCGGAAACCGGGCGCCGCAGCGGGCCGGGGGCCCGGAGGGTGGGCTCCGGGGAACACCCCGGCACCGGACTGGCATCATCGGCGGTATGACAAGTTCGCCGCTCCTGCCCCCGCACGCCCGCGTCTTCGTCGCCGGACACCGTGGCCTCGTGGGGTCCGCGGTGGCCCGCCGGCTCACCGCCGACGGCCACGAGGTGCTCACCCGCGGCCGGGCCGACCTCGACCTGCGCGACGCCACCGCCACGGCGGCCCACCTGCGCGACGTGCGCCCGGACGCGGTCGTGCTGGCCGCCGCCAAGGTCGGCGGGATCATGGCCAACAGCACGTACCCGGTGCAGTTCCTGGAGGACAACCTCAGGATCCAGCTCAGCGTCATCGCCGGCTCGCACGCCGCCGGCGTGGGCCGCCTGCTCTTCCTCGGGTCCTCCTGCATCTACCCGAAGCTCGCCCCGCAGCCGATCCACGAGGACGCCCTGCTGACGGGCCCGCTGGAGCCCACCAACGAGGCGTACGCCCTCGCCAAGATCGCCGGCATCGTGCAGGTGCAGTCCTACCGCAAGCAGTACGGGGCCTCGTACGTCTCGGCCATGCCCACGAACCTCTACGGTCCGGGCGACAACTTCGACCTGGAGTCCTCGCACGTCCTGCCCGCCCTCATCCGCCGCTTCCACGAGGCCGCCGCCGAGGGTCGTGACGAGGTCACGCTGTGGGGCAGCGGCACCCCGCGCCGGGAGTTCCTCCACGTCGACGACCTGGCGGCCGCGTGCGCGGTGCTGCTGGAGCGCTACGACGGGGACGAGCCCGTCAACATCGGCTGCGGCGACGACCTGACCATCAGGGCGCTCGCCGAGACGGTCGCCGAGGTGACCGGCTTCGAGGGCCGGCTCGCCTGGGACACGTCCAAGCCGGACGGGACCCCGCGCAAGCTGCTCGACGTCTCGCGCCTGACCTCGCTGGGCTGGAAGCCGGGCATCCCGCTGCGGGACGGCATCGCCGCCACCTACCGCTGGTGGCTCGACCAGGGCCGGCAGGGCTGACCCCATCACGGCCCTCAGTACGCCCCGCGGCCGTCGACGACGGCGCGGAGCGTACGGCCCATCACGTCGACGTCGCTGGTGAACGACCAGTTGTCGACGTACTGGAGATCAAGCTGAATCGTTTCGTCCCAGGAGAGGTCGGAGCGCCCGCTGATCTGCCACAGGCCGGTCATCCCGGGCCGTACGGTGAGCCGGCGCAGCTCGACCTCGTCGTACTCCGCCACCTCCTCCGGCAGCGGGGGGCGCGGCCCGACCATGGACATACTGCCCGTCAGTACGTTGACCAGCTGGGGTAGTTCGTCCAGCGAGGTGCGGCGCAGCAGACGGCCCACCCGGGTCACCCGGGGGTCGCGGCGCATCTTGAACATCAGGCCGTCGTTCTCGTTGGCCCCCGTCAGCTCGGCCTTCAGCAGGTCGGCGTCCACCACCATCGTGCGGAACTTCCACATGACGAAGGGCTCACCGTCGCGGCCGATCCGGCGCTGGCTGTAGAAGGCCGGGCCGCGCGAGCCGAGCCGGATGGCCAGCACGACGGCCAGGAACAGCGGTGACAGCAGGAGCAGTCCGACGCAGGCGCCGAGGCGGTCCAGCACCGACTTGAGCAGGGTCTGCACCCCGCGGCGCACGGGCGGCGCGACCCGCAGCACGGCGAGTCCGCCGGCGGACTCGGTTTCCAGCCGCTTCACGGATATTTCCACCAGCCCGGGGAACACGGCGAGTTCGAGGCCCTCGTCGTGCAGGACCCAGGCCACCCGGCGCAGCCGCTCCCCCGAGATCCGGGCACCCGGCGCCACCAGCACCAGGTCGGCGTGGTGACTGCGGACGGCGCCCAGCACCGGGGCCCAGTCGCCGTTCGGGGCCTCGGGCATCCCGCGGTCCAACCGGGCCGCGACCGGGACGCCGCTGGTCAGGGAGCCGTCGCCGACGGCGACCACGCCGACGACGACGTACGGGTGGTCGGTGCGCGCGGCGAGGTGCGCGATGACGTGCTCGGCGGCCTCGGGCTCGCCGATGACCAGGACCCGGCTGACGGCCTGGGCCTCGCGGCGGGCGGCCGACAGGTGCCGGTAGGTGAGCTTGTGGCAGGCGACCGTGACGAGCAGGGCGGGCAACAGCGCTCCGAGGGCGGCCAGTCGGGGGGTGCTCTCCCCCGTCATCACCCGGGCGACGGCCAGGATTCCGATCAGAATCAGCCAGTCGTGCACGACGGGCAGTACTCCGCGGGATTCTCCCAGTGCCCGGGAGGAGTAACGTCGTCTCAGGCCCTGCACGCCGGTCCACGCGAGGGCGGCGGCGAGCGCGCAGGAGACCGGCCTGGCCTGCTGGGCGGCGTCGAAGACCAGGCCGACGGGCATCGCGGCCCCGACGAAGTCGGCCGTCACCGCGGCCGGCAGGTACCAGCGGGCCTTGTCACCGCGGCGTCGCGCAGGGGCGGTTGTCGTCCCCTCCGCATCCGCGGCCGTTCCGGCCACACTTTGCGCAGGAAAACGGACATGCCTCATGGGCCCCCCTGGCACGTGGTCTATGTCGGTGGTGCCTGCCCGCGGCTTCCCCTGGCAACGGGCGTCTGTCGCACCGGGAAACAGTACGACAAACACCCGTACGTTTAATGCCGTTCGGGTGAACGAGGCCTCTCGTTGCCCAAGCGTTAAATACCGGTATCAACTATTCCGGATCCTGGAGCCCCCCTTCCCACACGAAGGTGAATGGTTCGGATACCGGATACGTCTCTTCGGACAACGGACTGTTTCCGGCCAAACTTTTGACGCGGCCCTGACATCACAGCCAACTGATGGCACTCTTCGATCCGTTCATCGCACCAGCCCTGATCTGCCCGGAGGCCCACCCAGCCATCCGGAACCCCCCTTGCAGAAGGAGTCTGCGTTGAGTTCCACCCCCCAGAGGCGTGCCACTGCGGCCGGAGCGTTCGTAGCCGCGGCAGCCCTGCTCGCCGTAGGTATACAGGCCGGTACCGCCACCGCCGACGCCACCGCGTCGCAGGCCGCCAAGGTCGCCCAGCCCAATCCGGGCGCGGCCAATCTCGTACTCAGCGCTTCGGAGCGTGCGACGCTCCTGGCAGACGCCAACTCGACCACCGCGCAGGCCGCCAAGGCCCTCGGTCTCGGCAGCGGCGAGAAGCTCGTCGTCCGCGATGTGGTCAAGGACGCGGACGGCACCACGCACACCACCTACGAGCGGACCTACAACGGTCTGCCCGTCCTCGGCGGCGACCTGACGGTCCACGCCAAGGGTGGTGTCACCAAGAGCGTCACCAAGGCCACCAACCACGAGATCAAGGTCGCGGACACCTCCGCCACCGTGACCCCGTCGGCCGCCGAGGGCACCGCCTTCGCCGCGCTGTCGGCCAGCGGCGGCAAGGACGCCAAGGCCGAGCAGGGTGCCCGCAAGGTGATCTGGGCCGCCGAAGGCGCCCCGGTCCTCGCCTACGAGACCGTCGTCGGCGGCTTGCAGAGCGACGGCGTCACCCCGAGCAAGCTGCACGTGGTCACCAACGCCAAGACCGGCGCGAAGATCACCGAGTGGCAGGCCATCGAAAAGGGCATCGGCAACACCGAGTACAGCGGCCAGGTCACCCTGGGCACCTCGCAGTCGGGAAGCAACTACACGCTGACCGACGCGACCCGCGGCGGACACAAGACGTACGACCTCAACGGGGGCAGCTCCGGCACCGGCACGCTCTTCACGAGCACGTCCGACACCTGGGGCAACGGTCTTCCCTCCAACCGTCAGACCGCCGGCGCCGACGCCGCCTACGGTGCGCAGCTGACGTGGGACTACTACAAGAACGTGCACGGCCGCAACGGCCTGCGCAACGACGGTGTCGCCCCGTACAGCCGGGTCCACTACGGCAACGCGTACGTCAACGCCTTCTGGGACGACGGCTGCTTCTGCATGACCTACGGTGACGGCACGGGCAACAACCACCCGCTGACCTCCATCGACGTGGCCGCGCACGAGATGACCCACGGCCTCACCTCGGTCACCGGCAACATGACCTACAGCGGTGAGCCCGGCGGCCTGAACGAGGCGACCTCCGACATCATGGCGGCGGCCGTCGAGTTCAACGCCAACAACGCCAACGACGTCGGTGACTACCTCGTCGGCGAGAAGATCGACATCAACGGCGACGGCACGCCGCTGCGCTACATGGACAAGCCGAGCAAGGACGGCGGGTCCAAGGACGCGTGGTACTCCGGCCTCGGCGGCCTCGACGTGCACTACTCGTCGGGCCCGGCCAACCACGTCTTCTACCTGATGTCCGAGGGCTCCGGCGCCAAGGTCATCAACGGCGTCAGCTACGACTCCCCGACCTCGGACGGCCTCCCGGTCACCGCGATCGGCCGTGACGCCGCCGCGAAGATCTGGTTCCGCGCGCTGACGGTGGGCTACTTCAAGTCCAACACCAACTACGCGGCCGCCCGTACGGCGACCCTCCAGGCCGCAGCCGACCTGTACGGCGCCAACTCGGTCACGTACAACAACGTGGCCAACGCCTGGGCCGGCATCGCCGTCGGCAGCCGCCCGGCGCCCTCCGGCGTCTCGGTCACCCCGATCGCCAACCAGACCACCCAGATCAACACCGCTGTGAGCCTTCAGGTCCAGGCGACCAGCACCAACCCGGGTGCGCTGAGCTACGCGGCGACCGGCCTGCCGGCCGGCCTGTCGATCAACTCCTCCACCGGCCTGATCTCGGGCACGGCCACCACCGCGGGCACGTCCAACGTGACCGTCACGGTGACCGACTCGGCGAGCAAGACCGGTACGGCGTCCTTCACCTGGACGGTCGGCACCGCCCAGCAGAACGTCTTCGAGAACACCAACGACTACGCGATCAACGACAACGCGACGGTCGAGTCCCCGATCACCGTGACCCGCTCCGGCAACGCCCCGAGCACCCTCAAGGTGGACGTGGACATCAAGCACACCTACGTCGGTGACCTGCGGGTCGACCTGGTCGCCCCCGACGGCACCGTCTACAACCTGCGCAACCGCACCGGCGGCAGCGCGGACAACATCATCCAGAGCTTCACCGTGAACGCCTCCTCCGAGGTCGCCCAGGGTGTCTGGAAGCTCCGTGTCGCGGACCTCGCCACCATCGACACCGGCAAGATCGACAGCTGGAAGCTCACCTTCTGACCCCCACGAGGGGCGCCGGTGAACCAGAGCTGAACCGCTAGATCACGGGGCCGCCCGGGAGAGAGACCTCCCCGGGCGGCCCTGTTCCATGCGGCGCGTCGGCGGGAGCCGGCCGCCGCTGAGGGCGTACGACGCGACCGGGCCCGGCACCCTTCGCGGGGTGCCGGGCCCGGTCGTCCGGTGCGCGGGTCAGCCGACGGAGCGGAAGACCCGGTTCATGAGGCCGCCGGCCCGGTGCTGGGCGTGGCGCGGGCCGCCACTGCGGTCCTCGTCCTCGCGCTCGTCCCGGTCGTCCCGCTCGCCGCGGCCGTCGTGGCGGCCGTGGTGCTCGTCGGACGGCTTGAAGAAGACCGAGCGGACCCGCAGGTCGTGCGCCCGCTCGCCCGGCTCCAGGACCTCCTGGGGCTCACCGCCGCAGCTGCCGTCCTCGAAGAGCAGCGCCGTCGACTCCGTGTCGTTCTTCACGGCGAAGGCCGGGTGGCGCTGCGCGTGGGTCAGCCGGTAGCAGGTGTCGTTGTCCGCGGGATGGATCTGGGCGTTGCGGACCTCACCGTCCCCGTCGGTGAACCGGTAGTGGAGGGTGCCGAGGCTGTCGTGGTCGCGGTCGTGGCCGGAGGCGAGGGCCTGGCCGGCGGTGGGGACGACGAGCGCGAGGGAAGTGAGGAGGGCGGCGGCGGTGGTACGAAGGCGCATGGAGGAGTCCGTTTCTCGGGTTCCAGGGGTGCCGGTCCGGTGGGCATCCGCGGGCAGCGTAGGAGCCGACCGGGCCGCCGACACGGTTCGGCATGCGCAGCGCGTTCGAAGGTTCACCCTCCCGGAGCGCCCCGTGGGCCATCCGCCGACCCCGTACGACGCATCCTCAGACGGAGGCCCGGCCGGCGGAGCCGGCCGACGCCGGAGCGGAGGCCTGGGCCGGGACCCGGGCGTCGGCGGCCGGGCGGCGGATCAGCAGCGCCACCGCCAGCGCGCCCGCCAGACCCATCACCCCCGAGGCCAGGAACGTCTCCCGCAGCCCGCTCGCGAAGGCGGCCTCCACCCACCGCGCCGCGTCCGGGGCCTCGGCGAGCAGCCGTCCCGCGCCGCCGGAGGCCAGTACGTCGGCCGTCGCGCGCGGCCGGTCGCCGAGCCCGGAGACCAGCCCGGCGTGGAACACCGCGCCCAGCACCGCGATCCCGAGGGCGTTGCCCAGCTGCCGGGACGTGTTCAGGGCGCCGCCCGCCATGCCGGCCCGGGCCGGCGCCACCGAGGCCATCGCGACGGCCGCCAGCTGAGGGGTGGCCATCCCGACGCCGATGCCGGTCAGGACCAGCCCCGGCACCAGCGCCGTCCAGCCGTCGCCGGCGTCCGTCATCCAGGCCTGGAGCAGCGCCCCCGCGCCGATCAGCAGCAGTCCGCCGGCGATGGTCAGCCTCGGCGGCGCCGCGTGCAGCAGCCGCCCGGCGACCGCCGAGACGACGAAGGCGGCCAGGCTCATCGGCACCAGCACCAGACCCGCCTGGACCGGCCCCATGCCTTCGGCGGACTGGAGCCACAGGGAGACGTACATCAGGTACGAGAAGGCGGCCCCGGACAGCAGCATGCCGCCCGTCATGACGGCGACGAAGTTCGGGCTGCGGAAGAGCGATAGGTCCAGCATCGGCTTGGTGCTGCGCAGTTCGACGAGGACGAACGCGGTGAAGGCGACGGCGGCCAGCCCCAGCAGGCCGAGGGTGGCGGCGGAGGTCCAGCCGTTCTCGCCGACCCGGATCAGCGCGTAGGTCAGGGCCCCGGCGCCCGCCGTGAAGGCGGCCATGCCCGGCAGGTCCAGGCCCGTGGCCCGCGGGTTGCGGGACTCGGCCACCGCCTTGACGGTCACGTAGACGGCCAGGGCGCAGAAGGGCAGGTTGATGAAGAAGATCCAGCGCCAGCCGAAGTGCTCGGTCAGCAGCCCGCCGACGATCGGCCCGGCCGCGGCCGCCGCGCCGTTGACGGCTCCCCAGACACCGAAGGCGATCCCGCGGTCGCGGCCCTGGTAGGCGGAGCTCAGGAGGGCCATGGTGGTGGCGAACATCGCCGCGCCCCCGAGTCCCTGGACGGCGCGGAAGGCGATCAGGGCCCCCGGACCGGTCGCCAGACCGCAGGCGAGGGAGGCGGCGGCGAACACCGCGAGCCCGCCGAGGTAGACGCGGCGGCGTCCCATCCGGTCGGCGAGCGAGCCCGCGCCGAGCAGCAGGGCGGCCAGGGCGAGGGCGTAGACGTCCATCACCCACTGGAGTCCGGCGAAGCCCGTGTTCATGTCCTCGGCCATGTCCGGCAGGGCGACGGTCACGATCGTGACGTCGACCAGCAGCATGAAGGCCCCGAGGCACACGGCCGTCAGGGGGAGCCATTTGCGCATGGGGGTTCTCCTCGGTCGCTGATCCCGGGAAAGGCGTGGATCCCGGTGCCCCCAAGGTCTCAGTGCCCGGCGCCCACCCCCACACCGGCCGACCCTCCCTGACGGATTTCTCCCATGGGGGCGCCTGCGATGATGGAAACCATGAAGGATGCGGAGCTGGACGCCCTCGACCGGTCCCTGGTGCAGGCCCTCGTGATCGACGGCCGGGCCCCCTTCAACCGGATCGCGGAGGTGCTGGAGGTCTCCGACCAGACGGTCGTACGCCGCTACCGCCGCCTGCGGACCGACGGCCTGGTCCGGGTCGTCGGGCTGCCGCAGGGCAGCCGCGTCGGCCTGTTCGAGTCCTGGTTGCGGGTGCAGTGCGCCCCCGATGCCGCGCTCCCGGTGGCGGAGGCGCTCGCCCGCCGTCCGGACATCGCCTGGGTGACCCTGAACTCGGGCGGTACGGAGATCCACTGCATGACCCGGGCCCGGACCCGCAAGGACCGGGACGCCCTGCTGCTGGAGAAGCTGCCGCGCACCCGCCGGGTGACCGGCATCAGCGCCCACACCATCCTGCGGAAGTTCTTCGGCGGGCCCGACGCGTGGCCGGGCGTGGACGTGCTGCGGCCCGACCAGATCGCCGCGCTGGAACGTCCCCCCGTCGAGCCCGGTCCGCAGCGGTACGTCCTGGACGAGACGGAGCTGGCGCTGCTCTCGGTGCTGGGCCGGGACGGCCGCGCCGGGTATCCGGACCTGGCCCGCGCCACCGGCCTGTCGGAATCGACCGCCCGGCGGCGGGTGGAGCGGCTGCGCGATCTGGGGGCGATCTTCTTCGACGTGGAGTTCGTCCCGTCGCTCTTCGGCAACGAGGCGGAGGCCACCTTGGTGCTGACCGTCCCCCCGGCCCGGCTGGCGGAGGTGGGCGACGCGCTGGCGGGCCACCGGGAGGTGGCGTTCGCCGCGGCCGTGACGGGGGCGGCCTCCCTGATGGCCGTGGTGGTGTGCCGGGACACCGACGCGCTCTACACGTACCTGACCGAGCGGATCGGCGCCGTGGACGGCGTCGGCCAGGTGGAGGTGATCCCGATCCTGCGCAGCGTGAAGCGGGCCGGGATGCTGGTGGAGGACGGGCAGCGGCTGGTGGACCCGCCGCCCGCCCCCTGACGGCACCGCGTCAGCGCAGCACCACACCGCCCATCGGTTCGGCGTCCACCGGGGCGGCGACCAGTCCCAGTTCGGCCGCCGTCGCCAGCAGCGGGTGGCTCGGCAGGACCCTCACGGTGTAGCCGAAGGGCCCCGTGCGGTCGAGGGCGAGCGGGCCCTCGTAGACCCAACGGCCCTCCAGGTCCGGGCCGGCTGCGGGCTTGAGCGGGAAGGTCCGCGCGTCCCGGATCACGTCCTGCGCGTCGACCCGGCCCGCGACGGCCTGCACCTCCACGTCATCGGGTGCCAGCGAGTCCAGCGCCACCCGGACCCGCAGGGTGAGGGTGGCGCCCAGCTCGGCGGTGCCCCCGACGGGCGCCGCGGCGACCGCCTCCACGTGCTCGACCGCCACCCGCGGCCAGGCCGCCCGGACGCGCCCCTTCCACCAGGCGAGGTCCCGCGCGGCGGCGGGGTCCAGGGCCCGGTGGGAGAGGGCGGCGGGGGCGTAGAGACGCTCCACGTACTCCCGCACCATCCGCCCTGCGAGCACCTTCGGCCCCAGGGACACCAGGGTGCGGCGGACCATCTCGATCCACCGCACGGGCAGCCCGGTCCGCCCGTTGCGGTCGTAGAACCGGGGTGCGACGCGGCTCTCGATCAACTCGTAGAGGGCGCCCGCCTCCAGGTCGTCGCGCCGGTCCTCGTCGGTGCCGAGGCCGTCGGCCGTGGGGATCGCCCAGCCGAAGTCGGGCTCGAACCACTCGTCCCACCATCCGTCGAGGACGGAGAGGTTGAGGCACCCGTTGAGGGCCGCCTTCATCCCGCTGGTGCCACAGGCCTCCAGCGGCCGCAGCGGGTTGTTCAGCCAGACGTCGCAGCCCGGGTAGAGCTTCTGGGCCATGGCCATGCCGTAGTCGGGCAGGAACACGATCCGGTGGCGCACCCGCGGGTCGTCGGAGAAGCGCACCAGTTCCTGCACCAGCCGCTTCCCGCCGTCATCGGCCGGGTGCGCCTTGCCCGCGACGACGATCTGAACGGGCCGGTCCGGGTCCAGGAGCAGCCGGCGCAGCCGCTCGGGATCGCGGAGCATCAGCGTGAGCCGTTTGTACGAGGGCACCCGGCGGGCGAACCCGATGGTCAGCACGTCCGGGTCGAGGACGGAGTCCACCCAGCCCAGTTCGGCGTCGGCGGCCCCGCGCTGCTTCCACGAGGCCCGCAGCCGGTCGCGCACCTCCTGCACCAGTTGCTCGCGCAGCGCCCGGCGTACGTCCCACACGTCCTGGTCCGCGATCTGCGCGACCGCGTCCCAGCGCGGCGAACCGCCGACCGCGAGGGCGTCCTCGGTGCGGCCGGGCCCGATCTGGCGGGCGCCGAGCCGCATCACCTCGGGGGCGACCCAGGTCGGGGCGTGCACCCCGTTCGTGACGGACGCGATGGGCACGTCGGCCGCGTCGAAGCCAGGCCAGAGCCCGGCGAACATGCCGCGGCTGACCGCCCCGTGGAGGGTGGAGACCCCGTTGGCGCGCTGGGCCAGGCGCAGCCCCATGACGGCCATGTTGAACACCCCCGGGTCGCCGCCCGGGAAGGTCTCGGCCCCGAGCTCCAGGATCCGGTCGACCGGTACGGAGGGCAGCTCGCCGCCCTCGCCGAAGTGCCGGGCGAGCAGGGAGCGCTCGAAGCGGTCGATGCCCGCAGGCACGGGGGTGTGCGTGGTGAACACGGTCCCGGCGCGCACCGCCTCGACGGCGGCGTCGAAGCCGAGCCCCTGCTCCCCTTCCAGTTCCCTTATGCGCTCCAGGCCCAGGAAGCCGGCGTGGCCCTCGTTGGTGTGGAAGACCTCCGGGGCGGCGTGCCCGGTGATCCCGCAGTAGGTGCGCACGGCGCGGACGCCGCCGATGCCGAGCAGCATCTCCTGGAGCAGGCGGTGGTCGCTGCCGCCGCCGTAGAGCCGGTCGGTCACCTCGCGGGCGGCGGCGTCGTTGTCCTCGACGTCGGAGTCGAGCAGCAGCAGCGGCACCCGCCCGACGCGGGCCTGCCAGATGTGCGCGTGCAACGACCGCCCGCCCGGCAGGGTGAGCGACACCCGGGCGGGAGTCGTGTCCTCGTGGCGCAGCAGGGTCAGGGGCAGTTCGTGGGGGTCGAGGACGGGATAGTGCTCCTGCTGCCAGCCGTCGCGGGAGAGGGACTGGCGGAAGTAGCCGTGCCGGTACAGCAGCCCGACACCGATGACGGGGACGCCGAGGTCGCTGGCGGCCTTCAGGTGGTCGCCGGCCAGGATCCCGAGGCCGCCCGAGTACTGCGGCAGCGCTGCGGTGATCCCGAACTCGGGGGAGAAGTAGGCGATGGCGGCGGGGAGCTCGGCGGTGTTCTCCTGGCTCTGGTACCACCTCCCGCCGTGGACGTAGTCGTCGAGGTCGGCCACGGCGACGGCGAGCCGCCGCAGGAACCGCCGGTCGGCGGCGAGTTCCTCCAGCCGGGCGGCGGGCACGGACCCGAGCAGCCGGACGGGGTCGCCGCCGGCGGCCTGCCAGCCCTCGGGATCGACGGATTGAAAGAGTTCGCGGGTTTCCGTATGCCACGACCAGCGCAGGTTGCGCGCGAGTTCGGCGAGCGGCATCAGGGGTTCGGGGAGGACGGGGCGCACGGTGAATCGACGGATGGCCTTCACGTGTACCACCTTCGCAGGGGATGACGGATAGGAGCGGCCGCACCACGCTGTGCACCCGCGCAACGCCCCCGGAAGGCTAGCGTCGGCTCCGGCCCCGGGCCATCCCGCCTCAGCCCGTGCGGTGCGGACCCAGCAGGGCGTCCAGGCAAGTGCGGGGCCGGGCGGGGAGGGTGGCGGCGTCCAGGGTGTGGAGGAGCGCGAGGGCCGGGGGGCCGAGGAACGGGGACAGGCTCAGGAGGGCAGCGAGCTCGGACTCCAGGGCGGACGGGTCGGGCTCGGTGGCGGCGGCGCGGGCGAGGGCGGCGCAGAGCATCCGGCCCGTCTCCGGGTCCGCGGCGGCCGCGCCCGGCCCGCCGGTTCCGGCGGCTCCTCCCGGGCCCGCCGCTCCGGCCGCTCCTGAAGCTCCGGCAGCCCCTGCGGCCCCGGCGGCGGCCAGGGCGCGGACGCGGGGGTCGGGCGCGCGCAGCCCGCGTACGCACTCCCGCGGGCGGGGGTCGGCGTCGAGGCGCTCCCACTCCCCCAGGCCGCGCGCCCCGGGCCCGGAGAGCAGCACCCGTCCGGTGTACCCGGAGTCGAGGCGGTCGGCGGCCCGGCCGTAGAGCTCGATGCGCTCCAGTACGGTCCACGCCCCGTCCGGGGTGCGCAGCCGCAGCCCGGTGCGCGGGGCGCCGCGCAGGCAGCGCACGACGGCGAGGGTGGCGGCGCCGCTCGGTCGCACGGGCGCGGAGATCTGGAGCCGGCCGGCCCGCGCGAGGAGCCGGGCCAGCACCGGGGAGGCGGAGCGGACCAGGCCGAGCCGGTGCAGGCCCTCGTCGGTGAGTCCCGCTTCGACGGCGGGCAGCGCGTCGAGCTGCGCCGCGAGCGCGCCGGGTTCCGTCTCGGCGCCGACGGCCCGCACGAGGGCCGCGCCGATCGCCTCCTCCGCCTCCGGCTCCCACACCCGTTGCGCCACCCGGCGTGCGGCGGCCTCCCGTTGCCGGGGGTCGGGATGTCCGAGCTGCTCCGTCAGACCCATGCCGGGCATTGTCCCGCGTGCGCGGGGCGCGGCGGACCGCCGGCGTCAGATCCCCCGGCCGACGTTCCACCGGGGTGGCAGGTCGGCGTCGCACAGGGCGCACACGTACCAGTCCTCCCGGACGACGTTGCACTCCCGGCAGCTCTCGCACCGGCGGAAGACCACCGCGTGGGTGAAGCCCTCCGGGCGGCCGATCCCGGCCCGGTCCAGGGCGGCGGCGACGGCCCGCCAGGCCGTCAGGTCGGGGCAGTAGCCGGTGGAGAGGTTGCTCACCGCGTCCACCGTCCACGGCCCGGCGGCGCCCCGCAGGAAGCCCATCTCCCCGGCCGCCCGTACCGGTTCGCCGCCCGCGCAGACGACGTGCTCGCTGCGCCGGGGGGCGATCCGCAGGACCCCCTCCCGGTCGACCACGTAGGTGCAGGGCTCGCCCGGGTCTCCGGGGAGGGGGTCCAGGTCCCGCGGGCCGCGCACCGCGCGCCCGCGGACCCCGGGGCGGGCGAGGGCGGCCGGGCCCGGCGGGCCGACGTACGGGAACAGGGGCGGCGGCGGTCCGGCGGCGGGGACGGGGGCGGGGGCGGCCACCGGCTACGCCGTCTCCGGGTCCGTCGCCAGCCGGGCGTGCAGGTGCTCGTCGTGCCAGCCGTCCGCGTGGTGGAGGGCGCCGCGCATCGTGCCCTCCAGGGGGAAGCCCGCCCGGACGGCGACGGCGCAGGAGGCCGGGTTGGCCACCGAGTGGCAGATCCGCAGCCGGTGCAGGCCGAGGCCGTCGAAGGCCCACCGGGAGACGGCCCGTACGCCCTGCACCGTCGCACCGCGCCCGCGGCCGCGCGGCAGCAGCCAGTACAGGAACTCCGCGCTGCCGCCGCTCACATCGATGTCGCCGAGGCCGACGAGCCCGACGGCCGGGGCCGGTCCCGGGTCGGCCAGCGCCCACACCGCGGCCTCCCCCGCCTCCCAGCGCAGACCCCACCGCCGGACGCGGGCGACGGCCGACTCCGGGGACTCCGGTTCGGGCCGGTTCCAGTGCCGGATGCCGGGGTCCCCGTAAGCCTCCACGAGGACCGGGGCGTCCGCCTCCCGCCAGGGCCGCAGCTCCATCCCGCAGGGCAGAGCGAACACCGGCTGTGGGGCCCTGGTGGCGGGTGGGACGGGGGATATCTCGCTGTACAACGGCTGCTCCTCGCCGACTTGACGGAGCCTCGGCGGATGTCGATCCATCCCCCGGAGTTCCGCGTGCCACTACGTACGAGTAGTTAACCAACGGCACGGATTGGGCGGGGTGTGAGTGGGGCAGGGCTCTGCGGGTACGCGCGGTACACGCACGGCGCACCCGCCCACAACCTTTCCCCGCCACCCGAGTGAACGCGGACAGGAGCGGCCATGCCCGCAGCCCAGCCGTCTTCCGAGCGGCTAGAAACAGAGCGAACAGAGCGTGCACTACCAGTCGCCATCGCGGCTGGCCTGTTGTCACCGAGCCCTGCGAACTGCCCCCAGGTGATCCCATCATGATCGGTCGCATTCCCGTGCTGGACGTCCGCCCTGCCGTCGACTGCGGCGCCAGACCCGCCAAGGCGGTCGTGGACGAGGTCTTCGAAATCTCCGCCACCGTGTTCCGCGAGGGCCACGACGCCGTTGCCGCGCACGTCGTCCTGCGCGATCCCAGCGGGCGACTGCGCCCGCCCGTCCCCCTGAACGAGCTGGCCCCCGGCACCGACCGGTGGGGGGCCCGGGTGTCCGCCGAGATCGAGGGGAGGTGGACCTACACCGTCGAGGCGTGGAGCGATCCGGTCGCCACCTGGCGCGCCCACGCCGCCATCAAGATCCCGGCGGGCCTCGACACCGGACTGACCCTGCTCGAAGGCGCGGAGCTGTACACCCGCGCCGCGGCCAAGATCCCCAAGCGCGACGGCCGCGAGGCCGTACTGGCGGCGGCCGACGCGATGCGCGACGAGGACCGGCCGGTGGAGCGGCGCTACGCGGCCGCGCTCGCCCCGGCGGTCGACGCGGCGCTCGCGAAGCGCCCGTACCGCGAGCTGGTCACCGCGGCCAAGGCGCTGCCCCTGCAGGTCGAACGGAAGCGGGCCCTCTTCGGTTCCTGGTACGAGATGTTCCCGCGCTCGGAGGGCGCGGTGGTCGAGCCGGGCGAGGCTCCGGTCAGCGGCACCTTCCGGACGGCCGCCGAGCGGCTGCCGGCCATCGCCGCCATGGGCTTCGACGTGGTCTACCTGCCCCCCGTCCACCCCATCGGGTCCACCTATCGCAAGGGCCCGAACAACACGCTGTCGGCGGGGAGTTGGGACCCGGGCGTGCCGTGGGCGATCGGCTCCACGGAGGGCGGGCACGACGCCGTCCACCCCGAGCTCGGCACCATCGAGGACTTCGACGCCTTCGTCGCGCGCGCCCGCGAGCTGCGCATGGAGATCGCGCTCGACTTCGCCCTCCAGTGCTCCCCGGACCACCCGTGGGTGGAGAAGCACCCGGAGTGGTTCCGCCACCGCGCGGACGGGACGATCGCCTACGCCGAGAACCCGCCGAAGAAGTACCAGGACATCTACCCGATCCACTTCGACGCCGACATGGCCGGCATCGTCGCGGAGACGGTCCGGATCCTGCGGCACTGGATGGAGCACGGCGTCCGGATCTTCCGTGTGGACAATCCGCACACCAAGCCGGTCGTGTTCTGGCAGAAGGTGATCGCGGACATCAACAAGTCCGACCCCGACGTGATCTTCCTGGCGGAGGCCTTCACCCGGCCCGCCATGATGCGCGCGCTCGCGGCGGTGGGCTTCCAGCAGTCGTACACGTACTTCACCTGGCGCAACACCAAGGCGGAGCTGACCGAATACCTGACGGAGCTGTCCGGCACGCGTTCGGCCTCCGTGATGCGGCCGAACTTCTTCGTGAACACGCCCGACATCCTGCACGAGTACCTGCAGAAGGGCGGTCGGCCGGCCTTCGAGGTCCGGGCGGTCCTCGCCGCCACCCTCTCCCCCACCTGGGGCGTCTACGCCGGCTACGAGCTCTGCGAGAACGAGCCGGTGCGCGAGGGCAGCGAGGAGTACCGCGACTCCGAGAAGTACGAGCTGAGGCCCCGCGACTGGGCCGCCGCCGAACGCGAGGGCCGCTCCATCGCCCCGCTGATCACCACCCTGAACCGGCTGCGGCGGCGCAACCCCGCCCTCCAGCAATTGCGCGACATCCACTTCCACACGACCGACAACGAACAGGTGATCGCCTTTTCGAAGCATGCCGGAGCCAATTCCGTACTGGTGGTCGTCAACCTCGATCCGCACCACACCCAGGAGGCGACGGTCTCGTTGGACATGCCGGTACTCGGCCTCGACTGGCACGGGTCCCTCGCGGTGCGCGACGAGCTCACCGGCGAGACCTACCACTGGGGCAGGGCGAACTACGTGCGCCTGGAACCGGGCCGCACGCCCGCGCACGTACTGGCCGCCCTGCGACCGTCCCCGCCCACCGGAGGGTCACCCACCACATGATGATCAACGATCCCGTCCACGACACCTTCGAGGACACCCCCGCCAAGGACCGCGATCCCGACTGGTTCAAGCGGGCGGTCTTCTACGAGGTGCTCGTCCGCTCCTTCCACGACAGCAACGGCGACGGCGTGGGTGACCTCAAGGGGCTCACCGCGAAGCTGGACTACCTCCAGTGGCTCGGCGTCGACTGCCTGTGGCTGCCGCCGTTCTTCGCCTCGCCCCTGCGCGACGGGGGTTACGACGTCTCCGACTACACGTCCGTGCTGCCCGAGTTCGGCGACCTCGCCGACTTCGTGGAGTTCGTGGACGCGGCCCACACCCGCGGCATGCGGGTGATCATCGACTTCGTCATGAACCACACGAGCGACCAGCACGAGTGGTTCCAGCAGTCGCGCAAGGACCCGGACGGACCGTACGGCGACTACTACATGTGGGCCGACAACGACAAGCAGTACCAGGACGCCCGCATCATCTTCGTCGACACCGAAACCTCGAACTGGACGTACGACCCCGTACGCAAGCAGTACTACTGGCACCGCTTCTTCTCGCACCAGCCGGACCTCAACTACGAGAACCCGGCGGTGGTGGAGGAGATCGTCTCCGCCCTGCGCTTCTGGCTGGACCTCGGCATCGACGGCTTCCGCCTCGACGCCGTGCCCTACCTGTACGCCGAGGAGGGCACCAACTGCGAGAACCTGCCGCGCACCCACCGGCTCCTCAAGCGGGTCCGGGCGGAGATCGACGCGCACTACCCGGACACGGTGCTGCTCGCCGAGGCCAACCAGTGGCCCGAGGACGTGGTCGACTACTTCGGCGACTACGCGAAGGGCGGGGACGAATGCCACATGGCGTTCCACTTCCCCGTCATGCCGCGCATCTTCATGGCGGTCCGAAGAGAGTCCCGCTACCCCGTCTCCGAAATCCTGGCCAAGACCCCGGCGATCCCGGACCGCTGCCAGTGGGGCATCTTCCTGCGCAACCACGACGAGCTCACCCTCGAAATGGTCACGGACGAAGAGCGCGACTACATGTACGCCGAGTACGCCAAGGACCCGCGGATGCGGGCCAACATCGGCATCCGGCGCCGGCTCGCCCCGCTCCTGGACAACGACCGCAACCAGATGGAGCTGTTCACGGCCCTGCTGCTGTCGCTGCCCGGCTCGCCGGTGCTCTACTACGGCGACGAGATCGGCATGGGCGACAACATCTGGCTCGGCGACCGCGACGGGGTCCGCACCCCGATGCAGTGGACCCCGGACCGCAACGCCGGTTTCTCCTCCTGCGATCCGGGCAGGCTGAACCTGCCGGTCATCATGGACCCGGTCCACGGGTACCAGGTCACCAATGTCGAGGCGGCCATGGCGTCGCCCTCCTCACTGCTGCACTGGACCCGGCGGCTGATCGAGATCCGCAAGGCGAACCCGGCCTTCGGACTCGGCTCGTACACCGAACTGCCGTCGTCGAACCCGGCGGTGCTCGCGTTCCTGCGCGAGTACGGGGACGACCTGGTGCTGTGCGTGCACAACTTCTCGCGCTTCGCGCAGCCCACCGAGCTCGATCTGCGGTCGTTCAACGGGCGGGTCCCGGTGGAGCTCACGGGTGACGTGCGCTTCCCGCCGATCGGTGAGTGGCCGTACCTGCTGACCCTGGCGGGCCACGGCTTCTACTGGTTCCGCCTGCGGAGCGACCAGCGCGCCGACTGACGGGGCCGATGTACGGGGCGGGCACTCATTTGGGTCAATCGCCCGCCCCTGTACGGATCATCCTGACCCGACACTCGCCCATACCGGGGAAGCAACTGCCGCGCATCCGGGACACTCTGCGCATTCTGTGACGGCCCGGGGAAAGGACGCGACGCCATGTCGGAGGCTGCATCCGCCCGGAGCCGGCTGACGGCCGACCGGGCCGCCGGGATCGCCCCGCTGGAACCGATGCTGCGGGCCTGGCTGCCCGCCCAGCGCTGGTTCGCGGGCAAGGGCCGCGCCATCAGCAGGCTCAGGGCCGTCTCCGCGGCCGAACTGCTGCCGCCGGGATCCACCCCCGGCCTGCTGCACCTGCTCCTCGACGTGGACGGGGACTGCTACCAACTCCTGCTCGGGATCCGCCCGTCGCCCCTGCCGCCCGCCCTCGGCCCCGCCCTGATCGGGCACGTCGAGTCCGGGCCGTACACCGGCCGCACGGTCTACGAGGCGCTGGGCGACCCCCGGCTCGCCTCGATGCTGCTGGAGCGGCTGCGCTCCCCCGGCGCCCTGGGGCCGCTGCGCTTCGACCGGGACCCCGGGGCCCCGGTCCCGGCCGGGCTCACCCCCCGGCCGCTGTCCGGCGAGCAGACCAACTCCTCGCTGATCTACGGGGATTCGTACATCCTGAAGGTGTTCCGCCGGGTCGGCCCCGGGGTCAACCCCGACCTGGAGCTGCCCAGAGCGCTGGCCGCCGCCGGCTGCGCCCGGGTGCCCGCGCCCGTCGCCTGGTACGAGGCCGAACTGCCCGGTGGAGAACCGTTGACCCTGGGCGTCCTCCAGCCCTACCTGCGCGGCTCCGACGACGGCTGGCAGCTGGCGCTGCGCCGGCTCGGCGCCGGGGCCGACTTCACGGCCGAGGCGCACGCGCTGGGCCGGGCCACCGCCGAGGTGCACAGCGCCCTCGCCGCCGCCCTGCCCACCCTGGCGCTCGGCCCCGAGCAGACGGCCCGGCTCGCCGCCGGTATGACCGCACGGCTCGCCGCCACCGTCCGCGAGGTACCCGCCCTCCAGCCCTACGAGGCCGGGCTGCGCGGGGCCTTCGACGCGCTGGCCGCCTCCCGGGGCGCCGGGGTACCCGCCCAGCGCATCCACGGCGACCTGCACCTGGGACAGACCCTGCGCACCGCCGACGGCAGCTGGGCGCTGATCGACTTCGAGGGGGAGCCCGCGCGGCCGCTGGCCGACCGGCGCCGGCCCGAACCGGCCGTGCGCGACATCGCCGGGATACTGCGCTCCTTCGACTACGCCGCCCGCTCGCACCGGCCGTTCGCCCCCGCCTGGGCGGATGCCTGCCGGTCCGCGTTCTGCGAGGGCTACGCCCGCACCACCGGCCGCGACCCCCGCGAGGACCCGGTGCTGCTGCGCGCGTACGAGACCGACAAGGCGGTGTACGAGGCCCGCTACGAGTCCCGGCACCGCCCCGACTGGCTGCACGTCCCGATGGCGGCGATCCGCCGGCTGTCGGAACCCCAGCGACCCGCCCACCGCATGCCCCCGCCGGTCACCCCCGGCACCACTCCCCACCCCCACCCGAAGCCCCCGAGGAGGCCGCTCGCGTGAGCGCCGCACGACAGCCGTCACCGACCGTCCGCGACAAGGCCGCACCCGAGCCCGCCGCTCCGGCCGCACCGAAGGGGTCCCGCACCCCCCGGGCCCGCCGCGCCGCCCCGCCCCACGGGGTGCGGCCGGCCCCCGCGCTGGCGGCGGAGGAACGGGCCCGGCTGCTGGAGGGCCGCCACCACGACCCGCACGCGGTGCTGGGGGCCCGCACGCAGCGCGGCGGGGTGGCCTTCCGGGTGCTGCGCCCGTACGCGAAGGCCGTCACGGTGGTAGCCAAGGGGCTGCGGGCGGAGCTCCTCGACGAGGGGGACGGGCTGTTCTCCGGGCTGCTGCCGCTGACCGGGGTGCCGGACTACCGGCTCCTGGTGACGTACGACAGCGACGAGATCGAGGTCCACGACCCCTACCGGTTCCTGCCCGCCCTCGGCGAGCTGGACCTGCACCTGATCGGCGAGGGCCGGCACGAGGAGCTGTGGACGGCGCTCGGCTCGCAGCCGATGGAGCACCAGGGGGTGGCGGGCACCCGGTTCACGGTGTGGGCGCCCAACGCCCTGGGCGTGCGGGTGACCGGGGACTTCTCGTACTGGGACGCGGTCGCGTACCCGATGCGCTCGCTGGGCGCGAGCGGCGTGTGGGAGCTGTTCCTGCCGGGGGTGGCCGAGGGCGCCCTGTACAAGTACGAGATCACGCGCCCGGACGGCGGCCACACGCTGCGCGCCGACCCGATGGCCCGGTACGCGGAGGTCCCGCCGGCCAACGCCTCGATCGTGACCGCCTCCCGGTACGTGTGGCAGGACGCGGAGTGGATGGCGCGGCGCGGGGCGCGGGCGCCGCACCAGGCGCCGCTGTCGGTGTACGAGCTGCACCTGGCGTCCTGGCGGCCGGGGCTCTCGTACCGGCAGCTGGCGGAGCAGCTGCCGGCGTACGTGAAGGAGCTGGGGTTCACGCACGTGGAGCTGATGCCGGTCGCCGAGCACCCCTTCGGCGGGTCCTGGGGCTACCAGGTCACCGGGTTCTACGCGCCGACCTCGCGGATGGGCACGCCGGACGACTTCCGCTTCCTCGTCGACGCGCTGCACCGGGCCGGGATCGGGGTGATCGTCGACTGGGTCCCCGCGCACTTCCCGCGCGACGACTGGGCGCTGGCCGAGTTCGACGGGCGGCCGCTGTACGAGCACCAGGACCCGCGCCGGGCGGCGCACCCGGACTGGGGGACGCTGGAGTTCGACTACGGCCGCAAGGAGGTCCGCAACTTCCTGGTCGCCAACGCCGTGTACTGGTGCCAGGAGTTCCACGTGGACGGGCTGCGCGTGGACGCGGTGGCCTCGATGCTGTACCTGGACTACTCGCGCGAGGAGGGCGACTGGTCGCCGAACGCGCACGGCGGCCGGGAGGACCTGGACGCGGTGGCGCTGCTCCAGGAGATGAACGCGACGGTGTACCGGCGCTGCCCGGGGGTGATGACGATCGCGGAGGAGTCGACCGCCTGGGACGGGGTCACGCGGCCGACGGACGCGGGCGGGCTGGGCTTCGGGCTGAAGTGGAACATGGGCTGGATGCACGACACGCTGCGGTACGTGTCGAAGGAGCCGGTGCACCGCAAGTACCACCACCACGACATGACCTTCGGGATGGTGTACGCCTTCAGCGAGAACTACGTGCTGCCGATCTCGCACGACGAGGTGGTGCACGGCAAGCGTTCGCTGGTGTCGAAGATGCCCGGTGACTGGTGGCAGCAGCGGGCCACGCACCGCGCCTACCTGGGCTTCATGTGGGCCCATCCGGGCAAGCAGCTGTTGTTCATGGGGCAGGAGTTCGCGCAGGGTTCGGAGTGGTCCGAGACGTACGGCCCGGACTGGTGGGTGCTGGATTCCTCGTACCCGGCGGCCGGTGACCACCTGGGCGTACGGAACCTGGTGCGCGACCTGAACCGCACGTACACGGCCTCGCCGGCGCTGTGGGAGCGGGACAGCGTGCCGGAGGGCTTCGCGTGGGTGGAGTCGGACGCCGCCGACGACAACGTGTTCGCGTTCCTCCGGTTCGCGCGGGACGGCTCGCCGCTGCTGTGCGTGTCGAACTTCTCCCCGGTGGTGCGGCACGGCTACCGGATCGGGGTGCCGCAGGAGGTGGGTCAGTGGCGCGAGGTCCTCAACACCGACCTCGAACCGTACGGCGGGAGCGGCGTCCACCACGCCCGTGCGCTGCGCCCCGAGCCGGTGCCGGCCCAGGGGCGTGCGGTGAGCCTGCGGATGACGCTCCCGCCGATGGCGACGGTCTGGCTCAGGCCGTAGCGACCGGGCGCTGCTCCAGGTGCTCTTCGAGTTCCTGGAGCAGCTTCCGCTTGGCGCGGGCGCCGACCATCTGGCGGACGGGCTCGCCGCCCCGGAAGACGAACAGCGTCGGGGCGGCCAGGACCCCGTAGCGGGCGGCGGTGGCCGGGTTGCGGTCGACGTCGATCTGGACGACCTTCAGTCGGTCCGCCTCCTCGGCCGCGACGGCGGACAGGACGGGGGCGAGCTGGCGGCAGGGTCCGCACCAGTCCGCGGTGAACTCCACCAGGACGGGCCGGCCCCGTTCCTCCAGTACCTCCGCGGTGAAGTCGGTGTCGGTCACTTCGGGTACGCCGTGGGCGTGGGTCATGTGGTTCCCCTCTCGTGCGGGTGGTGCGGTCGTGGGTCAGCCGGTCATCTCGCAGCGCGGCGCGGGCGGTTCCCCGGCGCCCTGGCCGGCGGCGCTGCCGGCTGCCTCCTCGGCGGCGGCCAGCTGCCGGGCGACCTGCTCGCGGACGCCGGCGAGCTGGCCGATGAGGCCGTCGAGCTCGTCGAGCTTGCGCCGGTAGACGGCGAGGGAGGCCGGGCAGGAATCCCCGGCCGGATGGCCGGCGCGCAGGCAGTCGACGAAGGGGCGGGTCTCCTCCAGTTCGAAGCCGAAGTCCTGGAGGATGCGGATCTGCCGCAGCAGCCTCAGGTCGCCCTCGTCGTAGTCGCGGTAGCCGTTGCCGGTCCGCCGGGCGGCCAGCAGCCCGCGTGATTCGTAGTACCTGAGGGTCCGTGTGCTGGTCCCGGCCTGCTTCGCCAGTTCGCCGATGCGCATGGAACGACCGTAGGGCTTGACGCCGACGTCAAGGCAAGGGCGGGCACGGGCGGGGAATTCCGGGGACCCTCGCCACCCCCGTGTGCGAGGGTCCCCGTTATGGATCACGTACGGGGTGGATGTCCGGTTCGGGACCTGTGACGGGGATCACTCCACGAGTGTGCGGAAGACACCTGAAATGGAGTGGCTGAATCCGTACGCTGATATTGGATCTTCTCTTAATCCGATTACCGGACAGTCGCAGGGAAACCGGCCTAAAGCGTCAAACTCCATAGGACTTTCCTACGAGTTATGAGCTTGTTTGATTGGTTGGTAGTCGCCACGCCTCGGCCACTCCTACGGTGTGCCATGTGCACTCCAGCCCACCTTTCAATGCCCCCGCCGCGCGTCGTCTGCGCGCGGCCCTGGGCATGGCTCCCGGTCATGTCGCCTATGGCCTGCGCGCCCAGTACGGACTGCTCGTCCCGCCCGAAACCGTGATGGCGTGGGAGCGGGGGGAACAGTCCCCCAGCGCCACCGAGCTCACGGCGCTCGCCGGCGTGCTCTGGTGCGCCCCGGGCGAACTGCTCGCCGAGCCCGTCTCCCTGCGCGAACACCGCATGGCGCGCGGCCTGGACCCCGACGACCTGGCCCGGCGGATCGGGCTGGACGCGAACGCGTACCAGAAGATGGAGGACACCGGGCGCTGGAAGGGCAACGAACGGCAGTCCGCGGCCCTCGCCTCGGTGCTCGGCCTGACCCTGGCCCAGTTCGTGGCGGCGACCGGCAAGGAGGAGGAGCTCGCCGGACTGCTGCGCAGCGCGGTCACCACCCGCTGGCAGGCGTACACGAAACCGCTGGCCAAGCTGCTGCCGGTGCCCAAGGCCCATCTGGAGCGGGTCCTGGAGACGATGCACAACGACTACCAGTCGCGGATGGTGGCCACCCTGAGCTGGGGCGGCGGCGGGGGCGCGGCCGGGACCGGGGACGCGGGCCGGGAGTTCCTCGCGGAGATCGTGGACCGGTTCTGGGCGCTGGCCGGCGGTGCGGGATAGGCCACACTCCCTCCTGCGACGAAACGGCCCCGGGCGCTCCACGAGGGAGACGCCCGGGGCCGTTCGGCGCGCGAGTGGGGTCGAAGGTCCCGATGGGCCGGGCCTGTCGGACCGGGTCAGAAGACCGACTCGGCCTCGTACATCCGGTTCTCCGGGACGGTCTTCAGCTCGGTGACCGCGTGGGCGAGCGGGGCCATCACGATGTCGGTGCCGCGCAGGGCGGTCATGTTGCCGTAGTCGCCGCGGTGGACGGCCTCCACCGCGTGCCAGCCGAAGCGGGTCGCGAGGACGCGGTCGTAGGCGGTGGGGGTGCCGCCGCGCTGGACGTGGCCGAGGATGACCGGGCGGGCCTCCTTGCCCAGGCGGTGCTCCAGCTCGACGGCGAGGCGGTTGCCGATGCCGGCGAAGCGCTCGTGGCCGTAGGCGTCGATCGCACCCTTCTCGTACGGCATGGACCCCTCGGCCGGATGCGCGCCCTCCGCCACGCAGATGACGGCGAACTTCTTGCCCCGGGCGAATCGTTCCTCCACCATCTTGGCCAGGGCTTCCACCTCGAACGGGCGCTCCGGCAGGCAGATGCCGTGGGCGCCGCCGGCCATGCCCGACTCCAGGGCGATCCAGCCCGCGTGGCGGCCCATGACCTCGACCACCATCACGCGCTGGTGCGATTCGGCGGTGGTCTTGAGGCGGTCGATGGCCTCGGTGGCGACCATGACGGCGGTGTCGAAGCCGAAGGTGCGGTCGGTGGCGGAGATGTCGTTGTCGATGGTCTTCGGCACGCCGACCACCGGCATCCCGGCTTCGGACAGCATCCGGGCGGCCGTCAGGGTGCCCTCGCCGCCGATCGGGATCAGCGCGTCGATCTCGTAGCGCCGGGCCAACTCGGCCGCGTTCTCGGCCGCTTCGTGGAGCCGGGCGCGCTCCATGCGCGCCGAGCCGAGGATGGTGCCGCCGCGGGCCAGGATGCCGCTGACGGCGTTGATGTCGAGGGGGCGGTAGTGACCGTCGAGGAGGCCCTTGAAACCATCTTCGAAACCGATGACCTCGTCCCCGTGACCGACCACGGCACGGTGTACGACCGACCGGATGACAGCGTTCAGGCCCGGACAGTCGCCGCCTGCGGTGAGAACTCCGATACGCATCGTGCTGTGTCTCCTGCTCCTGGTCGTACCCGGCCGGGCGCGTGCGGGCGTACGGCCGTACAAGATGAAGGGCGTAATGGTGTACCCCGTCCGATTGTTCCACGGTCCGAGGAGGGTGTGCTCGCCGCGCCGATCCGCCCACCGGGCCTTTCGACCCTCCCCGCCAGGCCTTTTGCCCGGCGGGCGCCCTATCCATCCACAGAGGTATTGTCAAGAGGTCAAGCCCGCATCAATCGGGACAACCGGGTCGAAGATCTCCCCGCTCCGCGGCGGGGCCGGCCCGGCACACACATCATGGGACGGAGAGCACGCGTGACGCGCAGCGTGTACGTGACCGGTATCGAGCGGGGGGACGGCCGCCAGGTCGTCGAGCTGGGGATCATGGAGCTCCTGACGCGTCAGACGGGCCGGGTCGGCGTGTACCGGCCGCTGCTGCACGACGGCCCCGACCGGCTCTTCGACCTCCTCAAGGCCCGCTACCGGATCGACCAGGACGCCGCGACGGCGTACGGCATGGAGTACGAGGAGGCCTCCGCGATCCTCGCCGAGAGGGGCACCGACGAGCTGGTGTCCCGGCTGGTCGACCGCTACCACCGGGTGGCCCGCGACTACGAGGTCATGCTGGTCCTCGGCACCGACTACGCCGACACGAACCTCCCGGACGAGCTCGCGCTGAACGCCCGGCTCGCCAACGAGCTCGGCGCCGTCGTCGTCCCCGTGGTGGGCGGCACCAAGCACCCCGCCGAGGCCGTGCGCGCCGAGGCGCGCAACGCCCACCGGGCCTACGAGAGCCTGGGCTGCCACGTCGTGGCGATGGTCGTCAACCGGGTGGCCCCCGAGGACCGCGACGTCATAGCCGAGCGGCTCGCGGCCCGGCTGCCGGTGCCCTGCTACGTGCTGCCCGACGACAAGTCCCTGTCGGCCCCCACCGTCGCCCAGATCACCCGGGCGCTCGGCGGCGAGGTGCTCCTCGGTGACGAGGCCGGGCTGGCGCGCGACGCCCTGGACTTCGTCTTCGGCGGCGCGATGCTGCCGAACTTCCTGAACGCCCTGACCCCCGGCTGCCTGGTCGTCACCCCCGGGGACCGCTCGGACCTGGTCGTGGGGGCGCTGGCCGCGCACACCTCCGGGACCCCGCCGATCGCGGGCGTGCTGCTGACCCTGAACGAGCGCCCGACCGACGAGGTCCTGACCCTGGCCTCGAAGCTGGCACCGGGCACCCCGGTGGTGTCGGTGGCCGGCAACAGCTTCCCGACGGCCGCCGAACTCTTCTCGCTGCAGAGCCGGTTGAACTCCGCGACCCCGCGCAAGCTGGAGACGGCCCTCGGTCTCTTCGAACGGCACGTGGACACCGCCGAACTGCGCGGGCTGCTGTCCGTGGCGCGGTCCGAGCGGGTCACCCCGATGATGTTCGAGCACGAGCTGCTGGAGCGGGCCCGCTCCGAGCGGCGTCGCGTCGTACTGCCCGAGGGCACCGAGGAGCGCGTGCTGCGCGCGGCCGACGTGGTGCTGCGCCGCGGGGTCTGCGACCTGACCCTGCTGGGCGAGGAGCAGGCGATCCTGAAGAAGGCCGGCGACCTGGGCCTCGACATCTCGGGCGCGCAGCTGATCGACCCGGCGACCTCGCCCCTGCGGGAACGGTTCTCCGAGTACTACGCGCAGGCCCGCGCCCACAAGGGCATGACCGTCGAACTGGCCGCCGACGTGGTCACCGACGTCAACTACTTCGGCACCCTGATGGTCCAGCAGGGGCTCGCCGACGGCATGGTCTCCGGCTCGGTGCACTCCACCGCCGCGACCATCCGTCCGGCCTTCGAGATCATCAAGACCAAGCCGGAGGCCTCGATCGTCTCCTCGGTCTTCTTCATGTGCCTGGCAGACAAGGTCCTCGTCTACGGCGACTGCGCCGTCAACCCGGACCCGAACGCCGAGCAGCTCGCCGACATCGCCGTCCAGTCCGCCGCGACCGCCGCCGCCTTCGGCGTGGAGCCGCGGATCGCGATGCTCTCGTACTCGACCGGCACCTCCGGTTCGGGCGCGGACGTGGACAAGGTCCGCAAGGCCACCGAGATCGTCCGCGCGCGGCGTCCCGACCTGGCCGTGGAGGGTCCGATCCAGTACGACGCCGCGGTGGAACCGTCGGTCGCGGCGACCAAGCTGCCGGACTCCGAGGTGGCCGGCCGGGCGAGCGTGCTGATCTTCCCCGACCTCAACACGGGCAACAACACGTACAAGGCCGTGCAGCGTTCGGCGGGCGCCGTCGCGGTCGGCCCGGTGCTCCAGGGTCTGCGCAAGCCGGTCAACGACCTCTCGCGGGGCGCGCTGGTGCAGGACATCGTCACCACCGTGGCCATCACCGCGATCCAGGCGCAGTCCCAGGGCGCGCCGTCCGCCTCCGCCTGACCTCCCTCCGTCCGTCCGTCCGCACGAAGGAAAGACCGCCACCGTGACCGCATCGCGCGTACTCGTCCTCAACTCCGGCTCCTCGTCGGTCAAGTACCAGCTCCTCGACATGGCGGACCGGTCCCGCCTCGCGGCGGGGCTGGTGGAGCGGATCGGTGAGGAGACCTCCCGGCTCGTGCACGAACCCCTCAGCGGCCCCGGCGCCGCGGCCGGCAGGCGCGAGCGGCTCGGCCCGATCGCCGACCACGAGGCCGCCCTGAAGGCGGTCGCCGCGGAGCTGGCCGCCGACGGCACGGGCCTGGACTCCCCGGAGCTGGCCGCGGTCGGGCACCGGGTGGTGCACGGCGGGACCCGCTTCACGCAGCCGACGGTGATCGACGACGAGGTGCTCGCGGAGATCCGCAGCCTGATCCCGCTGGCCCCGCTGCACAACCCGGCGAACGTGACCGGCATCGAGGTGGCCCGCTCGCTGCGCGCGGACGTCCCGCAGGTCGCCGTCTTCGACACGGCCTTCCACTCGACGATGCCGGAGCACGTGGCCCGGTACGCGATCGACGCGGCGACGGCCGACAAGTACGCCATCCGGCGCTACGGCTTCCACGGCACCTCGCACGCCTACGTCTCCCGGGCGACGGCGGCGCTGCTGGGCAAGCCGGTCGAGGACGTCAACGTGATCGTGCTCCACCTGGGCAACGGGGCCTCCGCCTCGGCCGTCCGGGGCGGGGTGTGCGAGGAGACCTCGATGGGCCTGACCCCGCTGGAGGGCCTGGTCATGGGGACCCGTTCGGGCGACGTGGACCCCGCGGTCGTCTTCCACCTGGCCCGGGTCGGCGGCCTGTCCGTCGACGAGATCGACTCGCTGCTGAACAAGAAGAGCGGTCTGCTGGGTCTGTGCGGCGACAACGACATGCGCGAGGTGCAGCGGCGGGCGGACGGAGGCGACCCGGCGGCCCGGCTCGCGCTGGCCGCGTACGTGCACCGTCTGAAGAAGTACATCGGCGCCTATACGGCGGTACTCGGCCGGGTGGACGCGGTGGCGTTCACGGCGGGCGTCGGGGAGAACGCGGCCGGCGTCCGGGAGGCTGCGGTGGCGGGACTGGAAGAGCTGGGTCTCGTGCTGGACCCCGAAGCCAATGCCGTCCGGTCCGCCGAGCCCCGGCTGGTGTCGGCGGAGTACGCCCGGGTGGCCGTGGCCGTGGTCCCGACCGATGAGGAACTGGAGATCGCCACTCAGGCGTACGCGCTGGTTACCCAGTAGTCACTTGGACTTTCCACCAGACGGAATATTCCGCTACGAAACAAACGGATAGGATCCGCTTCATGCGCCGTTCCAAAATCGTCTGCACGCTGGGCCCCGCCGTCGACTCGTATGAGCAGCTGAAAGCGCTCATCGAGGCAGGTATGAACGTGGCCCGATTCAACTTCAGCCACGGATCCCAGGCAGAACACCAGGAGCGGTACGACCGCGTCCGGAAGGTCTCCGAGGACACCGGGCGCGCGGTCGGCGTGCTCGCCGACCTCCAGGGCCCGAAGATCCGTCTGGAGACCTTCGCCGAGGGTCCCGTCGAGCTGGTGCGCGGTGACGAGTTCACCATCACCACCGAGGACGTCCCGGGCGACAAGTCCATCTGCGGCACCACCTACAAGGGCCTCCCGGGCGACGTCGCCATGGGTGACCAGATCCTGATCAACGACGGCAACGTCGAACTGCGGGTGACGGAGGTCGAGGGCCCGCGGGTCAAGACCATCGTCATCGAGGGCGGTGTGATCTCGGACCACAAGGGCATCAACCTTCCGGGTGCCGCCGTGAACGTCCCCGCCCTGTCGGAGAAGGACGTCGACGACCTGCGCTTCGCCCTGCGGATGGGCTGCGACATGGTCGCCCTCTCCTTCGTCCGCGACGCCAACGACGTCAAGGACGTCCACAAGGTGATGGACGAGGAGGGCCGCCGGGTCCCCGTCATCGCCAAGGTCGAGAAGCCCCAGGCCGTCGAGAACATGGCGGCGGTCGTCGACGCCTTCGACGCGGTCATGGTGGCCCGCGGCGACCTCGCCGTCGAGTACCCGCTCGAAAAGGTCCCGATGGTCCAGAAGCGGCTCATCGAGATGTGCCGCCGCAACGCCAAGCCGGTGATCGTCGCGACCCAGATGATGGAGTCGATGATCACCAACTCCCGCCCGACCCGCGCCGAGGCCTCCGACGTGGCCAACGCGATCCTGGACGGGGCCGACGCGGTCATGCTCTCCGCGGAGTCCTCGGTGGGCGCGTACCCCATCGAGACCGTCAAGACGATGTCGAAGATCGTCGCGGCGGCCGAGGAGGAGCTGCTCTCCAAGGGCCTCCAGCCGCTGGTCCAGGGCAAGAAGCCGCGCACCCAGGGCGGCTCCGTCGCCCGCGCGGCCTGCGAGATCGCGGACTTCCTCGACGGCAAGGCGCTCATCGCCTTCACCCAGTCCGGTGACACGGCCCGCCGTCTGTCGCGCTACCGCGCCACGCAGCCGATCATGGCCTTCACCACGGACGTGAACACCCGCAACCAGCTCACCCTGAGCTGGGGCGTCGACTCCTACGTCGTCCCGCACGTGGACAACACGGACGCGATGGTCGACCTGGTGGACGGCGAGCTGCTCAAGCTGGGCCGCTACGCCTCCGGCGACACCATGATCATCACCGCCGGCTCGCCCCCCGGCGTCCCGGGCACGACCAACATGGTCCGCGTCCACCACCTGGGCAACGCCTCCCAGGCCTGACCCACCGACCGGACTCTGCCGCACGGAGACCGAGGGCGGCACCCCGATTCGCTCGGGGTGCCGCCCTCGGTGCGTCTCCGGGCCTGCCGATCCTGTGCATTCCCTGCACGTTTCCTGTGCAATTCCTACCGTCGGGTAGGAATGGCCGAAAACACGCTACCGGCGGTAAGTCTGATCATGACACTGTCCGTTCACGCCTCGGGGGAAGGCAGAGAACTCATCACACGCGCCTGACCAGCGCATACAAACACTTGAGCCTTCCTTCGGGCTGTTCACTTCGCTCCGAAGAACAGGCAGGCACGTGCAAAGATCGACCCTTTTGAGGGGCCGGAGCCCGAGAGTTCGGGCCACCGTGAGGCGCGGCCTCGCCAGCACCGCCGTGGCCACCAGCGCCGCCCTGCTGGCCGGCCTCATCAGTGCCGCCCCGGCCTCGGCCGTGGAAATCCCGCCGGACGACGAGCCGGCCTACCGGCCCATCAGCCTGGGCGTCCAGGACCGCCTCCACCGCTGCGCGGGCGGCTTCGCCCTGCACATCGGCGGTCCCGAGATGAAGGGCGTCGCCGCCAAGGCCCTCACCGGCACCCCGGCGGAGCTCGCCGCGGCAACCGCCATGGGCACGGGCATGGACCCCCTGCGCCAGGCGATGTTCAAGGACCGGGACTCCCGCGAAGGCTCCCCCGTCGCGTCCGCCGAGCGTCGCGAACGCTGGGAGGCCTCGAACTACCCGTACTGGAAGTCCGGCACCGCCGCGGGCATCCCGCAGTACGCCCCGCAGTTCGACAAGGACATCGTCGCCTTCACCCTGGGCCCCCAGCGTGACCTCTACTACCAGCTGGGCGGCGACGGCCACGCGCTGGCGTCCAAGGCCACGGCGGACAAGGCCAGGGCTCTCGCCGCCACGCTCAAGGGCCAGGACCCGAACCTGGACTTCGTCGCCGACTCCATGCTGAGCGACGCCGACAAGACCGAGTACAACTACGGCGCCACCACCGCCAGCGATGTCGCCCGCTACCTGCGCCTCGGCGGCTTCATGAAGCAGGCCCCGGCCGAGGACTCGGTCGAGTTCCGCCTGGAGGTAGAGGCCCTGAAGGCCGCCTGGGGCTCCTGTGACAGCCTCAACCCGGTCGACTACTACCGGGTCATGTCCCCGATCGTCGTGACCGCGCACCTGGAGTGGGAGCAGGAGTACGCCACCCAGAAGACGCCGCGCAACGAGATCGTCAACGCCGAGGTCGCGGCGGCCACGGAGGCCCGCAAGGCCACCGAGGCCATGATCGAGTCGCTCGGCCAGGCATGGCTCGCCGACCAGATCCTGACCTGGCAGAAGTACTGGGGGGACCAGCCGGCGAACGCGTCGGGCCGACCCGCCGCGTCCGTCTTCACCCAGGCCACCAAGGACCTGGGGACGGCCCGCACCAAGGCCGCCGACCAGGCGAAGACGGCGGCGACCGCGTCGGCCGCCGCCAGGACGGCGTCCGACAAGGCGGGCGTCGCCCAGAGCTCCGCCTGGGCCATCGCCGACGTCGCCAAGACCCCGCGCGGGCGCGGCCTGCTGTTCGCGCAGCAGTCCGTCCAGGTCGCCAAGGCCTCGGCCGCCGCCGCCGAGGCCGCCGCCAAGGCCTCGCTGACCGCGTCGAACGCCGCGAAGGCGACCGTCGCGGACAGCAAGACCCTGTACGCGCTGGCGCAGACCCAGTCGCACGCCCTGAACACCGAGTTCCGCCGCATCGCCGCCCAGGAAGCGCCGCCCAGGCCAAGGCGGCGGCCGACTCCGCCGCGGCCCAGGCGAAGGAAGCCGCCGACAACGCCACCAAGGCGAAGGCCGCCCAGACGAAGGCCGAGACCGCTCAGGCCACGGCCAAGACCGCTGCGGAGAACGCCAAGGCACAGCGCGTCAAGGCGGAGCAGGAACGCGACGTCGCCAAGGCGGAGCACGCGAAGGCGACGGCGGCACGGAACAAGGCCCTGGCGGCCGAGGGCCGGGCCACCACCGAACGCGAGGCGGCCGCCAAGGCCCGCACCGCGGCCGAGAGCGCGGGCGACACCGCGGCGGACAAGCGGGACGCCGCCGAGGCCGCCGAAACCAAGGCCGCCCTCGCCCGCGACGGCGCTGCCGAGGCCGAACGCACGATGCGGGCGAAAGACGCCCGCGCCGCCGCCCTGGAGTCCGCGGCGGCCGCCTCCGAGGGCACGGCCGCAGCCGGCGACAGCCGCAAGGCCGCGACGGAGGCCCGTACCGCCGCCAACGACGCGAAGGGGGCGGCGGGCCGGGCACGTACCGCCGCCGACGAGGCGGGCACCGCGGCGGTCGACGCCCGCGCCGCCGCCACCCGCGCCGAAGGCGCCGCCGCCCGCGCACAGGCCGCGTACGACAACGCGAACTCGCAGTGGTGGAACAGCTACGCGGCCGCCCAGACCGCGCACGCCGCGGCCGCCGAGGCCATCGACGCCTCGGACGCCGCGTCCGCGAACGCCGTCAAGGCGGAACAGGAGGCCAAGAAGGCCCAGGCCGCCACGGCCCAGGCCAGGAAGGACGCCACCGCCGCGAAGGCCGAGGCCGAGAAGACCGCGGCCTGGTCCGTGGTCACCGCCGGGTACGCCTTCGCCACCTCGCAGGCGGCCGTGGCGGCCCGCGACTCCGCCGCGGAGGCGGTCAAGCCGGCCAACACCGCCATCGCGACGGGCACCCCGTACCGCGAGTCGGACTCGGCGGCGGCCTTCGCGGTCCTGATCGGGCAGACGGCCAAGCCCCTCGCCGACCAGCAGGCGGCCGCGGCAACCGCGAAGTCCAACGAGGCCACCAAGGCAGCGGCCGACGCCAAGGCGCTCGCCGACAAGGCGAGCGGCGACGCCAAGCTCGCCGCGCAGGCGGCCGCGGCCGCCGCCGCGGACACGGCCGCGGCCCTGAAGTCGGTGGCCGCGGCGCGCGCCTCCGCCGCCACGGCGGCGGCTGCCGCCTCCGCCGCGAAGACGGCGGACACCAAGACGACGGAGTACAACTCCCAGGCCGGAGCCGAGGTCGTCCTCGCCGGCAACGCGTCGAGGGATGCCGCGAGCGAGGCGGCGGGCGCGAACAGCGAGGCCACCGAGGCCGAGAAGAGCGCCGCCAACGCCCGTACCGCGGCGAACGCCGCGACCAAGGACGCCGACGCAGCGAGCAGCACGGCCACCAAGGCCGAGTCCGACGCGAAGGCAGCCGAAGGCGCCGCCGCCAACGCCCAGCAGTCCGCGAAAGACGCGGACGCGTCGGCGGGCCGGGCCGAAGAGGCCTACCGCAAGTGGGAAGAGGAGCTACGGGCTCACCAGCTCGACGCTGCCAAGTCCAACGGCGGTCCCGGCTACGGCGGGGCCGATCTGAACCTGAGCCAGGAGGACGCACTGCGCAAGGCCTGTGGACAGGCCTGCGTGGACGAGTACCGCGCCGCCCTGGCCGCGGCCAACATGGACGTGATCGACTGGGTGATCGAGAACGGCGGCCAGATCCTCCTCGACGTCCTGGGCATCACCGACGCGAGGAAGTGCTTCTCCACACTGGACGTGGAGAGCTGCCTGTGGACGGCACTGAACGTGGTCCTCATCGGTGCCTCGGTACTGAAGATCCCGCAGCTCGCGGTGGCCGTGGCCAAGATCGCGACCGGCCTGGGCAAGTTCTTCGCTACGACGGAGGCCGCCGCCCAGACACTGGCGCGGTTGAAGCCGATCGCGATGATCGGCGCGCGCATGGAATTCGGCGCCTTCCGCATCACCAGCGCCGCGGGCCTGAGTCCCACACTCCTCAAGCGGGCCGTCGAAGCCGGCGGCTGGAAGTGGACGATCAGCACTGGCCACGCCTTCCACCGGGCCCACGACGCCAGGAAGGGCGAGGTGGCCTTCCCGGCTCTGGACACGACGCACCTGAACCCCGATGACATCGAAAAGGCTCTTATCCTCAAGACTCTGGAGCACATGGGTAAGGGCGGAAGCATGGAGGGGCTGCAGAAACTGGACGTCACGATCGACGGCATCAGGATCATGGGGCACATCTTCAAGGTCGGACCGGACAAGATCTCCTTGTCGACGTACTACCAAATCGCACTGTGACCGGACAGGGAAACACCGTGACAGATCTGATGAAACTGGGGCGCGGAGTCGTCCCCGAGGACAATCCGGACGTGACGCCCGAGCAGTTCGGCCTCGCCGAGTTCGAGTACGTCGAGAAGATCATCTACGCCGGCCCGGACGAGATCCTCTCCATGCTGCGCACGCTGAAGGCCGAGAACTTCATCGGGCTGCCGCCGTGGGCCCGGAACCTGGCCTACCGGATCGCCTGCCTGCAGCGACCGGACGACGCCCCACTGCTGCGCGAGGCCGCGGACGACCTCCTCGCCTTCGGCCCCGACTGGGACGACATCGCCGAGGACCTCCAGGCGAAGGCCGACCTCCTGGATCCGCCGAACGGCACCGGGGCCGTTTCCTGACCCTGCACCGCAACAGGTTGTGGCCCGCACCCCCTCGGGGGTGCGGGCCACATCCGTGTACGGCGTACGCGGCTACTTCTCCGCCGGGCCGATGTAGTTCCTCAGGCCCGGGACGGTGAGGTTGCCGCCGAACTGGCCGGCCTGGACGACCTTGACGTTCGTGAAGAACGCGAAGGGGACGTTCAGGGGCGGCGGGCTGTTCGGGGTGAACTCGATCGGGATGAGGCCAAAGAGGTTGCCCTTGAGGCTCTCGGTGTACATGGTCACCTTGGCCCCGCGGATCTTGGACGTGGAGCCCGGGCGGGACTTCAGGTGCGCGATGTTGTTGCCCGTTCCGACCGTCTGGTAGAGGTCCTTGATGTCCAGGGAGTCCGCGGTGAACTTCAGGACCTTCTTGACCTTGCCGCCCGCCGTCTTCACCTCGACGATGCCCGCGTAGTCCAGGCCGTAGAGGGTCAGCAGCGAGCTGTCGAGGTACCAGGGCTCGTCCGGCAGCAGCGGGATGCCCTGCTCCAGCTTCGCGTCGGCCAAGGCCTTGGCGTCGAGGGTGGGGCACGGGAAGGGCTGCTTGCCGTCAGGGTCCGTGGACGCCGAGGCCGAGGGAGAGGGAGACGGCGAGGCCTCGGGGTCGGTCTCGTCGGCCGTCTTCTTCGGGTCGGCGGCCTTGCCCGTCTCGTCCTTCGGGGTCTTGACGGTGTCCTTGACGTCCTGGGGCAGTTCCTTGACCTCGACGCCGGCCTTCTTCGCCGCGTCGCGGATCGCGTCCGCGGCCGGGTCCGCGGTCTTCGTCGCGCCGCTCGGGGTGGGCGCGGGCGCCGGGGTGGCCGGCTTCTGCGCGTCCTTGATCGGCCTGCCGAGCGAGTCGACGAGGCCCTTGAGGGCGTCGCCCACTCCCAGCGGGTCGAGCGGGTTCGTGCTCTTGGTCGCCGAAGGGGACGGGGAGGGCGAGGTGCTCGCGCTCGCGGACGGCTTGGGCGCCGGGGGCACCTGCTTGTCCGCTTCCTTCTTGGTGGAGCCGGACGCGGCGGGCGCGGGGGTGGTGACCGGCTTCGGGGCCCCGCTCGCACCGGGCGAGGGCGTCGTGGTGGGCGACGTGCTCGGCGAGGGCGTCTTGGACGGCGACGGCGAGGCCGACTCCGACGGCTCGTCGGACCGGGTCACGCACGGGCCGGGCGCGAAGGGGATGTCCTTGTCGTCGGCCAGGGCCATCTTCGGGGCCATGCCCATCCCGACGAACACCGCCGTCGGCATCGCCGCCAGCGCCATCGTCTTGCCGACGGGTATCTGGAGCTTGTTCAGCAGCGACTTCCTGGGCGCCGCGTGGCGCGGGCCCTTCCTGTCGCGGGACTCTGCGCCAGGGGCCGCGCCCCTCTGCGTCTCGTCACCCCGCACTGTTCCTCCCGCCATCGGCGTGGGCATTGGTCTCGGTCGCGTAAGCCGTTTCCACGTCGCGGGGACCCGGGACCCCCAGGAGGCCGTGCACCGGCTCCTGAGCCTTGGCCTCCGCATCGGCCTCGGGCTCCTCCTCGACCGGCTTCCCCGGGGCCCAGGACAGCGCGAGCGCGCCGCCGAGCAGGGAGAAGAGGAATCCGAGGAAGAAACCGCCCAGGTTGGACACCGGCAGGGAGACCAGCGCGAGGAGGATCGCGGCGACACCGGCGAACACCCGCATGCCCTGCTGGAACCAGAGGGCGATGCCGAGGGTGATCAGCAGGATGCCGATGATCAGCGAGCCCGCGCCGGCGGTGGTCGCCATCGCGATGGTGATGTTGCCCAGCCGGAGGTCCGCGTACGGGAAGTAGGCGATCGGTACGCCACCAAGGGAGGTGAAGAGACCCGCCCAGAAGGGCCGTTCCCCCCTCCAGGCACGGAAGCGGTAGTACACCACGGTGAACCAAGCGTCGTCTGCGGCGCGAACCGGGGCCTGGGGGTTCATGGACAACAGCTCCCTGGAAACGGTGGTACGGAAACTCTGTGGAGCCCGCGGGGGCGGACGGCGGCGTCCGCCCCCGCCCCCGCGGTCGCTCGACCGGGATCGACTACTTCTCGTCCTGGTAGCACGGCTGGTCGCCGCTGAGCAGACGCAGCTTGAGGTCGGGCAGCGTGAAGGTGCCCGCCGTCGTCGCCCACGCCTTCTGACGCACCTTCGTCAGCACGGCCTTCTTGGCACGCTGCGAGAACAGGGCGCCGTTGGCCACCGTGTTGGCCTGCGGTGCGGTCGGGTGGTCCTTGTCGGCCGCGTCCCCGACCGCGACACCGATGTCCAGGTCCTTGAACTCGGCGTCGGTGTCGAGCTCGGCGACGTCCAGGTAGATGTTCGTCGCGACCGCCGGCGTGCCCTTGTTGCCGGTCTGGAGCCTCATCGTGATGGGGCCCAGGCCGGGGATCGGGGTGACCAGGGACTGGCACATGTTGGTGATCTCGGCGCGGCGGAACCCGGAGATGGTGACCGGGTGGGCCGCCTCCTTGCCGTCCAGACCCTTGCCCTTGGCGACGCTGCCGTACTGGAGCAGGTCGTCACCGTCGAGCTTGTCGGCCGAGACCTTGAAGTCCTGGCCGGAGACGCTGAAGGACGCCGCGAGGGCTCCCTGCGCCAGACCCACACCGACCGCGGCCGTGGCCGCGATGCTCGGCACCATGACGAGCGCGAAGCGCTTCCATCTGGTCCCGCCACGAACCTGAGAACTCATATCGTTCCTCCTTCTCGGACGTACATCTCCGGTCCGGGCCGTGCCCGTCCTGGGATGGGAGAAGTGCTACGTCCTCGGGAAGGAGCGCAGGAGGCCGGGGTATGGCTGGGCCACGTCCCGTACACCGGCGATCACCCCCGAGCGACAACCACTGGGCCACGCGTTCGCGCAACCTGGAGGACAGGCTCCGCCGGGTGTGGTGGAGACCCCCCTGTCCCACGGCCGGTGCCACTGCCACCGGCCGGCCCGGTGGGGACCCTCCACCGCGGCTCCGGATGAGCGGCTCTGCGGGAAGGACCGAGCGTCGCCGATCGTGGTCCATTCGCGGCCGGGGCACAAGGGGGGTCGTTACTGGCGGGTAACGGCTGGATAACCGGGGTGCGACCGGCCGCCGTCGAGTGGCCACACAGGGTGTCACCCAGGGCCACGACAGAAGGGGAGAAGAACGAACCAACCGGACAGTTCACGGGGTTCGCTTTACTGCGAGTAACAGCGGCCGCGATTACCAAGTTTTGGTAAAGCGCGGCCGCTGTTTATCTACGTGTCAACAAATCGCCGGTACCCGGAGGGGCGCCCGGCCCCTGCCTAGAACAGCACGCGCGCCAGCGCGGTACGGGCGGCGGCGACCCGGGGGTCGTCCGCGCCGATGACCTCGAAGAGTTCCAGGAGCCTGACCCGTACGGAGTCCCGCTCGTCACCGAAGGTGACCCGGACGGTGTCCACCAGGCGCCCGAAGGCGTCGGCGACGTGCCCGCCGGCCAGGTCCAGATCGGCCGCCGCCATCTGCGCGGCCGGGTCCTTCGGATGGGCGGCCGCCTCGGCGCGCACGGTCTGCGGGTTCAGGTGCTGCACCCGGGTCAGCAGCTCGGCCTGGGCCAGGCCCAGCTTGGCCTCGGTGTTGGCCGGGTCGTCGGCGAGCACGTTCTTGTACGCCTGCACGGCCCCGCCCAGGTCGCCCGCGTCCAGGGCGACGACGGCCGCTTCCAGCAGGGCGTCGTACGGACCGGCCGGCTCGGGGGCCCGCTCGGCCGCCACGCCCTGCGCACCGGGGTCCACCTGGAGGCCGATGAGGCCGAAGCGCTCCTCGGCGACCTGGACCAGCTGGGCGAGGGTCTCGCGGATCTGCTGCTCCGGAGCCACGCCCTGGAACAGCGGCAACACCTGGCCGGCCACGACGGCGAAGACGGCCGGGATGCCCTGGATGCCGAACTGCTGCATCAGCATCTGATTGGCGTCGACGTCGATCTTCGCCAGGACGAAGCGGCCGTTCGCCTCGGCGGTCAGGCGCTCCAGGAGCGGGCTGAGCTGCTTGCACGGCTCGCACCACTCGGCCCAGAAGTCGAGGACGACCGGAACCTCGTTGGAGAGCTGGAGGACGTCGCTTTCGAAGCCGGCCTCGTCGACGTCGATCACGAGCGCGGACGGCGGTACGGCGCCACCGGGCACGGCGCCCGCTCCGGCGCCGCCCTGCCGGGCGGCCTCCGCGCGCGCCTGCTCGGCCTTGGCCTTGGCTTCGCCGGCCGCCTTCACCGCGGCGAGGTCGACGACGCCGCTCATGGACATGTTTCTGGGCTGCATGCGTACATCCTCCCCCGTGTGCGCGCGCCGACGAAAAGGATCCCGAAAGATCGTCCCACTGATCGGTCGAACCGTTGTGCGGCGCCGGGTCCCCACCTGGCGCCAGTAGCCTTCGCGTGGTTGTCGCTCTTTCGCTACGAGCCGTAGCGTAACTCCCCCGGGCCCCGGGCGCCCCGTGATCTGAACCACAGCGAACGACCCCCCGCCGGTTCCGCTACTGACGGGTATGGTCTCGGCCATGCGCAACCCCAGCCCTTGTACGAGCCCCCCGCCCGGTCGCACCGGCCGCCCCCGCAGCGCGGCGGCGGACGCCGCGATCCTCGCGGCGACGCGGGACGCGCTGGTGGAGCTGGGCTGGTCGAAGCTGACGATGGGGGACGTCTCGGCCCGCGCGGGCGTCGCGAAGACCACCCTCTACCGGCGCTGGGCGGGCAAGAGCGAGCTGGTCGTGGACGCGGTCGCGGAGTTGTTCGACGCGCTGGAACTCCCGGACCGGGGCTCGCTCGAAGCCGACATCGAGTACGTGGTCCTGCAGTTCGCACAGCTGCTGCGGCGCCCCGAGGCGCGCACCGCCCTGATGGCGGTGGTCGCCGAGTCCACCCGGGACGAGGCGCTGCGGGGGCGGATCCGGTCGGCGATCGTGGACCGGCAGAAACGTCTCGTCGTACTGGGTCGCGAACGGGCCCAGGCGCGCGGGGAACTTCCGTACGAGGAGGACGAGGCCCTCTCCGGCCTTGCCACGGACCTGATCTTCGACGTGATCGCGGGCACGGTGGTGCACCGCGCGCTGGTCAGCTGCGAGCCGGTGGACGAGCTGTGGGTGTCCGCCTTCACCTCGCTGCTGATGCACGGCCTGCGGGGCGCCGCTTCCGCCTGAGGCCCCGTCGGCCCGGCACGTCGGCCCGCGCCGGGCACCGGCCGCGTCCCCGGGAACGCGGAAGACCGGCCACCTCCCCCGCCGTGCGGCGGGGGCGTGACCGGCCTCGCGGACCGTCCGTCAGAAGCCGGGCGGCTCGGTGTAGGTGCCCCACTCGTCGCGCAGGACGTTGCAGATCTCGCCGAGCGTGGCCTCGGCCCGTACGGCGTCCAGCATGGCCGGGATCATGTTCGAGCCGTCGCGGGCGGCGGCGAGCATCGATTCGAGCGCCGCGCTCACCTTGGCGTCGTCGCGGCGGCCCTTGCGCTCGGCCAGCTCCTGGACCTGGACCCGCTCCACCTCGTGGCTGACGCGGAGGATCTCCAGGTCGCCGGTGACCGAGCCGTGGTGGACGTTGACGCCGACGACCCGCTTGTCGCCCTTCTCCAGGGCGCGCTGGTACTGGAACGCCGACTCGGCGATCTCCCCGGTGAACCAGCCGTCCTCGATGCCGCGCAGGATGCCCGAGGTGATCGGCCCGATCGGGTGCTGCCCGTCCGGGTGGGCGCGCAGGCCGCGCTCCTTGATCTGCTCGAAGATCTTCTCGGCGTCGGCCTCGATGCGGTCGGTGAGCTGCTCGACGTACCAGGAGCCGCCCAGCGGGTCGGCCACGTTGGCGACGCCGGTCTCCTCCATCAGCACCTGCTGCGTGCGCAGCGCGATCTCGGCGGCCTGCTCGCTGGGGAGGGCGAGGGTCTCGTCGAGGGCGTTGGTGTGCAGGGAGTTGGTGCCGCCGAGGACGGCCGCGAGGGCTTCGACGGCGGTGCGCACGACGTTGTTGTACGGCTGCTGGGCGGTGAGGGAGACACCGGCCGTCTGGGTGTGGAAGCGCAGCCACATGGCCTTGTCGGACTTCGCCCCGTAGACCTCCTTCATCCAGCGGGCCCAGATGCGGCGGGCGGCGCGGAACTTGGCGATCTCCTCGAAGAAGTCGAGGTGCGCGTCGAAGAAGAACGAGAGGCCCGAGGCGAAGTGGTCGACGTCCAGTCCGCGGGAGAGGCCGAGCTCCACGTAGCCGAAGCCGTCGGCGAGGGTGTAGGCGAGCTCCTGCGCCGCCGTGGCCCCGGCCTCGCGGATGTGGTAGCCGGAGACGGACAGCGGCTTGTAGGCCGGGATGCCGTTCGCGCAGTACTCCATGAGGTCGCCGATGAGGCGCAGGTGCGGCTCGGGTTCGAAGAGCCACTCCTTCTGGGCGATGTACTCCTTGAAGATGTCGGTCTGGAGCGTGCCGTTGAGCACGGCCGGGTCGACTCCCTGGCGCTCGGCGGCGACCAGGTACATGCAGAAGGCGGGTACGGCGGGCCCGGAGATCGTCATCGAGGTGGTGACGTCGCCGAGCGGGATGTCCTTGAAGAGGACCTCCATGTCGGCGGCGGAGTCGATGGCCACGCCGCAGTGGCCGACCTCGCCGAGGGCGCGGGGGTCGTCGGAGTCACGGCCCATGAGGGTGGGCATGTCGAAGGCGACGGAGAGGCCGCCGCCGCCGGCGGCCAGGATCATCTTGTAGCGCTCGTTGGTCTGCTCGGCGTTGCCGAACCCGGCGAACTGCCGGATGGTCCAGGTCCGGCCGCGGTAGCCGGTGGCGTGCAGACCACGGGTGTAGGGGTACTCCCCGGGCCAGCCGATGCGCTCGAACCCCTCGTACGAGTCCCCGGGGCGGGGCCCGTAGACGGGGTCGACGTCATCTCCGGAGAGCGTCGTGAAATCGGCCTCGCGCTTGCGGGCCTTGTCATACCGGGCCTGCCAGCGTCGGCGGCCCTCCTCGATGGCGTCAGCGTCCATACCCACGAATTTACTAGGACGTCCTAGTAAATGTCGATGGGAAACCCCGGGGAGTCCTTCCCCGGGGCGTCCGGCCGAGTGGGGCTCTAGGCCTTCGCGGGCTCCAGGGCGTCCTCGACCAGCGGCTCGACGTCCGCGCGGACGGTGCGCTCGACGAAGAAGGCGGCCAGCGGGATGGTCCCCGACGCCAGCACCCACAGCAGCTTGCCGAAGGGCCACTTCGCCTTGGAGCCCAGGTCGAAGGCGAAGACCAGGTAGATCATGAAGAGCACACCGTGGACCTGCGAGACCGCCAGGGTCAGGTCGGCGCCGGTGTCGAAGCCGTACTTGGCCACCATGCAGGCACAGAGGATCAGGAGCATGACCGCGGTCACGTAGGCCATGACGCGGTAGCGGGTCAGCACGCTTCGTTTCATGGCCACGAGCCTAACCGTCCGTTTTGCGCGATCTTGACGCGGCCCCGGCCCGGGGCTGGTTCTCCTCGAAGTCCGCGGCCGCCACCCGCAGCGGGCGCAGCAGCGCGAAGATCTCCGCGCACTCCTCGGCGTCGTACGCGCCCAGGCCGAAGTCGATGCCCATCAGGTCCTTCGTCGCCGCCTCGACGACCTCCCGGCCCTTCTCCGTGATGGACGCGAGCGTGCCGCGGCCGTCGTGCGGGTTGGGGCGCTTGGCCACCAGGCCGGACCGCATCAGCCGGTCCACGGTGTTCGTCACCGAGGTCGGGTGGACCATCAGGCGCTCGCCGATCTTCGACATCGGGAGCTCCCCCGCCTGGGAGAAGGTCAGCAGCACCAGCGCCTCGTAGCGGGCGAAGGTCAGTCCGTACGGCTTCACCACCGCGTCGACCTCGGCCAGCAGGATCTGGTGGGCCCGCATGATCGAGGTGATCGCGGCCATGGAGGGCACGGGACCCCAGCGCCGGCGCCAGAGTTCGTCGGCGCGGGCGATGGGGTCGAAGGGGAGGCTGAGCGGCTTGGGCATCCACCAGACCCTACCGGGCGGTCATTTGGCGGTCAGCCCCGTCTCACTCCTCGGCCCGGGGCGCGTGGAGCGCGCGGGGCGCACGGGGCGCGGCGGCGCGCAGCCGGGAAAGCAGGAGCAGGACGACGGCCGTGCCGAGGACGGCGGCCCCGGTGACCACCACGTGCGCCGGGAGGAACTCGGCAGCGGCCCCGGCGAGCGCCATGCCGACGCCCTGGAGGGTCATCAGGCCGGTGCTGAGCAGGGTCATCGCCCGGCCGCGCAGCGCTTCGGGGACGGCGTCCACGAACATCCGGTCGAGGCCGATGGTGTAGGCGTGGGTGAGCCCGGCCAGCAGGAGCACCCCGAGGAGGACGGGGGCGCCGGGCCGGACGGCGTAGACGAGGAGCGGGAGCGACGCGACGGCCGCCAGCGGGGCGGTGATCCGCGAGCGCGTTCGGGCGGTGAGGGCCGAGCCGGCCCAGAGTTCACCGGCGACGGAGCCGACGGGCAGTGCGCACATGAGCACGCCGAGGGTGGCGGTGCCCGCGCCGATGCCGTCCGCGTAGGGCGTCAGGAGGGCCTCGGGCACGACGGCGAAGGCGGGCGGCAGCCAGCACAGCAGGGTCAGGACGCGCAGCCGCCGGTCACCGAAGACGGCGCGGATCCCGTCGAGGGGGGACCCGCCGACGACGGTGCCGGCGCGGGCGGGCCGGTCGCGGGTGCCCAGGCGCAGCAGCAGCGCGGAGGCGAGGAACCCCGCCGCGGTGAGGGCGATCGCCCCGCGCGGGGCGAGGACGGTGAGCAGGAGCCCGCCGAGGCCGAAGCCGGTGAGCTGGGCGCCCTGGGAGACCATGCGCAGCAGAGAGCGGCCGAGGACGAAGGCCTCGCCGGTGCCGAGGACGTCGGCGAGGGAGGCGCTGCGGGCGCCCTGGAACAGCGGGGCGACGAAGGCCATGGCGCAGCGCAGGACCAGGATCGCGGCGACCGGGGTCCCCGGCCAGACCATGGCGGCCGCGCAGGCGGCGCAGAGCAGGTCGCAGGCGACGAGGACCCTGCGGGCGGGGCGGCGGTCGGCGAGGGGGGCGAGGAGGGTGCCGCCGAGGGCGTGGGGCAGGAACCCGAGGGCGAAGGTGAGCGCGCTCATCAGGGCGGAGCCGGTGGCGCGGTAGACCAGGACGGTGAGGGAGATCTCGGCGACGACGACCCCGAGCAGCGACAGCAGGTGCGCGAGGAACACGACCCGGAACTCCCGGACCCGGAACACCGCACGGTACCCGTCGCCCTGCCGGCGCGGTACGGCCCCGGGACCGGAGACCGGACCCGAACGGGGCGCAGGGGACGGAGGGGAGCCGGGCGCAGGCGTCGGCGCGGGCGCGGAGCCCGGCGGGGCGGGCGGCCGGGCGGGGCCGGGGGGAGGGGTGGGAGTGGGCATGGGGGTCAGCCTCGGCCCGCCTAGGGTGGGCCGGTAGACATTCGGCACCGGGCGAATCGAAGGGGCCGCCATGGGGAACCACTTCCGCTTCGGCCCGGCCGATCTGCTGCGCTGCCGCTTCGGGGTCTCCCCGCGCTGGGAGACGCAGGAGGCGGTACGGGTCCTGATGCGCCCGGAGCGGCAGGCGTACCACCTGCCCTGGCTGAGCCGGATCCGCGCCGCCGCGGCCGGCCTGGACCTGCGTCCGCTGTGGCTGCTGATGCCGCGCCGGGGGCACCACCCCGACCTGCTGAGCCCTCCCCCGACGGGACCGTCCCCGACCTTCGAGGAGGAGATGGCGCGGGTGCGCGCGGCGGCCGGCCGGCCGGAGGCGGCCCACGAGGACCTGCGCCGCTCCCTGGCCTGCACCCCGGGCGCCCTGGAGAGCGCCGCCGGGCGGCGGATGCTGGCGGATCCGGGCCGGGCGGTGGCGGAGCTGGCCGATCTGACCGAGGCGGCCTGGCGGGCCCTGGTCGCCCCGCACTGGCCCCGGCTGCGGGCCCTGCTGGAGGCGGACGTCCTGTTCCACTCCCGGCGGCTGGCGGCGGGCGGGCTGGAGGCGCTGTTCGACGGCCTCCACCCCGATCTGCGCTGGGACGGCGGGACGAACACGCTGACCGTCGAGCGCCGGGCCCACCACGACCGCGCACTCGGCGGCCAGGGGCTGCTCCTGATGCCGAGCGCCTTCGTCTGGCCGGAGGTGGTCGGCGGATACGACCCCCCGTGGCAGCCCACGCTGGTGTATCCGGCCCGGGGCATCGGCGCCCTGTGGACGGCCTCGGACGGACCGGCCCCGAGCGCGCTGGCCGGGCTGTTGGGCCGGGCCCGCGCCGAGGTGCTGTGCGCACTGCACGAGCCCGCCTCCACGACGGCCCTCGCGCACCGCCTGGGCCTGGCGCCCTCGACGGTCTCGGCCCACCTGAAGGCACTGCGCGCGGCGGGTCTGCTGATCCCGTCCCGCCACGGCCACCAGGTCCTCTACGAACGCACGCCCCTGGCCATCGCGCTGGCGGCCGGCTGCGCCCCGTAGCCGGCGCCGCGGCGCTCAGCCCTGGGCGAGGTGGCGTTCCACCGTCTCGATCTTCGAGGTCATCCCGTCGGTGATGCCGGGCCGGATGTCGGCCTTGAGGATGAAGGACACCCTCGGGGCCCGTTCCTCCACGGCGGCCACCGCGCGCCGGACCACGTCCATGACCTCGTCCCAAGGTCCTTCCACGGTGGTGAACATGGCGTCGGTGCGGTTCGGCAGCCCGGACTCGCGCACCACGCGGACCGCGTCGGCGACGTACTCGCCGACCTCTTCGCCGACCCCCAGCGGAGTGACCGAGAACGCGACGATCACGCCTGGGCCGCCTCACGGGCGCGGGCCGCGATGACGCTGTCGGCCTCGTCGCGCTTGAGCAGCCTGTCCCCGTAGAGGCCGCCGAAGGGCAGCAGCGCGAACAGGAAGAACAGGGCCACCTTCTTGGCCGGCCACTTCGCCTTGTTCCACACGTCGAGCAGGAAGATCGCGTAGATCACGAACAGGATCCCGTGCAGGATCCCGAGCGGCATCATCAGGTAGTCGATGTCCGACACCCGGCTGAGCAGCGAGCCGAAGATCAGCAGCGCCGGGAACGACAGGGCTTCCGGAACGGAGATGAGGCGCAGCCGGTGCAGGGCGGAAGCGGTCTTGATGTCCACGTGGAACCTTCGCGGGTGGAGGCCGGGGGTCCGTCCCAGTGTCTCAGCCGTCACGGAAGATCTTGTGGCGGGTCCCCCGGATCCCCCGGAGTCGGGAGAGTGTGGCGCATATCGGCCACGGGACACTGTTCGGGCCCGTCCGCTGCCGATACCTTCGTCCCCGTGGCTCAGTTCCGACTCCAAGGCAGCAAGGTGCTCGCCGTCGACCTGACCGGTGACGCCGTGAAAGCCAAAAACGGCGCCATGGTCGCGTACGACGGCCAGATGGCCTTCAAGAAGATGACCGGCGGTGGCGAAGGCCTCCGCGGAATGGTGACCCGTCGCCTGACGGGTGAACAGATGACCGTGATGGAGGTGCAGGGACACGGCACCTGCTACTTCGCGGACCGGGCGAGTGAGATCAATCTGGTCAATCTGCGCGGCGAGAAGCTGCACGTCGAGTCCAGCAACCTGCTGTGCACCGACGCCGGCCTGCGCACCGGCACCACGTTCACCGGCCTGCGCGGCGCGACCACGGGCAACGGCCTGTTCACGACGACGGTCGAGGGCTCGGGCCAGGCGGCGATCATGTCCGACGGCCCGGCGGTGGTGCTGCGCGTCAGCGCCCAGTACCCGCTGTCGGTGGACCCGGGCGCGTACATCGCGCACACCGGGAACCTCCAGCAGTCCTTCCAGTCCGGCGTGACCTTCCGCACCCTGATCGGCGAGGGGTCCGGAGAGGCCTTCCAGATCCGCTTCGAGGGCGAGGGCCTGGTCTACGTGCAGCCCAGCGAGCGCAACACCATCGGGGGCGACGTCTGATGCCGTTCCGCGAGATCAACTCGAAGATGATCGAGGCCCAGGTCATCCCCGGGCAGAAGCTGTACAGCCAGCGCGGGGCGATGCTGGCCTACCGCGGCGACGTCTCCTTCACCCCGAGCCTGACGGGCGGTCAGGGCGGCGTGATGGGCATGATCGGACGCCGGGTGGCGAACGAGCAGACGCCCCTGATGGCCGTGGAGGGCAGCGGCACCGTGATGTTCGGCCACGGCGGCCACCACGTCCAGGTCGTCAACCTCTCGGGCGAGACCCTCTACGTGGAGGCCGACCGGCTGCTCGCCTTCGACGGCACCCTCCAGCAGGGGACGATGTTCATGGGCTCGCAGGGCGGCGTCATGGGCATGGTGCGCGGCCAGGTGACCGGCCAGGGCCTGTTCACGACCACCCTCAAGGGCCACGGCGCGGTCGCCGTGATGGCCCACGGCGGAGTCCTGGAACTCCCCATCACCCCGAACCGGCCGGTCCACGTCGACCCGCAGGCGTACGTGGCCCACCACGGGGACGTCAGGAACAAGCTCTCCGCCGCCCTGGGCTGGCGGGACATGGTCGGCCGCGGTTCGGGCGAGGCGTTCCAGCTGGAGCTGTCCGGACAGGGCGCCGTCTTCGTACAGGCCTCGGAGGAGAAGCTGTGAACTTTGGTCCCGTGACCGGCGGACCGGGCGGCCCGACGGTCTTCGACCCGCACACCCTGCCCTCCGACGACAACGTGAACTCCTACACCTTCTGCGTGGAGCTCAAGGGGAGCCAGTGGTTCCTGCAGAAGGGCAAGATGATCGCCTACTACGGGCGCATCGACTTCAACGGCATCGGCAACGGCCGCTTCGACCGGCTGCTGCGCACCAGTTTCCACTCGCCCCTGCACGCGAGCGACTGGGTGGTGGCCGAGGGGCAGGGCAAGATGCTCCTGGCCGACCGCGCCTTCGACGTGAACTCGTACGACCTGGACGACGGCAACCTGACCATCCGGTCGGGGAACCTCCTCGCCTACCAGCCCACGCTCGCCCTCAAGCAGTCCATCGTCCCGGGCTTCCTGACGCTGATCGGAACCGGGAAGTTCGTGGCTGCGTCCAACGGACCGGTGGTGTTCATGGAACCGCCGCTGCGCGTGGACCCGCAGGCCCTGGTGGGCTGGGCGGACTGCCCGTCCCCGTGCCACCACTACGACCACGGATACATGACGGGCGTGATGGGCGGACTGCGTTCGCTCACGGGACTCGGCGGCACCTCGGGCGAGGAGCACCAGTTCGAGTTCGTCGGGGCGGGGACGGTTCTGCTCCAGTCGTCGGAGATGCTGATGGCGGAGCAGTCGGTGGGTGCGGTGGGCGCCGGTGCGGCCACGGGCAACGCCCAGGGCGTTCCGGGGGCCGGCCAGGGCCCGCTGGGTCAGCTGGGCGTGCCGCGGATGCCGGGGCAGCTGGGAGACCTCCAGCGGCGACTCGGACTGTGAGACTCCGCACATCTTCCTATTTTTGTACGTAATTCAACTTCTTAGGTAGAGTTCATTCATGGAGACCATCGAGACCGAGACGGCCACCCGCTGGCTGACCGACGCCGAGCAGTGCGCCTGGCGCACCCATCTGGACGTCAGCAGACTGCTGATGCACCAGCTGGAAAAGGATCTCCAGCCCTTCGGGCTCACCAACAACGACTACGAGATCCTCGTGAACCTCTCGGAGTCGGACGGCCACCGGATGCGCATGAGCGATCTGGCCACCGCCACGCTGCAGTCCAAGAGCCGGCTGTCCCACCAGATCACCCGCATGGAGACGGCGGGCCTGGTGCGCCGGGTGAACTGCGAGTCCGACCGCCGCGGCCTGTACGCGGTGCTCACGGACGAGGGCATGGACACCATGCGCAAGGTGGCCCCGCACCACGTGGCATCGGTGCGGGAGCACTTCATCGACCTGCTGCCGCCTCAGGCCCTGGCGGCCCTGCGCGAATCGCTGCGCCCCGTCGCGGAGCACCTGCGCGAGAACCGCGGGAAGGTGTAGCCGGACCCCGCCGGCCCGGCCGCGGCCCTGCCGCCGCCGGGCTTCCGCCGGCGACGGCGACGGCGACGGCGACAACGGCCGACCCGCCCGGAACGCCGGTGCGGGGGCGGCGCCACCCGGCCGCCGCCCCCGCCACCTCCCCCTCGGGCCCCCGGCCCCGCTCAGGCCTCCGTGAGGCCGTCCAGCAGGGCGTCCGCCGCCGCGTACGGGTCCAGCTCGCCCGCGGCGACCCGTACGGCCAGCGCGTCGAGCCGCGCGTCCCCGTGCAGGTCGGCCAGCCGGCCGCGCAGGGTGGTGATCGCGATCGTCTCCACCTCGCGGGCCGCACGCGCCGCACGGCGCCCGTCCAGCACCCCGTGCTCGTCCATCCAGGCCCGGTGCTTCTCCAGGGCCTCGACCAGCTCGTCGATGCCCTGCCCGCGCGCCGCGACCGTCTTGACGATCGGGGGCCGCCAGTCGTCCGGTCCCCGGGACTCGCCGAGCCCCAGCATGTGGTTGAGCTCCCGGGCCGTCGCGTCCGCGCCGTCCCGGTCCGCCTTGTTCACCACGTACACGTCGCCGATCTCCAGGATTCCGGCCTTCGCGGCCTGGATCCCGTCGCCCATCCCGGGCGCCAGCAGCACCACCGAGGTGTCGGCCTGCGAGGCGATCTCCACCTCGGACTGACCGACGCCCACCGTCTCGACCAGGATCACGTCGCAGCCCGCCGCGTCCAGCACCCGGATCGCCTGCGGGGCGGCCCAGGCCAGGCCGCCGAGGTGCCCGCGGGTCGCCATCGAGCGGATGTAGACCCCCGGGTCGGAGGCGTGGTCCGACATCCGGACCCGGTCGCCGAGGAGCGCCCCGCCCGAGAAGGGCGAGGACGGGTCCACGGCCAGCACGCCGACCCGCTTGCCGGCCTTGCGGTAGGCCGTGACGAGCGCCGAGGTCGAGGTCGACTTGCCGACACCGGGCGAGCCGGTCAGGCCGACCACGTACGCGCCACCGGTCAGCGGGGCCAGGGCGGCCATCACCTCGCGCAGGTGCGGGGACGCCCCCTCGACCAGTGAGATCAGCCGGGCCACGGCCCGCGGCCGGCCCTCGCGGGCCTGCGCCACCAGCGTGGGGACGTCCACCGTCGTCATCCGCGCACCTACGCCTTCGGGACGCGGATCACGAGGGCGTCGCCCTGGCCGCCGCCACCGCACAGCGCGGCCGCGCCCACGCCGCCGCCCCGGCGCTTGAGCTCCAGCGCCAGGTGCAGCACCACGCGGGCACCGGACATGCCGATGGGGTGCCCCAGCGCAATGGCGCCACCGTTGACGTTCACCTTTTCCGGGGTCACGCCGAGGTCCTTCATTGACTGCACGGCGACCGCCGCGAAGGCCTCGTTGATCTCGATGAGGTCCAGGTCGGAGACCTCCAGGCCCTCCTTCTTCAGGGCGTGCAGGATCGCGTTCGAGGGCTGCGACTGGAGGGAGTTGTCCGGACCGGCCACGTTGCCGTGGGCGCCGATCTCGGCGATCCACTCCAGGCCCAGCTCCTCGGCCTTGGCCTTGCTCATCACGACCACGGCGGCCGCGCCGTCGGAGATCTGCGAGGAGGTGCCGGCGGTGATCGTCCCGTCCTTGGCGAAGGCCGGCCGCAGCTTGCCGAGCGACTCCACGGTGGTCTCCGCGCGGATGCCCTCGTCCGCCACGAACAGCACCGGGTCGCCCTTGCGCTGCGGAATCTCGACCGGGGTGATCTCGGCCTCGAAGACGCCGTTCTTCTGCGCGGCGGCGGCCCGCTGGTGGGAGGCGGCCGCGAACGCGTCCTGCGGGGCGCGCTCGATGCCCAGCCGGGTGTTGTGCTTCTCGGTGGACTCGCCCATCGCGATGTTCTCGAAGGCGTCGGTGAGGCCGTCGTGGGCCATCGCGTCCAGCATCCCGATGGCGCCGTACTTGAAGCCCTCGCGGGACTTCGGCAGCAGGTGCGGGGCGTTGGTCATCGACTCCTGGCCGCCCGCGACCACGATGTCGAATTCGCCGGCGCGGATGAGCTGGTCCGCCAGCGCGATCGCGTCGAGGCCCGAGAGGCACACCTTGTTGATGGTGAGCGCGGGCACGTTCATCGGGATGCCCGCCTTGACGGCGGCCTGGCGGGCGGGGATCTGGCCCGCGCCGGCCTGGAGCACCTGGCCCATGATCACGTACTGGACCTGGTCGCCGGAGATGCCGGCCCGTTCCAGCGCCGACTTGATGGCGAATCCGCCGAGGTCGGCGCCCGAGAAGGACTTCAGCGAGCCGAGCAGACGCCCCATGGGCGTGCGGGCCCCGGCGACGATCACTGAAGTGGTGTTGTTCGTTCCGGACATGAGGCACAGCCCCTTGGATGAGGAGTGAACGAGGGTTTACCTGAATGTACTGAGCGGTACCCGCGCCGTCACCGGGCAGTCGGTGTGATCGCTGGCACGTTGCGTAACCACCCTCCGCGGCGGTGGACTGGTCCCATGCTGACAAGAATCGACCACATCGGGATCGCCTGCTTCGACCTCGACAAGACCGTCGAGTTCTACCGTGCCACGTACGGCTTCGAGGTGTTCCACACCGAGATCAACGAGGAGCAGGGCGTACGCGAGGCCATGCTCAAGATCAACGAGACCTCCGACGGCGGGGCCTCCTACCTCCAGCTCCTGGAGCCCACCCGCGAGGACTCCGCGGTGGGCAAGTGGCTGGCCAAGAACGGCGAGGGCGTCCACCACATCGCCTTCGGCACCGCGGACGTCGACGGCGACTCCGAAGCCATCCGCGGCAAGGGCGTCCGGGTCCTCTACGACGAGCCGCGAACCGGCTCCATGGGCTCCCGGATCACCTTCCTCCACCCCAAGGACTGCCACGGAGTCCTGACCGAACTGGTCACCAGCAACCCTGATCACTGATGCCCCCATTCCCCGGCCGGTAGAGTGGCACTGGCTCGGCCGGGGTTCGGTGCGGAGACGGGGTCGGGGCCCGAACCCCTGCCCCGGTATCTGACACCATTCCCCGGGGGCGTCGTTCAGCGGGCGAGCGATGCTCAATTGGGAGTGAGCTTGCGACCAGGGGACGGATGGGACCGCGCTGTGCGGGGCTACGAAAGCCAGGAGAGCCATCAGGCCGAGGCCGACCATCTCTCGCGCTTCGAGGCCGAGATGGAGCGGCTGAAGAAGGAGCGCGGGAAGGCCGTCCAGCACGCGGAAGACCTGGGGTACCAGGTCGAGGTGCTGCGCGCCAAGCTGCATGAGGTGCGCCGCAATCTCGCGTCCCGCCCCGCGTACGACGGCGCGGACATGGGGTACCAGGCGGAGCAGCTGCTCCGCAATGCCCAGGTGCAGGCCGACCAGATGCGCTCCGACGCCGAGCGCGAGCTGCGCGAGGCCCGGGCCCAGACCCAGCGCATCCTCCAGGAGCACGCCGAGCACCAGGCGCGCCTCCAGGCCGAGCTGCACTCGGAGGCCGTCAACCGGCGCCAGCGCCTGGACCAGGAGCTCAACGAGCGCCGCCAGACCGTCGAGGCGCACGTCAACGAGAACGTCGCCTGGGCCGAGCAGCTGCGCGCCCGGACCGAGTCCCAGGCCCGCCGGCTCATGGACGAGTCCCGCGCCGAGGCCGAGCAGGCGCTGAACGCCGCCCGCGCCGAGGCCGCCCGGACCGTGGAGGAGGCCCGCCGCCGGCTCGCCGCCGACACGGAGGCCACCCGCACCGAGGCCGAATCCACGCTGCTGCGCGCCCGCAAGGAGGCCGAGCGGCTGCTCGCCGCCGCCTCGGCGCAGGCCCAGGAGGCCACCGAGCACGCGGAGCGGCTGCGCAGCAGCACCACCACCGAGGCCGAGCAGACCCGGCAGCAGACCCTGGACCTCGGCCGGGTGGCCGAGGCACGGGTGCAGGAGGCCGACGGGGCGCTGCGCGCGGCCCGCGCGGAGGCCGAGACCCTGCTCGCGGACGCCAAGGAGAGCGCCGCCCGGCAGCTCGCCTCGGCGGAGTCCGTCAACGAGCAGCGCACCCGCACGGCGAAGGAGCAGGTCGCCCGGCTGGTCGGCGAGGCCACGAAGGAGACCGAGGCCCTCAAGGCCGAGGCCGAGCAGGCGCTGGCCGACGCCCGCGCCGAGGCGGAGCGGCTGCGCACCGAAGCCGGCGAGCAGGCCCGTACGGCCGCCGCCGAGGACACCGCGGCGCAGCTGGCGAAGGCGGCCCGCACCGCCGAGGACGTACTCAACAAGGCCTCGGAGGACGCCCGCGCCACCACCCGTGCCGCGTCCGAGGAGGCCGAGCGGATCCGCCGCGAGGCGGAGTCCGAGGCCGACCGGCTGCGCCTGCAGGCGGCGGCCACGGCCGACGAGCTCAAGGGCGCGGCGAAGGACGACACCGAGGAGTACCGGGCCCGTACCGTCGAGCTCCAGGAGGAGGCCCGGCGGCTGCGCGGCGAGGCGGAGCAGCTGCGCGCGGAGGCCGTGGCCGAGGGCGAGCGGATCCGCGGGGAGGCACGCCGCGAGGCGGTCCAGCAGATCGAGGAGGCGGCCCGGACCGCCGAGGAACTGCTGGGCAAGGCCAAGTCGGACGCGGACGAGCTGCGCGGCGGCGCGACCGCCGAGAGCGAGCGGGTCCGCGCGGAGGCCGTGGAGCGGGCGACGACCCTGCGCCGGCAGGCCGAGGAGACGCTGGAGCGCACCCGCGCGGAGGCCGAGCGGCTGCGCGCGGACGCCGAGGAGCACGCCGAGGCCCTGGCCGCCGAGGCGGACGCGGCCGTGCGGGCGCGGCGCGAGGAGACCGAGCAGGCCCTGGCCGCGAAGCGGGCGGAGGCCGATCAGGAGCTCGTACGCCTGCACACGGACGCCGAGGGACGGCTGGCCACGGCGGAGCAGACGCTGCGTGACGCCCGCACCGCGGCGGAGGGCATCCGCAGGGAGACCACCGAGGAGAACGACCGGCTGCGCGCCGAGGCCGCGGAGCGGATCCGCACCCTCCAGGCCCAGTCGGAGGCGGAGGCCGAGCAGCTGCGCACGGAGGCCGCCCAGGACGCGGGCCGGGTCCGCGCGGAGGCCGAGCAGGTGTCCGTGCGGCTGCGCGCCGAGGCGGAGACCGAGTCGGAGCGGCTGCGCGCCGAGGCCAAGGCGGCCGCGGACCGGCTGCGCGCCGAGGCCAAGGCGGCCGCCGAACGGGTCGCGGCGGAGGCCGCGGAGGCCCTCGCGGCTGCCCAGGAGGAGGCCGCGCGGCGTCGCCGGGAGGCCGAGGAGACCCTGTCGGCGGCCCGCACGGACGCGGGCAACGAGCGGGCCCAGGCCCGTGAGCAGAGCGAGGAACTGCTGGCGCAGGCGCGCAAGCGCTCGGAGGAGGCGCAGGCCGAGGCGGTCTGGCTGACCGAGGAGGCGGAGAGCCGCGCCGCGGAGCTGGTCGCGGCGGCGGAGGCCACCGCCCAGCAGGTGCGGGACTCCGTGGCCGGCCTGCACGAGCAGGCCGAGGAGGAGGTCGCGGGGCTGCGCAGTGCGGCCGAGCACGCGGCGGACCGTACGCGTACCGAGGCCGAGGAGGAGGCGGACCGGGTCCGCGCCGAGGCCCGCGCGGACCGCGAGGGGGCGGCCGAGGACGCGGCGCGCCTGCGCAGCGAGGTCCGTGTCGAGACGGACGCGGCCAAGGCCCTGGCGGAGCGCACGGTCGGCGACGCGATCGCCGAGGCGGAGCAGCTGCGCGCCGATACGGCGGAGTACGCGCAGCGGGTGCGCACGGAGGCGACGGACGCCCTGGCGGCGTCCGAGCGCGACGCGGCGCGGACCCGGGCGGACGCCCGCGAGGACGCGAACCGGATCCGCGGCGAGGCGGCGGAGTCCCTGGAGTCCTCGCGCGCCGAGGGCGGCCGGATCGTCACCGAGGCGACCGCGGAGGCGGAGCGCCTCACCGAGGAGACCCTGGCCGCGAACGCGCTGACGGTCGACGAGGCACGGGCGGAGGCCGAGCGGCTGACCGCGGAGGCGGAGCAGGCGGCCGAGGCCACCCGCGCCGAGGCCGCGGCCACCCTGGACGAGGCCCGCGCCGAGGGCAACCGGCTCCGTACGGAGGCCGCCGAGCAGGCGGACCGGCTCATCACCGAGGCCACCGCCGAGGCGGAGCGGCTCACGGAGGAGACCCGTACGGCCAACGAGCTGACGGTCGGCGAGGCGCAGGAGGCGGCCGACGCGCTGCGCGCCGAGGCGGCGGACACGCTCGACGAAGCCCGTGCCGAGGCCAACCGGCTGCGCACCGAGGCCGCCGAGCAGGCGGACCGGCTCATCACCGAGGCCGCCTCCGAGGCGGAGAAGCTCACGGCGCAGGCGGCGCAGACGCTGGCCGCGGCCGAGCGGGATTCGGCGAGGATCCTGGTCGACTCCCGTGCCGAGGGCGACCGGCTGGTCGAGGAGACCCGCGCGGCCAACGAGCTGACGGTGGGCGAGGCCGCGGCGGAGGCCGAGCGGCTGCGCACCGAGGCGGCGCAGACCCTGGACGAGGCCCGTGCGGAGGGCGGCCGGATCATCGGCGAGGCCACCGCGGAGGCGGAGCGCGTCACGGTCGCGGCGAACGAGACCCTGGCGGGCGCGGAGCGGGAGGCCGAGCAGACGCTCGACGAGGCCCGCACCGAGGCGGGCCGGGTCCGCACGGAGGCTGCCGAGCAGGCGGACCGGCTCATCACCGAGGCCGTCACCGAGGCGGAGAAGCTCACCGAGCAGACCCGCAAGGACAACGACCGGACGGTCGGCGAGGCCCGGAACGAGGCCGAGCGGCTGCGCGCCGACGCGGCGGAGGCGCTGGCCTCCGCTCAGGAGCACGCGACGCGGACCCGGTCCGAGGCGGAGCGGGTCAAGGCGGAGGCGGCGAGCGACGCGGAGCGCACGCGCGCCGAGACCCGTGCGGAGTCGGAGCGGCTGCTGGACGAGGCGCGCGAGGGGGCCAACAAGCGCCGCACCGAGGCCGCGGAGCAGGTGGACCGGCTCATCACGGAGGCGGCGGCGGAAGCCGAGAAGCTCACCTCCGAGGCGGGTCTGCAGGCCCTCGCCGCCACCACGGCGGCCGAGGAGCAGGCCGACGCGATGGTCGACGCGGCGCGCAAGGAGGCCGCGCGGATCACTTCGGAGGCGACCGTCGAGGGCAACTCCATGGTGGAGAAGGCCCGTACCGACGCCGACGAGCTGCTGGTCGGGGCGCGTACGGACGCCGCGGCCATAAGGGAGCGGGCGGAGGACCTGCGCGGCCGGGTGGAGTCCGAGGTCGAGGAGCTGCACGAGCGCGCCCGCCGGGAGTCGGCGGAGCAGATGAAGTCGGCCGGCGAGCGCGTGGACAAGCTGGTGCGCGCGGCGACGGAGCAGAGCGTCGAGGCGGAGGCCAAGGCCAAGGAGCTGGTGTCGGACGCGAGCAGCGAGGCGAGCAAGGTCCGCATCGCGGCGGTGCGCAAGGCCGAGGCGCTGCTCAAGGAGGCCGAGCAGAAGAAGGCCGAACTGTCGCGGCAGGCCGAGAAGGCGCTCGCCGAGGCACAGGCGGAGGCCGAACGGCTCGTCGACGAGGGCCGTCGTGAGCTGGAGGTTCTGGTGCGCAGGCGCGAGGACATTCAGGCGGAGATCTCCCGTGTCCAGGACGTTCTTGAGGCGTTGGAATCATTCGAGGCACCTTCGGGTGGCGGAAAGCCCGCATTGGGTGGCCAGGGCTCGGGGGGCGTGAAGGCCGGGGCAACAGCGGGTTCCACTCGTTCGGGTGGCAAGGCGTCAGAGGGGTAGTCAGAACACGGGATGTGTGCTTCTGAGGGAAGTTCAGGCGAAGGAGTGACAAGCATTCTGCCGTCTTGCCACTCAAAAGGGGTGTCATTGTCCAGGGCAAACCCGGATTGACTCGATGACACGCCGCCCGGGCGCCTAGGATTCCCCTTAACACCTCACGTAGCACCTCATCGGTCTCATTCGACAGGAACCCCATGAGCGACACTTCCTCCCCCTTCGGCTTCGAGCTCGTGCGGCGTGGTTACGACCGCGGTCAGGTGGACGACCGCATTACCAAGCTGGTCTCCGACCGCGACAGCGCACTTGGACGCATCAACTCTCTGGAAAAGCGGATCGAGGAGCTACACCTCGAAACGCAGAACGCCCAGGCCCAGGTGAGCGACGCCGAGCCGTCGTACGCCGGTCTGGGCGCCCGGGTCGAGAAGATCCTGCGACTGGCCGAGGAGGAGGCGAAGGACCTGCGCGAGGAGGCCCGTCGCGCGGCCGAGCAGCACCGTGAGCTGGCGGAGTCGGCCGCCCAGCAGGTGCGCAACGACGCCGAGTCGTTCGCGGCGGACCGCAAGTCGAAGGCGGAGGACGAGGGCGTCCGCATCGTCGAGAAGGCCAAGGGCGACGCCTCCACCCTGCGCGCCGAGGCCCAGAAGGACGCGGCCTCCAAGCGCGAGGAGGCCGACGCCCTGTTCGAGGAGACCCGCGCCAAGGCCGCCCAGGCCGCCGCGGACTTCGAGACCAACCTGGCCAAGCGGCGCGAGCAGTCCGAGCGCGACCTGGCCTCGCGTCAGCAGAAGGCCGAGAAGCGCCTCGCGGAGATCGAGCACCGGGCGGAGCAGCTGCGCCTGGAGGCCGAAAAGCTCCGTACGGACGCCGAGCGCCGGGCCCGCCAGACCGTGGAGACCGCGCAGCGCCAGGCGGAGGACATCGTCGCCGACGCGAACGCGAAGGCCGACCGGATCCGCAGCGAGTCGGAGCGCGAGCTGGCGGCGCTCACCAACCGCCGCGACTCCATCAACGCGCAGCTGACCAACGTCCGCGAGATGCTGGCGACGTTGACCGGCGCGGCCGTGGCCGCGGCCAACCCGATCGTCGACGACGAGCCCGTGACGCGGGGCGTGCCGGCCCAGCAGAGCCGCTAGTACACGACCGCACGGCGTTGGGCCGTACGTCACTCTTTTGAGGTGGCGTACGGCCCTTCGGCGTTCTAGCGTGGCCGCATGATCGAGCTTGAGGGACTGACCAAACGATTCGGCGCCAAGACCGCCGTGGACCACCTCAGCTTCCAGGTCAGACCGGGGGTGGTCACCGGCTTCCTCGGCCCCAACGGGGCGGGGAAGTCCACGACCATGCGCATGATGCTCGACCTCGACAACCCGACCAGCGGTACGGTCCGGATCGACGGCAAGCACTACCGGGAACTGCCGGAACCGCTGAAGCACATCGGGGCGCTGCTGGACGCGAAGGCCATGCACGGCGGCCGCAGCGCGTACAACAACCTCCTCTGCCTGGCCGAGTCGAACCGGATCCCGCGGAGCCGGGTGACCGAGGTACTGGACCTCGTCGGACTGACCCCGGTGGCCAAGAAGAAGTCGAAAGGATTTTCGCTCGGGATGGGCCAGAGGCTGGGAATCGCCTCCGCGCTGCTCGGCGATCCGGAGATCCTGATGTTCGACGAACCCGTCAATGGTCTGGACCCGGAGGGAATTCTCTGGATCCGCAATCTTATGAAGGGGCTGGCCGCAGAGGGGAGGACGATCTTCGTCTCCTCTCACCTGATGAGCGAAATGGCCCTGACCGCAGACCATTTGGTGGTGATCGGACAAGGAAAGCTCCTCGCCGACTTGTCGATGTCCGATTTCATCCAGCAGAACTCCCGCAGTTACGTGCGCCTGCGCTCCCCGCAGCAGGAACGGCTGAAGGACGTCCTGCACGGGGCAGGGATCGACGCCGTCAGCGTGCCCGCCACCGGAACGCTGGAGATCGACGGCGTCCCGGCCGAGCGGCTCGGCGAGCTGGCCGCCCAGCACCAGATCGTGCTGCACGAACTCAGCCCGCAACGGGCTTCACTGGAGGAAGCGTTCATGCGCATGACGGCGGACTCCGTCGAGTACCACGCCCACGCGCCGGGAACCACCGCGCCCGCGGGCGCGCCCGCCGCCGCGCCCGCCTGGGGCGCCGGCTACGAAGCGACGCGCGAAGGCGGCAAGTGACCATGGCCTTCTCCGCCGTCCTCAAGTCCGAGTGGACCAAGATCCGCACGGTCGCCTCCACGAGCTGGACCCTCGTCATCGCCTTCGTCGCCACCGTCGGCTTCAGCGCCGCCTTCTGCGCCGCGGTCAGCGCGAGCTTCGACAGCATGAAGCCGGGCGAGCGGGCCACCTTCGACCCCGTACTGCTGAGCTTCAGCGGGATGTCGTTCGGTCAGCTCTCAATGATCATCTTCGGGGTGCTGGTGGTCAGCACCGAGTACAGCACGGGCATGATCCGCACCTCGCTGGCCGCCGTTCCCGCGCGCGCGGGCTTCCTGGCGGGCAAGCTCACCGTCGCCACGGTGCTGGCGCTCGCCGTGGGCCTGCTGACCAGCTTCGTGTCGTTCTTCCTCGGGCAGGCGCTCCTGGGGGACCACGGCACCGGCATCGGCGGGGAAGGCGTCCTGCGCGCGGTGATCGGTGCCGGCGTGTACATGGCGCTCCTCGCCCTGTTCTCCATGGGCGTGGCCGCGATGCTGCGCAGCTCCGTCGCCTCGATCAGCATCCTGATCCCGTTCTTCCTGATCGTCTCGAACCTCCTCAGCGGATTCGACTCGACCCGCAAGTACGGCCAGTACCTGCCCGACAAGGCGGGTTCCAAGATCATGCAGATCGTGCCGGACGCGATGGGCAGCGCCGAGACGCCCTACGGCCCCTGGGGCGGTCTCGGGATCATGCTCCTGTGGGTACTGGCGGCCGTACTCGGCGGATACCTGGTGCTCAAGAAGCGCGACGCGTGAGGGACGGGAATGGCCCGGCGTCCTCCTTGTGACGGACGCCTCCCGTACTACGGGAGATCCCGGAGCCGGATCTCAGGGAGAGCTCAGGGATCCGCTCCGGGAGGGAACCGGGGAGGACTCGATATCCTCTTAAGGCGTACGTGGGCGAGAGCCGTCCCGGCCTGGCAAGGGGCAGCACGATGATCGAGGCAGTCGGCCTGACCAAGCGCTTCGGCGCCAAGACCGCCGTCGACGGGCTTTCCTTCCAGGTCAAGCCGGGTCACGTCACCGGATTCCTCGGGCCCAACGGCTCCGGGAAATCCACCACCATGCGCATGATCCTCGGCCTGGACCGGCCCACCGCCGGACACGTCACGATCAACGGGTTCCCCTTCCGGGAGCTGCCGAACGCCCAGCGGCACGTCGGAGCCCTGCTCGACGCCAAGGCCGCGCACGGCGGGCGCCGGGCCCGCGCGCACCTGCTGTCCGTCGCCCAGCTCTCCGGGATCCCCGAGAAGCGGGTCGACGAGGTCCTGGGCGTGGTCGGGCTCCAGGACGCGGCCCGCCAGCGCACTAAGGGCTTCTCCCTCGGCATGGGGCAGCGGCTCGGCATCGCCACCGCGCTCCTCGGCGACCCGCAGGTCCTGCTCTTCGACGAGCCGGTCAACGGCCTCGACCCCGAGGGCATCCTCTGGGTCCGCAACCTGATGCGCCGGCTCGCCTCCGAGGGCCGCACGGTGTTCGTCTCCTCACACCTGATGAGCGAGATGGCCCTGACCGCCGACCACCTGATCGTGATCGGCCGGGGCCGGCTGTTGTCCGACATGAGCACCCAGGACTTCATCACGCACAACTCGGCCGGATTCGCCCGGGTCCGCGCGGCGGGCAACGGCCCCGACGGCCGGGTCATCCTGGGGACCGCGCTGACGAAGGCGGGCGGCCGGGTGCTCCAGGAGCCCGACGGCGCCCTGCGGGTGACCGGGCTGGAGCTGCCCCGCATCAGCGACCTCGCGCACGAGACCGGCGTACGGCTCTGGGAGCTGTCCCCGCACCGGGCCTCGCTGGAGGAGGCCTACATGCGGATGACCCAGTCCTCCGTCGAGTACACCTCCACCGACGACCCGCGCGAGGAGCTGTGGGAGCCCGAGCCGCTGACCGTCCCGGACTGGGAGGAGGAGGCGCAGGCCCCCGTGGTCCCCGCCGAGACCGCGGCGAGCTTCTTCGCTCCCCCGCCCCCCGGATCCGGCACGCGGCCCTTCCTGATGCCCGGCAGTGCCGCCGATCTCGCCCCCGCCGCCCAGAACAGCCCCGAGGAACCCCGATGACCGCCACCGCCGACGCGACCCCGCCCGCGAGCGCGGGGCGGGCCGACGGCTACAGCTCGCCGCTGGCCACCCCACGGCCCCACCTCGGGCACGCCCTGGCCTCGGAGTGGACCAAGCTGAGGTCCGTGCGCTCCACCGTGTGGACCCTCGGCTCCCTCGTGGCCCTGGTGGTCGGCATCGGCATGCTCGCCGTGCTCCAGACCGACTCGGGCGACTACGCGTCGATCCCCTTCGTCGCGCCCGCCGTCTTCGGCATGATCGTCGGCCAGCTCGCCGTGATCGTGCTCGGGGTGCTGACCGTCTCCTCCGAGTACGGCACCGGCCTGATCCGGACCACCTTCACCGCCGCCCCGGACCGGCTGCGGGTGCTCACCGCGAAGTACCTCGTCTTCGGCACGGCCGCCTTCGGCGTCACCCTGGGCTCGGTGGGGTTCGTGGGCATCGCCGCCGCCCTCCTGCACAGCGGCCCCGACGCCGGCCACCACGGTGGCGGCGAGTGGCTGGGCGCTCTGGGCGGCTGCTTCTACGTGACCCTGCTGGGCGTCCTCGCGCTCGCCGTCGGCGCCCTCGTACGGCACTCGGCCGGCGCGATCGCCGTCATGCTCGGCCTGGTCACCATGCCCCCGGTCCTCGGGGCGATCCTGACGACGTGGCCCGTCACCAGGGCCATCGGTCTGGCCGTGGTCCGCTACAACGCGCCGGTGGGGCTGATCCAGCTCTTCGGGGTGCCCAACAGCGGCATGGACGGCAGCCCGACCCCCAGCGACCTGGCCCAGCTGGGGCTGCTGGTCCTGGTCACCGCGCTCGCCGTGGCGGCCTCGTACGTGGTGGTGCGCCGCCGCGACGTCTGAGCCCCGGGCCGGTCAGTACTTCGGCGCGTTGCGGGACCGCTGCACCTTCGAGGTGCGGCGGTCCTTTGCGTTCCAGCAGGCCTTGTGCCAGTGCCGCCGGTCGTCCACGCCGCCGTACTCGGGCCAGGCCACCAGGTGCGGGGTGCCCGAGGGGATCTCCTGGTCGCAGCCGGGGCAGCGGTAGCGCTTGCCCGCCGCGCTCGCCCCCGCCACGTGCCGGACCTTCCACTCCTCGCCCTGGTACTCCTCGGTCCGCTCCAAGCCGTACCGGTCGAGGCCGGTGGCGGGTCGTTCGTCCGGAGTCTCGCCGCCCCTGGGGCGGTTGTGGCGCGGTGACACGTATACCTCACGAATGGGCGGCCGACAGTGACTTTCTCCCAGACTACGCGCAGCGAGCCCGGGTACCCGCAGGGTGGCGGAGGAAGGCCGACCGCCGCGAGGGGACCGGCACGACAATCTCAATAACTTTGCTGTCAGGCCGTGCCTTTGGCACGTGTCAGACGTTGTTGCCATCAGATGTTGATGTCATCAACGAGTCGGTCCACCTGGGGAGGCCGCGTCAGCCGCGAGGAGGCTAAGGCGATGCGCGTAGGAGCGTTTGTACTGGCGGCCCAGTTCCCGGGCCAGGGACAGGGCGAGGCACTGCACCGGGCGGTGCGGACCGCCGAGGTGGGCGAGGAGGCCGGACTGGACTCGGTCTGGCTCGCCGAGCACCATTTCGTGCCGTACGGGGTCTGCCCGTCGGCGGTGACCCTGGCGGCCCTGCTGCTGGGGCGGACCCGGCGGCTGCGGGTCGGCACGGCGGTGAGCGTGCTGCCCAGCACGCACCCGGTGGCCCTCGGGGAGCAGGCGGCCCTGCTCCACGTCACCTCGGGCGGCCGGTTCACCCTGGGGGTGGGACGGGGCGGTCCGTGGGTGGACCTGGAGGTGTTCGGGGGCGGCCTGGAGGCGTACGAGACGGGTTTCCCCGAAGACCTCGACCTGCTGCGGCGCTGGCTGACCGAACCCCGGGTGGGCGCGGCCGGCGCCCGGCACGGCTTCCGCGAGGTGGCCGTCGTACCGTGCCCGGCGCAGGCCCTGGACGGGGACGGGAGTGGGCCGGAAGTGATCGTCGCCTGCACCTCCCCGACGTCCGTGCGCCTCGCCGCCGAGCGGGGGCTGCCGATGCTGCTGGGCATGCACAGCGGGGACGAGGAGAAGGCGGAGATGGTCGCGCTGTGGGGGCGGACCGCGCTGGAGGCGGGCCACTCCCCCGAGACCGTACGGGCGGCCGGGCACGTGTCGGCCGGGGTGTGCCAGCTGGCGGACCGCACGGCGGACGCCCGGGAAGCCCTGCTCAAGGCGATGCCGGGCTGGTTCCGGCAGGGTCTGGACGCGCATGTGACGGTGGACGGCCGGCAGCGAGCGATGCGCGACCCCGTCGCCTACACGGAACTGCTCTGTGACCTGCACCCGGTCGGCAGCCCCACCCTGGCGGCGGACCGGCTGGCGGCGACGGCCGAGCGCACCGGGATCACGCGCTTCGCCCTGCTGACCGAGGGCTCCGGCGACCTCGCGGCGACGGAGGAGAACGTCCGGCGGCTCGGCGCGGAGGTCCTGCCGCTGCTGGTGTGACGCGGGCGGGACGCGGCGGGCCCGTCGCCGGGGACGGGCCTGGGCTGCCGCTCCGGTGTCAGTCGCACCTCCCGCGACACGGAGCGGCAGCGAAGTACGGTCCCGCTAGCAGTCGCGCAGTTCCGGCGACTGGTTGAGCAGCTGGCCGCGGATCGACGTGAACTTGGCCAGCCGGTCGTCCACCGAGGAATCGAGCGGGAACACCGCTACCCGGTGGCAGTTCTGGAATGCCAGGCGCACCCCGAAGTGCCGCTGCAGCGCGCCTCGTATCGCGTCACTCGCGAGGGCGCGCAGCAGCTGCCCACGGGCCTGCTCGTCCGGCGGCGGCGTCTGGTTGTCGGCGAACTCTCCGCCCTCAACCTCCAGCTGGGCCGTCAACGAGCTGATCATCTCCCATGCGTAGGGCAGGGAGGTCCGGACGCAGTCGACGAATGCGGCTTCGTCGACCTCGCCTCGCTCGGCCTGTTCGAGTAGGGCCGGTGAGACGTCGAGCGACATGGGTTCTCCTCTCGTGACCCCGGACGATTGGGTTGCCGGAGTCTTACGGGCAGGGAGGGAGGCCGCGACGCAGCGTGCACGCTCGGCAACCTCCCGCTCACCACGGTAGGCGCCCACCGGGTGCCGCACCAGGAGAATGCGCATACAACGCGCCATCGGCGAACGGGGCTTTCAGGGGCGAATCGCGTGGAGGCCCGTCGGTCGAGTAGCGTTGCCGACCATGCGTCTCGTCATTGCCCGCTGCTCCGTCGACTACGCGGGCCGGCTCACCGCCCATCTGCCCTCGGCACCCCGTCTGATCCTCGTGAAGGCCGACGGCAGTGTCTCGATCCACGCGGACGACCGAGCGTACAAACCGCTCAACTGGATGTCGCCTCCGTGCACCCTCAAGGAGGGGACGGGAGACGACACGGGCGTCTGGACCGTCGTCAACAAGGCGGGCGAGAAGCTCATCATCACCATGGAAGAGGTCCTCCACGACTCCTCCCACGAGCTGGGCACCGACCCCGGGCTCATCAAGGACGGCGTCGAGGCGCACCTCCAGGAACTGCTCGCCGACCGCATCGACACCCTGGGCGACGGCTACACCCTGATCCGGCGCGAGTACATGACGGCGATCGGCCCCGTGGACATCCTGTGCCGGGACGCGTCGGGTGCGACGGTGGCGGTGGAGATCAAGCGCCGCGGGGAGATCGACGGCGTCGAGCAGCTCACCCGGTACCTGGAACTCCTCAACCGCGACCCGCACCTGGCACCGGTCCGGGGGATCTTCGCGGCCCAGGAGATCAAGCCTCAGGCGCGCGTGCTCGCCAACGACCGCGGCATGGACTGCGTGGTCCTCGACTACAACGCCCTGCGCGGCATCGAGGACGACAAGCTCCGCCTCTTCTGAGCCGGTCTTCGGGCCGGTCCCGCCTCCCGGCCCTCCCGGCCCTTCCGGCCGGCCCTTCCGACGTGTGCGACGGCCCCCCGAGCGAGTGCTCGGGGGGCCGTCGTCGTGTCAGGCCGTCGCCGCCGCGGACGGGGACTGGGACTGGGGCGCGGTCGGGGACTGGGCCGCCGTCGAGGTGGCCGGGGGCGTCACGGGCGAGGTGGCCGTGGGGGGATCCGTCGGCGTCGTCGGGGAGTGCGTGACCGGCGGCTCCGAGGAGGCCGGGGGCGTCGTCGGCGGGGTCGGCTTCGTCGCGGGCGGGGTCACCGGGGGCCGCTGCGGACCGGTCGTACGGGCGGGCGGGGTCGGCTTCCCGGACTCCCCCGTGCCCGGCCCGGGCGCGGAAGGCGCCGACGGCGGCGACGGCGGGGGCGAGGAGGCACCCGGCTCGGGTGCCGGATCGTTCCCTCCGCCGCCCGGCACCTGCGGCTGGACCGCCGGCGGGCTGTCCGGGGTCGAGGACACGGCGGGGGCCTGAGGCTGCTCCGGGTCCCCGGAGGCCAGCGCCAGGCCGACGACGGTACCGAGCGCGACCACCGTGAGCGCACCGGCGGCGGCCAGCAGCACCGTCTTGCGCCGCCCCGCCGGTTCGGGCTGCGAACGGCCGGGGCCGGTCGGCGGCGCGGGCTGCGGGAGCTTCGGGAAGGCGTCCTCGAACACCTGCGACAGGGTCGTCGGCGTGGACGTCCGCGACGAGGGCCGCCCGATCACCGGGGTGATCCTGGTGATCGCCTCGGAGCCCACGGGGGCCACGGGGGCCACGGGCGCCACGGGCGCCACGGCGTGCGGCTTCACCATCGAGACGGGCGACGTCGCAGCCGTCGGGGACGTCGCGGCCGTCGGCGCTGTCGTGGCCATCGGCGACGTCGCAGCCGTAGGAGCCGGGCCCAGGGCCGGAGCCGGCGTCCGGGCCGGTATCGCGGCCCCGGGGAAGGCCGCCGGAGCGGCCCCGGGGAGGTTCGCCGGGGGCTCCAGCCGCAGCGGCGGCGATACCTCCACCCCCAGCGCCTCCCGGTCGGTGACCAGCGCCAGGGCCCGCCGGCCCGCGACCGTCCCCCGCTTGTCCGCGAGCGCGCCGCGCAGCCCGATGGAGGCCTCCAGCTCCGCACGGGCCCGGTCCAGTCGTCCCTCGCACAGCGCGAGCACGCCGAGTTCGTGGTGGAAGTAGGCCTGCTCGGCGACCTCTCCCGCCTTCCGCGCGGCCTCCGCACCCGCCCGCAGCACCCGCTCCCACGCCTCCCAGTGCAGGGAGGCGGCGAAGGCCGGCGCCGCCGTGCGGGCCAGGAGTACGGCGGCCACCACATCGGCCCCGGCCAGCGCGGCCAGCACCGCGTCGGCCTCGGCCGCGACCCGCTCCGGGGTCACCGAGGCGTGCCCGGTCCACCAGGCGTAGTGCCGGGCGGCGGTGCGGGCCTCCTCGGCGGCGGTGTCCCCGTACCCGGCCTCCTCCAGCTGCCGGGCGACCCCTTCCGCGAGGCGGTGGCGCGGCCCGACGGGGGTGATCAGCCCGCAGGCCAGCAGTTCCGCGACGGCGGAGTCGGCATGCGTGTCACCGACCAGCGCGGGCAGGTGCGCGTGGTGCGGGAGTTCGCCGCCCAGCGCGCAGGCGATCCGCAGGGCGGCCCGTGCCGACTCGCTGACCCGGGAGGCCAGCAGTTCGGCGGGGGCCGCGCCCTCCGCGAGGGTGGGCAGCGGCACGTGGGCGCAGTCGCGGGGGCGTTCCTCGAAGACGCCCGGTTCCTCGTCCTCGTCCTGGGCGGACATCCGGTTGATCTCGTCGCGCTGCCGCAGCAGGGCGGCGGCCTGGACGAAGCGCAGCGGAAGCCCTTCGGAGGCGAAGCGCAGGTCGCCCGCCCAGGCGGTCTCCTCGTCGGTCAGCGGCCGGCCGGCGCCGGCCTCCAGCAGGGTCACGCAGTCGGCCCGGCCGAGGCCGCCGAGGAAGACCTCCTCCAGGTGCACGTCGTCGGAGGGGGACTTGGCGTCGGGGGCGGCGGCGAGCAGGTAGGCGCATTCGGGGGTGGCGCGCAGCAGTTCGTCGAGGGCGGCGCCGCCCAGCTCCAGGTCGTCGAGGAGGACGACGGCACCGATCTCACCGGCCCGCGCGAGGAGTTCCGTACGGTCGGGGCGCCGGTCGGGGGCCTCGTACACGGCGGCGTAGAGGGCGTACAGCAGCTCGGCCGGCTGCTGGAGGCCGTACCCGCTCAGCCGGACGACGCCGTCGGGGGCGAGGCCGGCGCAGTCCCGGGCGACCACGTCGAGGAGGGCGGAGCGGCCGGATCCCGCGGGCCCGGTCAGCCGGACGGAGCGTCCGCGCCCCAGCATCCGGGCGATCCGCTCCCGTTCCTCGGCGCGGCCCAGGAGGGGGGCGGCGGGGGCGGGCGGCCCCGGGAGCGCGGGGGGCCGCGCGGCGGTGTCCCGGGCGGCGCGGGAGGCCGCGTCGCGCTTGGCGGGGCCGCGGCCGGCGGCGGGGGCCGCGGTGGGGCGCAGGGGCTCGATCTCGCTGCCGTCGACGGGGTTGACGGTGAGGGTGAAGTCCCCCGCGGTCAGGGTCACGATCCGGGCGGGTGCCAGGGGGGCCGGGGGTGTCAGGGGGGCCGGGGGCGACCCGGCCGACCCGCCGGCGGGCTGGTGCGCGGCCGGTCCGCCCGGCTCGGGCTGCCCCTGTGTACGGTCCGTACGGTCCATGACCAAGTCCCCCGATCGCGTCGCGCGCGCCGCCGTCGCCGCCGCCGTCATTACGCCCGGCCTTCGCTCGCGCCGCTGTCGCTACTCGTCCGGTTTCCGCCCGAACCCTAGACCGTGGCCGGGCGCGCGGGAACCGCAGGGGTGTCTTCACCACCGGACCGTTACGTTTCCTCCGGATACGTCCGGGGCGCAGCGGAGGGGGGCGGAAGGGCGGACGCCCGCTCAGACCCGGGGCAGGGATTCCGCTTCCAGGCCGCCCTCGATCGCCAGGATCCGGTGCAGCCGGGTCGCCACCAGGAGGCGCTGCATCCGGTCCGGCACCCCGCGCAGGACGAGGCGCCGGCCGCTGCGCCCGGCCCTCCGGTGGGCTCCCATGATCACGCCGAGTCCGGTCGCGTCCCAGGAGTCCAGTCCGGTCAGGTCGAGCACGAGGTCGCCGTGGCCGTCGTCGAGGGCGGTGTGCAGGACCGTACGGGCGTCCGCCGCGCTGCGCACGTCGAGGCGACCCCCGACAGCGAGTTCGGCGTGGTCGCCCCTGATGTGCATGTGTACTCCCCGGCTGTACTGCGTGCGTCTGGTCCGACTGATCCGTGGTCGGCAACTCTCACTGCAACTGACTGCCCCGCGGGCGGGGAAGTTGCCGACTGTGAGCGAACCGATACCTAATTCACCCCGTAGGGTGCGGAGATTCGAACGGTCGTTCTCAGTGCTTGTAGAAGCCCTGCCCGCTCTTGCGGCCGATGTCGCCCGCGTCGACCATGCGGCGCATCAGCTCCGGCGGCGCGAACTTCTCGTCCTGCGACTCGGTGTAGATGTTGCTGGTGGCGTGCAGCAGGATGTCGACGCCGGTGAGGTCGGCGGTGGCCAGCGGCCCCATGGCGTGGCCGAAGCCCAGCTTGCAGGCGATGTCGATGTCCTCGGCGGAGGCGACGCCCGATTCGTAGAGCTTCGCGGCCTCGACGACGAGCGCGGAGATCAGACGGGTCGTCACGAATCCGGCGACGTCGCGGTTGACGACGATGCAGGTCTTGCCGACGGACTCGGCGAAGGCGCGGGTGGTGGCGAGCGTTTCGTCGCTCGTCTTGTAGCCGCGCACCAGCTCACAGAGCTGCATCATCGGCACGGGCGAGAAGAAGTGCGCGCCGACGACCCGCTCCGGACGCTTCGTCACGGCCGCGATCTTGGTGATCGGGATGGCGGAGGTGTTGGAGGCCAGGACCGCGTCCTCGCGCACCAGGTCGTCCAGGGTGCGGAAGATCTCGTGCTTGACCTCCAGCTTCTCGAAGACCGCCTCGACGACGATGTCCACGTCCGCGACCGCGTCGAGGTCGGTGGTCGTCGTGATCCTGGCGAGCGCCGCCCCGGCGTCCTCGGCCGTCATCTTGCCCTTGGCGACGAACCGGTCGTACGAGGCCTTGATCCCGTCGGTACCACGGGTCAGCGCGGCGTCGGTGACGTCCCGCAGGACGACGTCCCAACCCGCCTGAGCGGAGACCTGAGCGATCCCGGAACCCATCAGTCCGGCACCGATGACGGCGAGCTTCCCAGCCACTGCACACCCCTCGTTTCCCATGCGGGCCAGTCTCATGGCCTCTCCGGCGGAGACTAGCGCCCGTGAGGGACGGTGTGACCGTGAAGTAACACGCGTCACGTCTCAGATGACGGACATCACACTGGTACGACCCAGCACCCGTGCGCCGCCCCCCAGTTCACCCGCCGCCGCCGGCGGGGCGGCGGCCGTTCGGGTCCCCGGCGGCCCCGCACTACCCTGGCCGCATGGTGAACCTGACGCGTATCTACACCCGTACCGGCGACAAGGGCACGACCGCCCTCGGCGACATGAGCCGTACGCGCAAGACCGACCTGCGCATCTCCGCGTACGCCGACACCAACGAGGCCAACGCCGCGATCGGCACCGCCATCGCGCTGGGTTCCCTGCCGGACCCGGTCGTGAAGGTGCTCGTCCGGATCCAGAACGACCTGTTCGACGTCGGCGCCGACCTGTGCACGCCGGTGGTCGAGGACCCCCAGTACCCGCCGCTGCGCGTGGAGCAGTTCTACGTCGACAAGCTGGAGGCCGACTGCGACGCCTTCAACGAGGAACTGGAGAAGCTGCGCAGCTTCATCCTGCCCGGCGGCACCCCCGGCGCGGCCCTGCTGCACCAGGCCTGCACGGTGGTCCGGCGCGCCGAGCGCTCGACGTGGGCGGCGCTGGAGGAGCACGGCGAGGTGATGAACCCGCTGACGGCCACCTACCTCAACCGCCTCTCCGACCTCCTGTTCATCCTGGCCCGTACGGCCAACAAGGAGATCGGGGACGTGCTGTGGGTGCCCGGCGGCGAGCGCTAGGCCGCGCCGCCTAGCGGTCTTTTCCGGCCAGGGCCCCCGCCCCACCGGCGGCCGGGTCCGCGCCCGCCGGGGCCTTGCGCGGCCAGATCGAGTAGGTCGCGGCGATCAGGGCCTGGATGCCCAGGACCCGCAGGGCCGCGAACTGCCAGGCCCGCAGGGCACCGGTGTCGGCGGCGTCGCCGACGTACCAGACGCCGGCCTGGAGCAGGGCGAGCGCGACGGCGGCGCCCGCCAGGGTCCGCGTCCACAGCTTCCACTCGTGGACCGCGCGCTCCCGGCCGTACTTCGCGCCCGGCGGTTTCGGGCCACCGCCGAGGCGGTGGGCGGCGTGCCGGTCGAGCCACTTCAGGGTGTAGTGCCCGTAGCCGACGGTGTAACCGAGGTAGAGGGCGGCCAGGCCGTGCCTCCAGCCCGGCTCGCCGCCGTTCCTGAGGTCGACGACGGAGGCGACCAGCAGGGCCAGCTCCAGCAGCGGCTCGCACAGCAGGACGGCGGCCCCGAGCCGCGGCATCCCGGCGAGGTAGCGCAGCGCCAGTCCGCCGGCCAGCAGCACCCAGAAGCCGACCTCACAGGCGATGATCAGGGCGACGAGCACGGCGCACGCTCCGTTCCGGTGGGGTGGGGTCACGGTTCTCCTCCAGCGTCCCGGCCGCCGGGCGCCGCCACCTCGTCCCCCGTGACGAAAGCCGACTGCATCCTTCGATGTAGCGGCCCCTCCGCCCCCGCGGCGAGGCGGCGGCGCCGCCCGCCCTGTTGGATGGGACCGTGCTCCCCAAGATCCCTCCCCCGCACCGCGACGACGTCCTGCTCGCGGTCGCCAGCGTCCTGACCGGCCTGCTGCTCTGGTCGCTCGGGGTCCACAGCACGGGCCACCACGACTTCCTGCCCGCCTGGGCGGCGCTGGTCCCGCTGCTGGTGCTCGGCTCCCTGGAACTGGTGCGCCGCACCCTGCCGAACCTCACCCTCTGCGTCGGCACGATCGGCGTGATCGCGGACCGGTTCACCGTGGGCAGCCTGGCCACCGTCGTGATCTTCACCGACCTGATGTACGCGGCCGTGGTCTACGGCAAGCCCGCCATGGCCCGCCGGCTGCCGGTCAGCACCGGCCTGATCACCGTCGTCGTCACCGTCGCCGCCGTCGCCTGGCTGCGCACCCCGCAGGCCCTGCTGATCGGCGTCATGACCGGCATCGTCAGCTTCGCCCCCGCGCTGACGGGCGCCACCCTGCGCAACCACCGGGAGGCCGCCGAGGCCGCCCGGCTGCGCGCCGAGCAGACGGCACTGCTGGCCGAGGCGGACCGTGCGCAGGCGGTGGCGGGCGAGCGGGCCCGGATGGCCCGGGAGCTGCACGACATGGTGGCCAACCACCTCTCGGCGATCGCCATCCACTCGACGGCCGCGCTGTCCATCGACTCCCCCGCCACGAGCCGGGAGGCCCTCGGAGTGATCCGCGAGAACAGCGTCCAGGGACTGGCCGAAATGCGCCGCCTGATCGGTCTGCTGCGCGATGCGGGCGCCGGGCAGGAGGCGGTGGCCGTGCCCTCGCTGGACGGACTGGACGCACTGGTCGGGCAGGCCCGCACCAACGGGGCGGCGAGCGGGCTGGACTTCGTGCTCGACGACGCCCGGAGGGACGGGCCCGCGCCGCCGGTCCCGGTGGAGCTGGCGGCGTACCGGATCGTGCAGGAGTCGCTGACCAACGCCCTCAAGCACGCGGCCCCCGGCACGGTTGCGGTCCGGGTGGCCCACGAGGACGGCGGGATGCTGCTGACGGTGGGCGTGGACTCCCCCTACGGAGACCGGTCCGGCCCCCGCGCCCCCGGCTCCGGGGCGGGGCTGATCGGCATGCGCGAGCGGACGGAACTGCTCGGCGGCACGTTCACGGCGGGCCCGGCCGGGTCCGTCTGGCGGGTGCGGGCGGAACTGCCCGCCGAGGAGAAGGCGGTACGGGATTGACTCCTCCCCCTCGTGAACGACGGGGATTCCTGGCTCACTTCGCCTGGCCCCTGGCAGGGGGCAGGTCTTACAAGATCAGCACCAGCCGGGTTGAGACCGGCCCGGACGAGCATCACGCGGGCGGAGTCCTTGTCCCTGGAGGACACCGCTCCACACGCGGTGCACGTATACGTTCTCTCGGAGAGGGGGAGTGCGTGCTTGGCTCTCGCTCCGCACTGTGCGCAGTCCATGGTGGTGTGCGCGGGGTGGACAAGGTGCACGGTCCGGCCGTGCTCGCGGGCCATCTCGACCAGCGCCGCCTTGACGGCGCCGATCGCGGCGGCGGCCGCCTTGCGGGCCATGGTCGTCTTCGCGAGGAACCGCGGCCGGAAGTCCTCCACGGCGAGGTGGTCGAAGTCCCTGACGACGGCTTTGGCCCACTTGCGGCCGGTGTCCTGCCGCTGCCGGGCGAACTTCTTCGACACCTTCGCCGCAGCCTTGCGGGCCTTCCTGTATCCGTTGGTGTCGGGCCGGTGCTTCGGCGTCTTCCGGCGGGCCATCATCCGCGGGTAGCGGGCCAGCTTCACGGCGGATGCCTTGCCGTGCCCGGCGGGCGGCAGGTCGTGATCGTCGGAGGTCGTGGTGGCGGTCTCCTTCACACCCCAGTCAATACCGATCACGGCCCCGGTCGGGGGAAGCGGCCGGGGTTCGGTGGCGACGACGAACGAGGCGTACCAGTGGCCGAGGCCGTCCCGGTAGACGCGCACGCTCGACGGGGCTGCGGGGAGGTCCCTGGACCACACCACACGCAGCACGATCCCGCCGGCCAGGTGCAGGCGGCCGTCCCGCAGGCGGAAACCGCGCCGGGTGTAGTTCAGCGACGGCGCCGCCCCCCGCTTCCGTTTGACGCGGGGCATCCCGGCCCGCCGGCGCATCGGCAGCTTCGCCTTGATGTCCCCCAGCGCCTTCGCACGCGACTTCGCGAAGTCCCGGATGACCTGCTGCTGCGGCACCGAGCTGCCCTCGCGCAGCCATGCCATGCCCTGCCGGGCCCCGGTCAGCATCCTGTCCAACTGGGCCGGACCACACGTGATCTTCTCGCCGGCGGTTCTGTTCAGGCCATGGACCTTGCGGGACACCGCCACACACTCGTTCCACACCCACCGGCACCGCGCCCACTCGCCTTACAGGCGAGCCAGGGCCGTCGACGACACGCGCAGACGGTACGTGTACCGGGCATGCCCGGCCCCGTCGGCTGCCGCTGCGATCGTCACGATCCGAACCTAACAGCCCCCACTGACAACGTAAGAGAGCACAGGTCAGAACAGATGCGCAGAGAACTCTGCCGCTACGCGGCTCCGAGCCAAGGACTCATTCCTCCCCGCCCAAAAGGGCGGAGCCTCCCGGGAGAAATCAGGTGAGCATCAGGGTCGTGGTGGCCGAGGACCAGAGCGCGGTACGGGCCGGCCTCGTGCTGATCCTGCGCAGCGCCGGGGACGTCGAGGTGGTGGGCGAGGCGGCCGACGGCGAGGAGGCGGTGCGCCTGGCCCGCGAGCTGCGGCCGGACCTCGTCCTCATGGACGTGCAGATGCCGCGTCTGGACGGAGTTTCGGCCACCCGTCAGGTGGTCGCGGAGGGGCTGGCCGACGTCCTCGTCCTGACCACCTTCGACCTGGACGAGTACGTCTTCGGGGCGCTGCGCGCCGGGGCCTGCGGCTTCCTGCTGAAGGACGCGGACGCGGCGGAGCTGATCACGGCGGTGCGGACGGTGGCGCGCGGCGAGGGGCTGATCGCCCCGGCGGTGACCCGCCGCCTGATCGCCGAGTTCGCGACGCCGCAGCCGGTACGGAGCTCCGTGGGCCCGGAGACGGCGGCGGCGGTGGAGTCGTTGACGCGGCGCGAGCGGGAGGTGCTCGGCACACTGGGCGCGGGGCTGTCGAACGCGGAGATCGCCGTCCGGCTGGACATGGCGGAGGCGACTGCGAAGACGCACGTCAGCCGCCTCCTGAGCAAACTGGGCCTGCGCAGCCGGGCCCAAGCAGCCGTAATCGCACGGGAGTTGGGGATCCACCCCGACGCCGGGGGGTGAGGTCTGGACCTCTTGACGCTTGGTCCAGACCTTTCTACGCTCACCGCAACACTGTGGTGAGCGTGCCATGTCAAAGGCCCCGGCCCACGACACCGCGTGCTCACGGGCGGCGCAGGTCCCACCCCCATGCAGCAGTCGGCCCCGCGACTGCTACGGACCTACGGAGGAGCACCCTTGAGCACAGCACCCCCACGACGCATCCGCCTGTTCCGGAGGCTGGCCGCCACGGCGGCCGCCCTCGCCCTGCCCGTCGCCGGCCTCGTCGGCCTGGCCGGCCCCGCGCAGGCCGCCGCCTCCGCGACCGCCACCTTCACCAAGGTCTCCGACTGGGGCTCCGGCTTCGAGGGCAAGTGGACGGTGAAGAACACCGGCACCACCACGCTCAGCAGCTGGACCGTGGAGTGGGACTACCCCGCCGGCACCTCGGTCACCTCCGCCTGGGACGCCACCGTCACCGGCTCCGGCACCCACTGGACGGCCAGGAACGTCGGCTGGAACGGCACCCTCGCCCCCGGCGCCACCGCCAGCTTCGGCTTCAACGGGGCGGGCCCCGGAGCCCCCTCCGGCTGCAAGGTCAACGGCGGCTCCTGCGAGGGCGGCACCACCCCCACCGACACCCCGCCCTCGGCCCCCGGCACCCCCGTCGCCACGGGAGTCACCGAGACCGCGCTGACCCTGTCCTGGCCGGCCGCCACCGACGACAAGGGCGTCAAGAACTACGACGTCTACCGGGGCGGCACCAAGCTCACCACCGTCACCGGAACCACCTTCGCCGACAGCGGCCTGACCAAGGGCACCACGTACAGCTACACGGTCACCGCCCGTGACACCGCCGACCAGACCGGCCCCTCCTCCGGCGCCCTCTCCGTCACCACCCCGGGCGGCGGCGGCACGGACCCGGGCCCCGACCCCGACCCGGGCGCCAGGGTGAAGCTCGGCTACTTCACCGACTGGGGCGTCTACCAGCGCAACTACCACGTGAAGAACCTGGTCACCTCCGGCACGGCGGCCAAGATCACCCACATCAACTACGCCTTCGGCAACGTCCAGAACGGCAAGTGCACCATCGGTGACTCCTACGCCGACTACGACAAGGCCTACACCGCCGACCAGAGCGTCGACGGCGTCGCCGACACCTGGGACCAGCCCCTGCGCGGCAACTTCAACCAGCTGCGCAAGCTGAAGGCCAAGTACCCGAACATCAAGGTCATCTACTCCTTCGGCGGCTGGACCTGGTCCGGCGGCTTCGGCCAGGCCGCCCAGAACCCGGCCGCCTTCGCCCAGTCCTGCCACGACCTGGTCGAGGACCCCCGCTGGGCGGACGTCTTCGACGGGATCGACATCGACTGGGAGTACCCGAACGCCTGCGGGCTGTCCTGCGACACCAGCGGCGCCGCCTCCTTCAAGAACCTGATGTCGGCCCTGCGCGCCAGGTTCGGCGGGTCCGGCCTGGTCACCGCCGCGATCTCCGCCGACGGCTCCAACGGCGGCAAGCTCGACCTCGCCGACTACGGCGGCGCCGCCCCGTACGTCGACTTCTACAACGTCATGACGTACGACTTCTTCGGGGCCTGGGACGCCAAGGGCCCGACCGCCCCGCACTCCCCGCTGACCTCCTACGCCGGCATCCCGATCGCCGGCTTCAACTCCGAGGCCGCCATCACCAAGCTCAAGGGCAAGGGCGTCCCCGGCACCAAGCTCAACCTGGGCATCGGCTTCTACGGCCGCGGCTGGACCGGCGTCACCCAGGACGCCCCCGGCGGCACCGCCACCGGACCCGCGCCCGGCACCTACGAGCAGGGCATCGAGGACTACAAGGTCCTCAAGAGCAGCTGCCCCGCCACCGGCGCCGTCGCCGGCACCGCCTACGCCAAGTGCGGAAGCAACTGGTGGAGCTACGACACCCCCGCCACCATCGCCGGGAAGATGTCCTGGGCCAAGCAGCAGGGCCTCAAGGGCGCCTTCTTCTGGGAGTTCAGCGGCGACACCGCGAACGGCGAGCTCGCCAGCGCCGTCCACACCGGCCTGAAGTAGCCGCGGCCCCCGGGACACGACGAAGCCGGGGGGACGGGTCCGCCCCCGTCCCCCCGGCTTCTTCCGCGTGTCCTACGCGACGTTCACCCTCTGGCCGGGAGGCGCCGCCTCCAGCCAGGCCAGGAACCCGGTCAGCGCGTCCTCGCTCATCGCCAGCTCCAGGCGCGTCCCCCGGTGGGAACAGCCGAGCACGATCGCGTCGGACAGCAGCGCCAGCTCCTCCTCGCCCTCGGGCGCCCGGCGGGCGAGCACCTCGATCGAGGAACGCTCCAGCAGCCGGCGCGGACGCGGGGAGTACGAGAACACCCGGAACCACTCGATCCGGTCACCGCTGTAGCGGGCGACACCGTAGACCCAGCCCTTGCCGGAGACGTCGGGCTCCTCGGCCATGCCCCAGCGCAGGCTGCAGTCGAAGGTGCCGCCGGAACGCTGGATGAGTCTGCGGCGCAGGCCGAAGACAAACAGCCCGATCACCACCAGGGCTACGACCAGGCCGCTCACAAGCAGAGCGAGGAGCATCTTCACCGACCTCCTCGCTCATCGAAATCCCGCAAAACACAAAACGGATCCGCATCGCCTCAGCCGCGACCCGGTCTGGAAAATTCCAGCACGGACCGCGGCTGAGGTCACAAACTCTTCGGTACGGAGCTCAGTGCCCCGTCACCGCGCGCAGCCGGACATCGGCGCGACGTTCGGCGGCCGCGTCGGCCTCCGACTTCGCGCGCTCCAGTGCCCGCTCCGCCCGCTGGACGTCGATCTCGTCCGCGAGCTCGGCGATCTCGGCCAGCAGGGACAGCTTGTTGTCCGCGAACGAGATGAATCCGCCGTGCACCGCGGCGACAACGGTGTTGCCCTCGCTGGTACGGATGGTCACCGGGCCCGATTCCAGCACACCGAGAAGCGGCTGGTGACCGGGCATGACGCCGATGTCGCCGGACGTGGTGCGGGCGACAACAAGGGTGGCCTCGCCGGACCAGACATTGCGGTCCGCCGCGACCAGCTCGACGTGCAGCTCAGCAGCCAAGGTGGCTCCTCGGGTCACCACCCGGCGGGTCAGCCGGGTGTTGGGTCAAATTCTAATGGGCGTGGGGAGAGGGACGGGACGTACCCCGCCCCTCTCCTTTTCGTTCTTCGAAGACTGCGTTCCGAGGAACGCGGCCGACTAGGAGACGCCCAGCTCCTTGGCGTTGGCCTTCAGGTCCTCGATGCCACCGCACAGGAAGAACGCCTGCTCGGGGAAGTGGTCGTAGTCACCGTCGCAGATCGCGTTGAACGCGGTGATCGACTCGTCGAGCGGAACGTCCGAACCGTCCACGCCGGTGAACTGCTTGGCGACGTGGGTGTTCTGCGACAGGAAGCGCTCGACACGACGGGCACGGTGGACAACGAGCTTGTCCTCCTCGCCCAGCTCGTCGATACCGAGGATCGCGATGATGTCCTGGAGGTCCTTGTACTTCTGCAGGATCCCCTTGACGCGCATCGCCGTGGCGTAGTGGTCCGCCGCGATGTACCGCGGGTCGAGGATGCGGGACGTCGAGTCCAGCGGGTCCACGGCCGGGTAGATGCCCTTCTCGGAGATCGGACGGGAGAGAACCGTCGTCGCGTCGAGGTGGGCGAAGGTGGTGGCCGGCGCCGGGTCGGTCAGGTCGTCCGCGGGGACGTAGATCGCCTGCATCGAGGTGATCGAGTGACCGCGGGTCGAGGTGATGCGCTCCTGCAGCAGACCCATCTCGTCAGCCAGGTTCGGCTGGTAACCCACGGCGGACGGCATGCGGCCCAGAAGGGTCGACACCTCCGAACCGGCCTGGGTGTAACGGAAGATGTTGTCGATGAAGAAGAGCACGTCCTGCTTCTGCACATCGCGGAAGTACTCCGCCATGGTCAGACCGGCCAGGGCGACGCGCAGACGGGTGCCCGGGGGCTCGTCCATCTGGCCGAAGACGAGCGCCGTCTTGTCGATGACGCCGGAGTCGGCCATTTCCTCGATGAGGTCGTTGCCCTCACGGGTACGCTCACCGACGCCCGCGAAGACCGACACACCGTCGTGGTTGTTGGCGACGCGGTAGATCATTTCCTGGATCAGAACGGTCTTGCCGACACCGGCACCACCGAACAGACCGATCTTTCCACCCTTGACGTACGGGGTGAGAAGGTCGATGACCTTGACGCCGGTCTCGAACATCTCGGTCTTCGACTCAAGCTCGTCGAAGCGGGGCGCCTTGCGGTGGATGGGCCAGCGCTCGGTGACCTCGGCGTTCGCCTCGGGGTAGTTCAGCACCTCGCCCAGGGTGTTGAAGACCTTGCCCTTGGTGAAGTCACCGACGGGGACGGTGATGCCCTCGCCCGTGTCGGTCACCGGGGCCTGGCGGACCAGACCGTCGGTCGGCTGCATCGAGATGGTGCGGACGAGGCCGTCACCCAGGTGCTGCGCGACCTCAAGGGTCAGGGTCTTCAGCGCGCCGTCCTCGGCCGGGTCGCTGACCTGGACCTTGAGGGCGTTGTAGATGTCGGGCATGGCGTCGACGGGGAACTCCACGTCGACGACCGGGCCGATGACCCGGGCGACGCGGCCCGTGGCGGCGGCCGTCTCAACAGTGGTCGTCATTACTTGTCACTCCCCGCGGTCGCGTCAGCCATGGCGCTCGCGCCACCGACGATCTCGCTGATTTCCTGGGTGATTTCGGCCTGGCGGGCCGCGTTGGCAAGCCGGGAGAGGCTCTTGATGAGGTCTCCGGCGTTATCGGTCGCCGCCTTCATCGCGCGGCGGCGGGCGGCGTGCTCGGAAGCGGCCGACTGCAGCAGTGCGTTGTAGATACGGCTTTCGACGTAGCGCGGCAGAAGGGCGTCGAGGACGTCCTCCGCCGACGGCTCGAACTCGAACAGCGGAAGGATCTCGCCCTTCGCGCCGTCCTCCTCCTGAGCCTCGTCGAGGCTGAGCGGCAGCATCCGGCCGTCGACCGGGTTCTGCGTCATCATCGACACGAATTCCGTGTAGACGATGTGCAGCTCGTCGACGCCACCCTCGGCCGTCTCCGTCTGGATGGCTTCGATCAGCGGCCCGGCGACGCGCTTGGCGTCGGCATAGGCCGGGCTGTCGGTGAAGCCGGTCCACGAGTCCGCGACCTTGCGCTCGCGGAAGCCGAAGTAGGCCAGACCCTTACGGCCGACGATGTAGGTGTCGACCTCCTTGCCCTCGCCGCGCAGCCGCTCGGTGAGCCGCTCCGCCTGCTTGATGGCGTTGGAGGAGTAGCCGCCGGCCAGACCGCGGTCGCTCGTGATGAGCACGATCGCGGCACGGGTCGGCTGCTCGACCTCGGTCGTCAGGGCGTGCTTGGTGTTCGAACCGGTCGCCACCGCGGTCACCGCACGGGTGAGCTCGGTCGCGTACGGCATCGACGCCGCCACCTTGCGCTGCGCCTTGACGATGCGCGAGGCGGCGATCATCTCCATCGCCTTGGTGATCTTCTTGGTCGCCGTGATGGCACGGATGCGACGCTTGTAGACCCGGAGCTGCGCTCCCATGAGTCAGGTCCCTTCCGTCGTCACTTGGAGACGTTGACGGCCGGTGCGTCCTCGCCCAGGAGCTTGCCGTCCGAGGTCTCGAACTGGCGCTTGAAGCCGGCGATGGCGTCCGCGATGGAGGACAGGGTGTCGTCCGACATCTTGCCGCCGTCCGCGATGGAGGTCAGGAGGTCCTTGCGCTCGCGGCGCAGGTGCTCCAGCAGCTCCGACTCGAAGCGACGGATGTCGTTGACCGGGACGTCGTCCATCTTGCCGGTGGTGCCGGCCCAGACGGAGACGACCTGCTCCTCGACGGGCATCGGCTGGTACTGGCCCTGCTTCAGCAGCTCGACCAGACGCTTGCCGCGCTCCAGCGAGGCCTTCGACGCGGCGTCCAGGTCGGAACCGAAGGCGGCGAACGCCTCCAGCTCGCGGTACTGGGCCAGGTCCAGGCGCAGACGGCCGGAAACCTGCTTCATCGCCTTGTGCTGGGCGGAGCCACCGACGCGGGAGACCGAGATACCGACGTTCAGCGCCGGGCGCTGGCCCGCGTTGAACAGGTCGGACTCCAGGAAGCACTGGCCGTCGGTGATGGAGATGACGTTGGTCGGGATGAACGCCGACACGTCGTTCGCCTTGGTCTCGACGATCGGCAGACCGGTCATCGAACCGGCACCCATGTCGTCGGACAGCTTCGCGCAGCGCTCCAGCAGACGGGAGTGCAGGTAGAAGACGTCACCCGGGTAGGCCTCGCGGCCCGGCGGGCGGCGCAGCAGCAGCGACACGGCGCGGTAGGCGTCGGCCTGCTTCGACAGGTCGTCGAAGATGATCAGGACGTGCTTGCCGGCGTACATCCAGTGCTGGCCGATGGCGGAGCCGGTGTACGGCGCCAGGTACTTGAAGCCGGCCGGGTCGGACGCCGGGGCGGCGACGATCGTCGTGTACTCCAGCGCGCCGGCGTCTTCCAGGGCGCCGCGAACGGACGCGATGGTCGAGCCCTTCTGGCCGATGGCGACGTAGATGCAGCGGACCTGCTTGTTCACGTCGCCCGAGCGCCAGTTGTCGCGCTGGTTGATGATCGTGTCGACGGCCAGAGCGGTCTTACCCGTCTGACGGTCACCAATGATCAGCTGACGCTGGCCGCGGCCGACGGGCACCATGGCGTCGATGGCCTTGTAGCCGGTCTGCATGGGCTCGTGGACCGACTTGCGGACCATGACGCCCGGAGCCTGCAGCTCCAGGGCGCGACGGCCTTCGGTCGCGATCTCGCCGAGGCCGTCGATCGGGTTGCCGAGCGGGTCGACGACGCGGCCGAGGTAGCCCTCGCCGACGCCGACGGAGAGCACCTCACCGGTGCGCTGCACCGGCTGGCCCTCCTCGATACCGCTGAACTCGCCGAGGACGACCGCACCGATCTCGCGCTCCTCGAGGTTGAGGGCGAGACCGAGGGTGCCGTCCTCGAACTTCAGCAGCTCGTTCGCCATGGCGGAGGGCAGGCCCTCCACCTTCGCGATGCCGTCGCCGGCAACGCTGACCGTTCCGACCTCCTCGCGCGAGGCCGCGTCCGGCTGGTACGACTGGACAAAGTTCTCCAGTGCGTCCCGGATCTCCTCCGGCCGGATCGTGAGCTCCGCCATCTGGGTTCCCTGCTCTCCTTGTTGGGCCTGAAGCTTCTTAGGGGTCTGGGGGTGACCCCCAGGAATCTTCTGCAAGTTCTGCACGGCCCAACCGGGCCGCTAGGAATGCGTTGTTCTATTGGTGGCTGGTCAGCCGGCCATGCGGCGGGTCGCCTCGGAGAGGCGGTCCGCGATGGTGCCGTCGATGACCTCGTCGCCGACTCGCACCGAGATCCCGCCGAGGACCTCGGGGTCCACGTCGAGGTTCAGGTGCATCTGGCGGCCGTACAGCTTGGCCAGCACCGCACCGAGACGCTGCTTCTGCACGTCGCTGAGCGGAACCGCGCTGGTCACGGTGGCGACCATGCGATCCCGGCGCTCGGCGGCGAGCTTGGAAAGGGACTCCAGTCCCGCTTCCAGGCTACGTCCACGCGGGTGCGTGACAAGACGGGTGACCAGGCGCTCGGTGACCGGGTTCGCCTTTCCGCCGAGCAGGCTGCGCAGCAGCTCGCTCTTGGCGGAGACGGTGGCCGCGCGGTCGGTCAGCGCGGAGCGCAGCTCGGTGTTCGAGACGACGATCCGGCCGAACCGGAAAACCTCGTCCTCGACGTTGTCGAGCGCGCCGCTCTGCTGGGCCGCGGTGAGGTCGGCGGTGGCCGCCAGCTCCTCCAGCGCGTCCACCAGGTCGCGGGACTGCGACCAGCGGGACCGTGCCATGCCGGACACCAGGTCGAGGGTCTCCCCGCCCACCTGGCCGGACAGCAGCCGGCCGACCAGCTCGGCCTTGGCTTCGCCGGACTGCGCCGGGTCCGTGATGACCCGACGCAGCGAGACCTCACGGTCGAGCAGCGCGGTGACGGCTGCCAGCTCACCGGCGAGCTTCGCCGCGTCGACGGACGTGTTGTCCGTCAGCGCGTCGAGACGCTCGCGCGCGGAGGCCAGCGCCTCGCGGCTCGCTCCGTTCATCGGGCCGCCTCGGCCTTCTCCTCAAGCTCGCTGAGGAAGCGGTCGATCGTGCGGCTCTGCCGGGCGTGGTCCTCAAGGGACTCGCCGACGAGCTTTCCGGCCAGGTCGGTGGCGAGCTTGCCCACGTCCTGACGCAGCGCCTGAGACGCGGCCTTGCGGTCCGCGGCGATCTGAGCGTGGCCGGCAGCGATGATCTCCTCACGCTGCCGCTGGCCCTCTGCGCGCAGTTCTTCCTTGAGCGCAGTGCCCTGCTCCAGCGCGTCCTGGCGCAGGCGCGCGGCCTCGTGCCGGGCTTCGGCGAGCTGGGCCTTGTACTGCTCCAGCACGCTCTGGGCCTCGGTCTGAGCGGCTTCCGCCTTCTCGATACCGCCCTCGATGGCCTCGCGGCGCTCGTCCAGAACCTTGTTGATGTTCGGGAGGAGCTTCTTCGCGAGGAAGCCGAAGACGATGACGAAGGCGATCAGACCGATGACGAGCTCGGGGATCGGCGGGTAGAGCGGATTTTCCGTCTCGGCCGCGAGAACCAGGAGGTTCACATCAGTGCCTTTCGTCTAATGGACTGTTCGTCGAGACCGAGGATCAGGAGGTCGGGTAGACGAACGGCATGACCAGACCGATCAGGGCGAGCGCCTCACAGAAGGCGAAGCCGAGGATCTGGTTGGCGCGGATCAGGCCGGCAGCCTCGGGCTGACGGGCGAGGGCCTGGGTGCCGTTACCGAAGATGATGCCGACGCCGACGCCGGGGCCGATGGCCGCGAGACCGTAACCAACGGAGCTGAGGGAGCCGGTGACGGCGGCAAGGGTCTGGGACATGCCAGTTCTTCCTTCTCTTTCACGGACCGGTGGGGGTTGGCCACCGGACGAATGGGGGCTGAGCGGGGGCGGGCCTGGCTCAGTGGTGCTCGGCGAGCGCGCCCTGGATGAAGCTGCAGGCCAGGAGGACGAAGACGTACGCCTGGACGGCCTGGATGAAGAGCTCGAAGGCGGTCATCACGATGACCATCACGAACGAGACACCCGCGTAGGCGATGCCGATGCCGTTCAGCAGGTACCAGCTGGCGATCGTGAAGAGCAGCAGCAGGGTGTGACCGGCGAACATGTTCGCGAACAGTCGGACCGCGTGGGTGAACGGGCGCACCAGGACGTTCGAGAAGAACTCGATGACCATGATGAGCGGCAGGACGCCGCCCAGGCTCTTGTCGTAGCCCGTCAGGTTCTTCAGGCCGCCGACGAAGCCGTGGCGCTTGAAGGTGACCGACATCCACACGCAGTAGACCAACAGGGCCAGGATCGCCGGGTACGCGATGATCGAGGTCACCGGGAACTGGGCCACGGGGACGATCGACCAGACGTTCAGGATCCAGACGAAGAAGAACAGCGAGACCATCAGGGGGACGTACTTCTCGCCCTCCTTCTTGCCCAGCGTCTCGTAGACGATGCCGCGGCGCACGAAGTCGTAGCCGGCCTCGGCGACCATCTGAAGCTTGCCGGGGACCATCTTCGGCTTGCCGAAGGCGGCCCAGAAGAAGCCCACGATGATGATCGAGCCCAGCAGGGCGAGCAGCATCGGCTTGTTGAAGTAAGCGCTGGTCAGGCCAGCTTCGCCCCACAGCGGCTCGAAGAGGAACGAGTGCAGGCCCGGGCCGGGGAAGCCACATCCGTCGAAGATGTGACAGTCGGTCTCGAAGGCGAGCACCTGAGTCGGGTCAGCACTCACCGCGGGCTCCTTCAGCGTGGCGCATAGGTACGGCAACCTCGTTGTGTCGGCGCGGCGCACAGCCGCGGTTCGGCACTGGACTGGTGTAACGGATGTGGGGGCGGCAGTCAGGCATCGAGCCTCGCGATGGAACAGGCGTCAGCTCAGATGCCCGCGCCCGCAGTGCCGCAGTTGGAACCGGACGATAGCAGGATCTCGAACGCGCCCTTATCCCGGCCCTACCCCTCACGACTTCGACCCCGGATTTTCGGGCTTTTCGGTCTTCGTCGAGTCGGGCTCGACGTAGAGGATCTTGGCTTTCATGTGAGCGCGCGTCTGTGCGCCGATCCACACGAGGGTGGTGGCCACAAGCGTGATCGCGAACGCCCGGGGGTTGAACAACGTCGTGTTCTTGAACACGGCGAGAAAGACGAAGAGCAACAGGATCTGGGTCGCGTAGAGCATGAGACCCATGGCCTGGAACAGGTGCGGAAGTGATTTCGCGGTGCGCTGCAGAACCACGAATCCGATGCCCATGAACAGAATCACGACCACGGTCGCCACGATGGCCCCGACGGCCCCCTTGCCGCCCACGACCAACGCGCTGATCACGGCGGCTACAGCACCGGCTACAGCTGTGGGTACGGCGGTTTGCAGGAGGGATCGGACGTCATCTGACCGCATGGCGGTTTGCTCCGCGTGGTGGTGGGGGCACGGGACTCGTACGGGACGAGCGTAAGCCCGGTCCGAGTGAGAGCCTCGGGCCAATGGACCGTCGCACTACGGTCCTTCGGCTCTGTCGCCGGGTTTAGTGAACGGTATCACAAACTATTTGATGAGAGCTTTACCTGTCCGGTGTGCTGACTGTCACACATGAGAGTGACCCTGCGCGTGTGTGCACGACACCTTAGCGGGTTGTCTGGTAAAGGGCGTTCATGTCGGACATGCACCCCGCCCGTCAGCGCGCGGAGCCGGCCTTCCGCCGGTCGGGGAAGCGCGAACGGGGGCCAATGGCGGTAGCGCCGTTGACGCCCGAGACTCCGGCCGCGATCGGCCGCGCCGGCTCCGGCTCCGTCCCCGCGTCCTCCCGTACGGCCGCCTCCGCCGCCCGCTCCGCGTGCCGGTAGCGCGGCGGCACCAGCGCCTCGGCCCAGCGCGGCGCCCGCGGGGTGAACCGCGGCAGCAGGAGCAGGACGAGACCCAGCCCGCTCAGCGCGGCGATGGCGAGCACGATCCACATCGAGGTGGAATGCACCGAATAGGCCACCGCACCGAATGCGATCAGGCCCGACCAGAAATACATGATGAGTACGGCACGGCTGTGGGAATGTCCGAGTTCCAGCAGCCGGTGGTGCAGGTGCCCGCGGTCCGCGGCGAAGGGCGACTGCCCCTTCCAGGTGCGCCGCACGATCGCCAGGACGAGGTCCGCGATGGGAATCGCGACGATGCTCAGCGGCAGCACCAGCGGAATGAAGGCGGGCAGCATCGCGTGCGTCGCGTTGCGCTCACCACCGGCGAAGAGCGCCATCGTGTCGGGGTCCACCTGACCGGTAATGGAAATGGTCGAGGCGGCCAGCACGAGGCCGATGAGCATCGAGCCGGAGTCGCCCATGAAGATGCGCGCGGGATGCATGTTGTGCGGCAGGAAGCCCAGGCACATGCCCATCAGGATCGCGGCGAAGAGCGTCGCCGGGGCGGCCGCCTCGATGCCGTAGCCGAACCAGATCCGGTAGCCGTAGAGGAAGAACGCCGCGGACGCGATGCAGACCATGCCGGCCGCGAGGCCGTCGAGGCCGTCCACGAAGTTCACGGCGTTGATCGTGATCACGACGAGCGCGACGGTCAGCAGGTTGCCCTGCCACTGGGTGAGGGCGACCGTCCCGATGCCCGGGACGGGAAGGAACAGGATGGTCAGGCCCTGCATCACCATCACGCCGGCCGCGATCATCTGCGCGCCCAGCTTGATCAGGGCGTCGAGCTCGAACTTGTCGTCCAGTACGCCGACGAGCCAGATCAGCGCCGCCCCGGAGAGCAGCGCGCGCGGCTCGTTCGACAGCTCGAAGACCCCGTTGAGGTTGCGCAGGTGGTCGGCGACCAGCAGGCCCGCGCACAGACCGCCGAACATCGCGATGCCGCCCAGCCGTGGCGTCGGCTCCCGGTGCACGTCGCGGGCGCGGATCTCCGGCATCGCCCCGACCGCGATCGCGAACTTCCGCACGGGCCCGGTCAGCAGGTAGGTCACCGCGACCGTGACGCAAAGCGTCAGCAGATATTCACGCACTGGCTGCCCCAGATGTATCGCCGGCCATCTCAGCCCCACACATTAGCCGCGATGTCTCCGGTCAAGAGGACGCGCGGGTACCCCTTCCTGGTTGCGGTACGCACCGCATGCCCCTTTAAACCCCGTACGGGGGAAATCCACCGGTCAGCTCGGCGACCTCCTTGCGGGTCTGCGCGGCCGCCCCACCGCGCAGCGCGGCCGTGAACAGCCCGGCGATCCGGACCATCTCCGGCTCCCCCATCCCCTGCGTGGTCACCGCGGCCGTGCCGAGACGGATCCCGCGCTGGTCCCCGTACGGCAGCGCACAGGTGTCCAGGACGATCCCGGCGGCCGCGAGCCGGCCGCGGGCCGTCGGCCCGTCGATCCCGAGCCGCGCCGGATCGGCGCTGATCAGGTGGGTGTCCGTGCCGCCGGTGGTGAGGGTGAAGCCACGGTCCTCCAGGGCCCGGGCCAGGGCGCGGGCATTGGCCACGACCCGGTGCGCGTACTGCGTGTAGGCCGGTCCGGCCGCCTCCCCGAAGGCCACCGCCTTCGCCGCGATGGTGTGCATCTGCGCGCCGCCCTGGGTGAAGGGGAACACCGCCCGGTCGACGCGCTCCGCGAACTCCGCTCCGCACAGGACCATCCCGCCCCGCGGGCCGCGCAGCACCTTGTGCGTGGTCGCGCACACCAGGTCCGCGTACGGGACGGGGCTCGGCGCGGCCCCGCCCGCGACCAGCCCGATCGGGTGCGCGGCGTCGGCGATGAGGTAGGCCCCCACCTCGTCGGCGATCTCCCGGAACGCCGAGTACTCGGGATGGCGGGGGTAGGAGATCGACCCGCACACGATGGCTTTCGGCCGGTGCGTACGGGCGAGCTCCTGCACCTGCGCGTAGTCGATGAGCCCGGTCGCGGCGTCGACCCCGTACCCGACGAAGTCGAACCAGCGGCCGGAGAAGTTCGCGGGCGAGCCGTGCGTGAGGTGCCCGCCGTACGCGAGCCCCATCGCCAGGACCGTGTCGCCCGGGCGCAGCAGGGCGGCGTACGCGGCGAGGACGGCCGAGGAGCCGGAATGCGGCTGTACGTTCGCGTGCTCGACCCCGAACAGCGCCTTGGCCCGTTCCACGGCCACCCGCTCGGCGAGGTCGGCGTACTCGCAGCCACCGTGGTGGCGGGCGCCCGGGTACCCCTCGGCGTACTTGTTGGCGAGGGCGGAGCCGAGGGCGGCGAGCACGGCGGGCGAGGTGAAGTTCTCGGCGGCGCTGAGCTGCAGGGTCTCGGCCTGGCGCTGCCGCTCCCCCGCGAGGACATCGGCCATCTGCGGATCCTGCTGCCGCAGCAGGTCCGTGGCCGGGGTGATGACGCTCATGGCGCGGCTCCAGGGGCGACCCGTCAGGTACCAGCCACGATAGCCCCGGCCCCCTCCGCGTGCCCGCCCGCGCCACGGCCGTCGGCGTGGCCCGTCGGCCGGGGGGCCGGTGTGGGGGCGGGGGCGGCCGTCAGGGCCGTGACCACGGGGTCCAGGGCCCGGTCGCGGCCCTCCTCGCCCGGTCAGCGCGGGGCGGTGACGCCCGTCAGCGCCGTGACCACGGGGTCCAGGGCCTGGTTGATCTCGTCGCCGATCGAGCGGAAGAAGGTGATCGGCGCCCCGTACGGGTCGTACACCTCGTCCGCGTCGGCGGAAGGCGCCAGCAGCCAGCCCCGCAGCGCGGCGGCGGCCCGCACCAGCGCACGGGCGCGCTCGGCCATGCCGTCGTCGAGCGGCGGCAGCGTCGCCGGGTCTATCGCCCGCACGAGCCGGGTGAACTCCTTCAGCGTGAAGGTCCGCAGCCCCGCCGAATGGCCCATCGAGATGACCTGCGCCCGGTGGTCCCGCGTGGCCGTCAGCACCAGGTCGGCGCGTATGACGTGCTCGTCCAGCAGCTCGCGCCCGGTGAAGCCGGAGGCGTCGGCGCCGAAGTCCGCGAGGACGGCGGCGGCGTTCGCCTCCATGGGAGCCCCTTCGTGGCCCCAGGTGCCCGCGCTCTCGACGATGAGGTCGCCGGCCACGAGACCGAGGGCGCTCAGCCGGTGCGTCAGGGCGTGCCGGGTCAGCCGCTCGGTGATGGGCGAGCGGCACACGTTGCCGGTGCTGACGTGGAGTATGCGGAAGGAGTCTCCCCCGGCCGCGGCCGGCAGGTGTCCCCTGGCTATGCCACGCCCCTCAGGGCTCACGGGGCCACCTCGAGGTCGGGTACGACCTCCCGCAGTTGTTCGGCGGTCAGCGCGCCGGCACGCAGCAGGACGGGAACCTTCCCGGTGACGTCGACGATCGACGACGGGAGGGTGTTGGGCGTCGGGCCGCCGTCCAGGTACACGGAGACGGAGTCGCCCAGCATGGCGCGGGCGGCGTCGCAGTCCTCGGGCGCCGGGTGCCCGGACAGGTTGGCGGACGAGACCGCCATCGGGCCGACCTCCGTCAGCAGCTCGATCGCGACGGGGTGCAGGGGCATGCGTACGGCGACGGTCCCGCGGGTCTCCCCCAGGTCCCAGGCCAGCGACGGCTGGTGCTTGGCGACGAGCGTCAGCCCGCCCGGCCAGAAGGCGTCGACGAGCTCCCAGGCCTGCTCGGAGAAGTCGGTGACGAGGCCGTGCAGGGTGTTCGGGGAGCCGATGAGCACGGGGGTGGGCATGTTGCGGCCCCGGCCCTTGGCGGCGAGCAGGTCGCCGACGGCCTCCTTGCTGAAGGCGTCCGCGCCGATCCCGTAGAGCGTGTCGGTCGGCAGCACGACGAGTTCGCCGCGGCGTACGGCGGATGCCGCTTCACGCAGACCGGTCTTGCGGTCCGTCGCGTCGTTGCAGTCGTATCGCCGGGCCATCAGCGGGCCTCCTCGTACAGCGGGGTGGTGGCGGGAAGGGGGATCGCGCCGGTCACGGCATCGCCTTGCGGGCGGTCGCGAAGCGCGGGCGGTTGTTCAGGTCGGGGTGGTCGGCGGAGTCCGCCCAGCCGCGCTCGTCGGCGAAGATCCACGGCACCTGCCCGCCCTGGGTGTCGGCGTGCTCGATGACGACGATGCCGCCGGGCCGCAGCAGCCGGTGCGCGGTGCGCTCGATCCCGCGGATGGTGTCGAGGCCGTCCTCACCGGAGAACAGCGCCATCTCGGGGTCGTGGTCGCGGGCCTCCGGAGCCACGTACTCCCACTCGGTGAGCGGGATGTACGGCGGGTTGGAGATCACCAGGTCGACCTGGCCGTCCAGCTCGGGCAGCGCGCTCAGCGCGTCGCCCTGGTGGACGGTGACCCGGGAGCCCTCGGCGTTCTTGCGGGTCCAGCGCAGGGCGTCCTCGGACAGCTCCACGGCGTGCACGCGCGAGCGCGGCACCTCCTGGGCCATGGCGAGGGCGATGGCGCCGGAGCCGGTGCACAGGTCCACGATCAGCGGCTCGACGACGTCCATCGCCCGGACGGCCTGTATGGCCCAGTCCACGACCGACTCGGTCTCGGGCCGGGGCACGAACACCCCGGGGCCGACCTGGAGCTCCAGGTAGCGGAAGAAGGCACGGCCGGTGATGTGCTGGAGCGGCTCGCGGGCCTCGCGGCGGGCGACGGCCTCCCAGTAGCGGGCGTCGAAGTCCGCGTCCTTGACGTGGTGCAGTTCCCCCCGCTTGACGCCGTGCACGAAGGCCGCGAGCTCCTCCGCGTCGAAACGCGGAGAGGGCACGCCGGCGGCGGCCAGCCGCTGGGTGGCCTGGGCCACCTCGGCAAGCAGCAAGTTCACGCTGGTCCTCCGGGCTGCTGTCGTACGGGGGGTGGTGCGGGGATCAGACGGGGTCGGGCCGGATCAGTGCGCGGCGGCGAGCTTGGCCGCGGAGTCCGTGTCGACGCAGGCCTGGATGACCGAGTCGAGGTCGCCGTCGAGCACCTGGTCCAAGTTGTACGCCTTGAAACCGGTCCGGTGGTCCGAGATCCGGTTTTCCGGGTAGTTGTACGTACGGATCTTCTCCGAGCGGTCCACGCTGCGCACCTGGCTGCGGCGCACGTCGGAGGCCTCCTGCTCGGCGGCCTCCTGGGCGGCGGCCAGCAGGCGCGAGCGCAGGATGCGCATGGCCTGCTCCTTGTTCTGGAGCTGGCTCTTCTCGTTCTGGCAGGAGGCGACCACACCGGTCGGGATGTGCGTGATGCGCACGGCCGAGTCGGTGGTGTTGACGGACTGGCCGCCGGGGCCGGAGGAGCGGTACACGTCGATGCGCAGGTCGTTCATGTTGATCTCGACCTCGACCTCCTCGGCCTCCGGGGTGACGAGCACGCCGGCGGCGGAGGTGTGGATGCGGCCCTGCGACTCGGTGGCCGGAACGCGCTGCACGCGGTGCACGCCGCCCTCGTACTTCAGACGGGCCCAGACGCCCTGGCCGGGCTCGGTCGCGCCGTTGCCGCCCTTGGTGCGGACGGAGACCTGGACGTCCTTGTAGCCGCCGAGCTCGGACTCGGTGGCGTCGATGATCTCGGTCTTCCAGCCCACGCGCTCGGCGTAGCGCAGGTACATGCGCAGCAGGTCGCCCGCGAACAGGGCGGACTCGTCGCCGCCGGCGCCGGCCTTGACCTCCAGGAGCACGTCCTTGTCGTCGCTGGGGTCGCGCGGGACGAGCAGCAGGCGGAGCTTCTCGGTGAGCTCTTCGCGCTGGGCGCTCAGTTCCTTGACCTCGGCGGCGAAGTCCGGATCGTCGGCCGCCAGCTCCTTGGCCGTCTCGATGTCCTCGGCCGACTGCTTCCACGCACGGAAGGTCGCGACGATCGGGGTCAGTTCCGCGTAGCGCTTGTTGAGCTTGCGCGCGTTGGCCTGATCCGAGTGGACCGAAGGGTCGGCGAGCTTCGTCTCCAGATCGGCGTGTTCGCCGACCAATTCCTCGACCGCTTCGAACATCGGGTGCTCCTGTGGTGAAAGTCAAAAATGGGCGGGTTCGGCTGAACGACGACAAAGGCGCCGGTCCGGCCGCCCCCGCGTAGTCAGGGGGCGGCCGGTGACCGGCGCCTGGGTCGCGCTACTTCTTGGCCGCACCCTTGCCGAAGCGGGCCTCGAAGCGGGCCACACGGCCACCGGTGTCGAGGATCTTCTGCTTGCCCGTGTAGAACGGGTGGCACTCGGAGCAGACCTCGGCACGGATGGTGCCCTCGGTCAGGGTGCTACGGGTGGTGAACGACGCGCCACAGGTGCAGCTGACCTGGGTCTCGACGTACTCGGGGTGAACTTCGCGCTTCAAGGTGTCTCCTAGATTCGGGAGGGCGCCGGGTCGCAGGAGCCGAATTGCGCACTGCGTGAACCGGGGCCGACAGACCAGTCTGCCAGGACCGGGCCGCCTGTCAAAATTCTGAGGACGCTCCCCTCAACGGGGAGGGCCGCGCTTCTATTCCGGCCGGGTCCGGCGGGATCCGTCAGCGGACGATGGAGCCGGCCGCGCTCTTGTCCCCGGTGGAGTTCTCGGTGGCGGCGGCGGGGATGGGCTGGTCGGCCAGCAGGGCGTCCCAGACCATCTTGGAGCCCTTGGGCAGGGCCACCACGCGGTCCTTGTCGAGCGGGTCCTGCCCGACCGGCAGGGTGATCATGTGCATGTTCTCGGCGCCGATGCCCTGGAGTCCCTGCGCGAAGCCCGCGAGGGACTTCACGTCGCCGAGTGCCTTGTCGGTGGTGATCGCCTTCGTCGCGGAGTCGGCGAGGCCGTAGAGCTTCTTCGGGCTGTCGAAGACGCCGACGCCCTTGACCTGCTTGATCAGCGCCTTGATGAAGGCCTGCTGAAGCTGTATTCGGCCCAGGTCACCGCCGTCGCCGACGCTCTTGCGCGTGCGGACGAGGCCGAGGGACTGCTCGCCGTTGAGCTTGTGGGAGCCGGCCGGCAGATCGAGGTGACTGCCGTGGTCCTTGATCGGCTTGGTGGTCGTGAGCTCGACCCCGCCGAGGTTGTCGATGATCTTCTTGAAGCCGGTGAAGTCGACCTCGATGTAGTGGTCCATGCGGATCCCCGACATCGTCTCGACCGTCTTGACCGCGCAGGCGGCCCCGCCGATGGTGAAGGCCTCGTTGAACTGCGCGCGCTTGCTGCCGGGGTCGGTCTTGCCCTTGCCGACGCCGCAAGCGGGTCTGGGGAGCATGGTGTCGCGCGGGATCGACACGACGCTGGCCTGCTTGTGGCCGTCGTAGAGGTGGACGATCATCGCGGTGTCCGAGCGGGCGGAGCCGCCGTCGTCAGCGCCGTATTCGCTGTTGGCCCCGTCACGGGAGTCGGAGCCGAGGACGAGGATGTCCATGGAGCCGTTGTCGACGTTGGGCGGGCGGTCCTTGCCGAGGGCCTGGTCGATGTCGACGGTCTTCAGGTTGCCGTTGAGCTTGAAGTAGAACCAGCCGAGGCCACCACCTCCGAGCAGGACGACACCCGCTGCGGTCCACGCGGCGATGGTGAGGGCGCGACGGCGCTGCGGGGGTTTCCGGCGGCGCCGGGTGACGGCGCGGCGGCCGCGGCCCTTGCTTTCCTCGCTCATGCTCTCCTCAGTCCTGCGTGCGTTGCCCGCTGTATCTCTCACTCAGACGGACGAGTGCGTTCCAGGGTTCCACGGCGCGCGGGGCGTACGGAACCCCGGGGGCGGCTCCCCCCGCCGGGGGTCGACGGTGCGTGACGCGGCGGACACCCGGGGTTCGGATCGAGAACGTACGAGCCCGCGGAGGGGTTCATTCCGGGGCACGAATGTGGCGAAGGTCGCACAGGCCCCGAAGGCGGAAACCGTGGGACGTGACGACACGAAGCCGCCCCCGCCGCGGGTGCGGCGGGGGCGGCTTCGGTGAGGCGGACCCGGTCAGTCGTCGTTCTTGCCGGCCGGGGTCGTCTTCGCGATCTGCATCAGGAACTCGGCGTTCGACTTCGTCTGCTTCATCTTGTCGAGAAGCAGCTCGATCGCCTGCTGCGAGTCGAGCGCGTGCAGCACCCGGCGCAGCTTCCAGACGATGGCGAGCTCCTCGCTGTTGAGGAGGATCTCCTCCTTGCGGGTGCCCGACGGGTCGACGTCGACGGCCGGGAAGATCCGCTTGTCGGCGAGCTTGCGGTCGAGCTTGAGCTCCATGTTGCCGGTGCCCTTGAACTCCTCGAAGATCACCTCGTCCATGCGCGAGCCGGTGTCGACGAGCGCGGTGGCCAGGATGGTCAGCGAACCGCCGTCCTCGATGTTGCGCGCCGCGCCGAAGAAGCGCTTCGGCGGGTACAGCGCGGTCGAGTCGACACCACCGGACAGGATGCGGCCGGAGGCGGGCGCCGCGAGGTTGTACGCGCGGCCCAGACGGGTGATGGAGTCCAGCAGGACGACCACGTCGTGACCCAGCTCGACGAGGCGCTTGGCGCGCTCGATGGCCAGCTCGGCGACGGTGGTGTGGTCCTCGGCCGGGCGGTCGAAGGTCGAGGAGATGACCTCGCCCTTGACCGACCGCTGCATGTCGGTGACCTCTTCCGGACGCTCGTCGACCAGGACGACCATCAGGTGGCACTCGGGGTTGTTGGTGGTGATCGCGTTGGCGATCGCCTGCATGATCATGGTCTTGCCGGTCTTCGGCGGGGCCACGATCAGGCCTCGCTGGCCCTTGCCGATCGGCGACACGAGGTCGATGATGCGGGTGGTCAGCACCCCCGGGTCGGTCTCCAGACGGAGCCGGTCCTGCGGGTAGAGCGGGGTCAGCTTCTGGAACTCCGGGCGGCCTCGGCCGGATTCGGGCGCCATGCCGTTGACGGAGTCCAGACGCACGAGCGCGTTGAACTTCTCGCGGCGCTCGCCGTCCTTGGGCTGACGGACCGCACCGGTGGTGTGGTCGCCCTTGCGCAGACCCGCCTTGCGGACCTGGGCGAGGGAGACGTACACGTCGTTCGGGCCGGGCAGGTAGCCCGAGGTCCGGATGAACGCGTAGTTGTCGAGGATGTCGAGGATGCCCGCGACGGGGATCAGCACGTCGTCGTCGGCGACCTGCGGCTCGTTCGGCGCGAACTCGTCGCGGCCGCGACGGCCACGGCGGTCGCGGTAGCGGCCGCGACGGCCACGGCGGCCGTCCTCACCGTCGAAGTCGTCCTGCGGGCCGTTGTCCTGACGGTCCTGACGACCCTGCTGGCCCTGGCCCCGGCCGCCCTGCTGCTGACGGTCGGCGCGGTCCTGCCGGCCGCCGCCCTGGCCCTGGCCCTGACCGCCCTGGCCCTGGCTCTGGCCGCCCTGGCCCTGACCGCCCTGGCCCTGGTCGTCGGCCTTGGCGCCGCGCTCGCGGCGGCTCTGCTGGCGCTCGCCCCGCTCGCCGCGCTCGGCACGGTCACCGCGCTCGGCACGGTCACCGCGCTCGCCGCGGTCACGGCGGTCACGGCGGGTACGGCCCTCGCCGGCCTCCTGCGCCTGGCCCTGGGCCGCGACGGTGGTCGCCGCCTCGGCCTGGGGCTCGGCCTGGACCGCCGGAGCGGCCTCGGTCTTCTGCTCGACCGCCACGACGGCGGGTGCCGAGGACTCCGGGCTGCCGGAGGGCGCGGTCGCCCGACGGCGGCGGCGCTCGCCGACCGGGGCTTCCTCTCCCCCGCGCTCGGCTTCGCTCGCGCGGGAGGGGCCCCCCGCGGGCTGACCCGGGATGTCGATCTGCGCCTGGACGGCGGGCTTCTCGGCGGCGGGCGCCGCGGCGGCGGCCTCGCCCGTACGGGCCTTGCTGGTGGCGCGGCGCTTCGGCTTGGCCTCGGCGGCGTCGGCGGCGGGAGCCGCGGCCTTGGGGGCGCTGCCGCCCTGCGCCTCCTTGATGACCTCGATCAGCTGGCTCTTGCGCATCCGCGCGGTGCCCCTGATCCCGAGGCCCGACGCGACCTGCTGCAGCTCGGCCAGGACCATGCCCTCAAGGCCGGTGCCGGAGCGGCGGCGCTTGGGTGCGGCGCCCGCGGCGGGGGCACTGGTGTCGACGTTGGTGTCGGCAGCGCCCATCAGATCGGTGGTGTCGCTCACGAAGGGTCCTTCCCTGGAGCGGACGTCGGCCTGTCTGGCTCGGCGACCGGTTGTGCTGTCCGACGACGGAGCATGACCTGATGGGTCATGGCCCGCAGCCGGGGCGGTGGTCCGCCGATCGATGTACGGCGGAGAGAAACGTGCGTGGATGGTTCCGGCGAGAAGCCCCGAGCTGGAAGCGTGGGAATGTCACGCCGATTCCGGAGCGTGCCCGAAACTGCTGGCAGCGATCAAAGCAGTCGGGGAGGCTCCCGGAAGAAAGGTGGTCCCGGATGGGGACACTGAGCACCGAGCCATGGCGGCTTCGGATGCGCACTTGAGACTAACACTACCGGATCCAACAGTTATTCCCCCTCTCAATCACCGGCAATAGCCCCTTCCGCAGGTGGGCGGCCTGCCCGGCCGCCCGCCCCGGCGGGCCGTGTCGTCACGACACGGACTGCCCGCCCTGGGCACCCAGCGGAAGGACGCTCGCACCCGCGGCGTCGAGTGCGAGCCGGTTGGCCGCCCACCCTTCGCCCGCGAGCTGCGCGACCTTGTCGGCCGCGTCGTTGTCGACCAGCGCGAGGACCGTGGGGCCCGCGCCGGAGATGACCGCGGGGATGCCGTCCGCCCGCAGTCGGCCCACGAGCGCCACGCTCTCGGGCATCGCGGGGGACCGGTAGTCCTGGTGCAGCCGGTCCTCGGTGGCGGGCAGCAGGAACTCGGGACGCCTGGTCATGGCCTCCACGAGCAGGCCCGCACGGCCCGCGTTCACGGCCGCGTCCACGTGCGGCACGGTGCGCGGCAGCAGTCCCCGCGCGGTCTCGGTCAGGACCGGCTTGGACGGCACGAAGACCACCGGAACGATGGAACCGGCGGGGTCCATCCGGATCGCCTTGGCACCGCCCCCGTCCATCCACGCCAGGGTGAAGCCGCCGAGCAGACAGGCGGCGACGTTGTCGGGGTGGCCCTCGATCTCGGTGGCGAGCTCCAGCAGCGCCGCGTCGTCGAGCCTGGCCTCGCCGCCTATGGTCACGGCGCGGGCGGCGACGATGCCGGCGCAGATCGCGGCGGACGAGGAGCCGAGCCCGCGGCCGTGCGGGATGCGGTTGGCGCAGACGACCTCCAGGCCGCGCGGCTGCCCGCCCAGCAGGTCGAAGGCCGTGCGCATGGAACGTACGAGGAGGTGGCTCTCGTCCCTCGGGAGGGTGTCGGCACCCTCGCCCGCGATGTCGATGTTCAGGCCGGAGTCGGCGACCCGGACGACCACGTCGTCGTAGAGCCCCAGGGCCAGGCCGAGGGCATCGAAGCCGGGGCCGAGGTTGGCACTGCTGGCGGGGACGCGCACCCGTACGGCGGCGGCGCGGAACGCTGGACCTGCCATCGGTCGATGACACTCCTTGTGACTGTGCGAGATCTGGTGTCGGTGCGGGATCTTCGCTGCGAATGTACTGGAGAACGTACGACACCCGAAGGCCCTTGGGGCAGCACCGCGTCATATGCGCGGTGGCGGATGTAAGTACAGCGTATCGAAGGAAGGTTCTCCCGCGACATAGGGCGCACAGGAGGCGCACGATGCGTGTCGCGGTCTTCCCCGGTTCCGCCTTGACCTTTGGTGTCGTACGGGCCGAGTTGCCGGATTCCGGAGACTTCCGGAATCCGGCAACGGGGCGGCGGGCCGGGACCGGGGGCCCCGGCCTCCCCGCGCCGGGGTCAGATCAGGCCGAGACGGGCGGCCGCGGCCTCGGCGTCCACCGGAACGGTGACCGGCTGCGGAGCGCCGGCGACCGCCCAGTCGGGGTCCTTCAGGCCGTTGCCGGTGACGGTGCACACGATCTTCTGGCCGGGGTCGACGAGACCGGCCTCGGCGGCCTTCAGCAGACCGGCCACGGACGCGGCCGAGGCGGGCTCGACGAAGACGCCCTCCTGCGCGGCCAACAGGCGGTAGGCGGCCAGGATCTGGCGGTCCGTCACCTCGTCGATGAAGCCGCCCGACTCGTCCCGGGCCTGCAGGGCGTAGTCCCAGGAGGCCGGGTTGCCGATGCGGATCGCGGTGGCGATGGTGTGCGGCTCCTTGACGACCTCGCCGCGCACGATCGGCGCGGAGCCCGAGGCCTGGAAACCCCACACGCGGGGCGTACGGGAGGCCAGGCCGTCGGCCTTGTACTCCTTGAAGCCCTTCCAGTACGCGGTGATGTTGCCCGCGTTGCCCACCGGCAGGACGTGGATGTCGGGGGCGTCGCCGAGCGCGTCCACGATCTCGAACGCGGCCGTCTTCTGACCCTCGATGCGGACCGGGTTGACGGAATTGACCAGCGCCACCGGGTAGTTGTCGGACAGCGCGCGGGCCAGGTCCAGGCAGTCGTCGAAGTTGCCGTCGACCTGCAGGATCTTCGCGCCGTGCACCAGCGCCTGGCCCATCTTGCCGAGCGCGATCTTGCCGCGGGGCACGAGCACCGCGCACACCATGCCGGCGCGCACCGCGTAGGCGGCGGCGGAGGCGGAGGTGTTGCCCGTGGAGGCGCAGATGACGGCCTTGGCGCCGTCCTCCTTGGCCTTGGTGATGGCCATCGTCATGCCGCGGTCCTTGAAGGACCCCGTGGGGTTGGCACCCTCCACCTTGAGGTGCACCTCACAGCCCGTGCGCTCGGAGAGCACCTGGGCGGGGACGAGGGGAGTACCGCCCTCGCGGAGCGTGACCACCGGGGTCGTGTCCGTCACCGGCAGGCGGTCCCGGTACTCCTCGATGATGCCGCGCCACTGGTGGGTGCGATTGCTGCTCATGGGTCCTTACTCCCCTTCAACACGCATGATGCTGGCGACACCGCGCACGGTGTCCAGCTTCCGCAGCGCCTCGACGGTCCCCGAAAGGGCGGCGTCGGGTGCGCGGTGAGTGACGACGACGAGGGAGGCCTCGCCGTCCTTGCCCTGCTGCCGCACCGTGTCGATGGAGACACCGTGCTCCGCGAAGGTGGTCGCCACCTGGGCGAGGACGCCCGGCTTGTCCGCCACATCGAGGCTGATGTGGTAGCGGGTGACGACATCCCCCATGGGGCTGACCGGCAGTTGGGTGTACGCCGACTCGCCGGGCCCCGTTGCCTGGGCGAGCTTGTTGCGGCAGACCGCGACGAGGTCGCCGAGGACCGCGGACGCGGTCGGAGCGCCACCCGCGCCGGGCCCGTAGAACATGAGGCGCCCGGCGGCCTCCGCCTCGACGAAGACCGCGTTGTACGCCTCGCGGACGGAGGCGAGCGGGTGGCTGAGCGGGATCATCGCCGGGTGCACGCGGGCGGTGACGGACTCGCCGTCCGCGGCGCGCTCCAGGATCGCGAGGAGCTTGATGGTGCAGCCCATGCGCTTGGCGGAGGCGAAGTCCGCGGCGCTGACCTCGGTCATGCCCTCGCGGTACACGTCGTCCAGGCGGACCCGGGTGTGGAAGGCGATGCCGGCCAGGATCGCGGCCTTGGCGGCCGCGTCGTAGCCCTCGACGTCGGCGGTCGGGTCGGCTTCGGCGTAGCCGAGGGCGGTGGCCTCGTCGAGGGCCTCCTGGTAGCCGGCGCCGGTCGAGTCCATCTTGTCGAGGATGAAGTTCGTCGTGCCGTTGACGATGCCCATCACGCGGTTGATCTTGTCGCCCGCGAGGGACTCGCGCATCGGGCGCACCAGCGGGATGGCGCCGGCGACGGCGGCCTCGTAGTAGAGGTCGAGCCCGTGCGTCTCGGCCGCGCCGTGCAGCGCAGCGCCGTCCTGGGCGAGCAGCGCCTTGTTCGCGGAGACGACGGAGATGCCGTTCTCGAAGGCGGTGGTGATCAGCGTGCGGGCGGGCTCGATGCCGCCGATGACCTCGATGGCCACGTCGATGTCACCGCGTTTGAGGAGGGCGGTGGCGTCGGTGGTGACGAGCGCCGGGTCGATGCCCTCGCGCACCTTGGAGGGACGGCGCACAGCCACGCCGGCGAGTTCGACGGGCGCGCCGATCCTGGCTGTCAGATCGTCGGCGTGCGTCGTCATGATGCGCGCCACCTCTGAGCCGACCACTCCACAGCCCAGCAGCGCCACCTTCAGCGGACGCGTACGCATCATTCGACCTACGCCTTTCGATCTTCCATCCGTAACCCGTGCGCGGATTGCGCGCGGGTCCTGAACCAGTCTCACTCAATGGACAGGACTTTCCATCCTCGGTCCATTGAGTGAGACACCGGTTTGGGATACCTATTTTGAGGGTCCGGGGGCTTTCCCCAGAAATATGGGAATCATCCGAGGTCGAGACGCAGGAGATCTTCCTCCGTCTCGCGCCGGACGATCACCCGCGCCCCGCCGTCGCGCACGGCGACGACGGGCGGGCGCAGGGCGTGGTTGTAGTTGCTGGCCATGGAGCGGCAGTACGCCCCGGTGGCGGGCACGGCGAGGAGGTCCCCGGGCGCGAGGTCGGCCGGCAGGAACGCGTCCTTCACCACGATGTCGCCGCTCTCGCAGTGCTTGCCGACGACGCGGACCAGCATGGGTTCGGCGTCCGATACGCGGGAGACGAGGGTGACCCCGTATTCGGCGTCGTAGAGGGCGGTGCGGATGTTGTCGGACATGCCGCCGTCGACGGAGACGTAGGTGCGCAGGCCTTCGAGGGGCTTGATCGTGCCCACCTCGTACAGGGTGAACGCCGTCGGGCCGACGATCGCGCGGCCGGGCTCGACGGAGATGCGGGGCGCCTTGAGCCCGGCGCTCTCGCACTCCCGCGCCACGATCTCGGTGAGGGCCTTGGCGATCTCGTGCGGCTCGCGCGGGTCGTCGGCGGAGGTGTAGGCGATGCCGAGGCCGCCGCCGAGGTCGATCTCGGGCAGCTCGACGCCGTGCTCGTCGCGTACGGCGGCCAGCAGCTGGATGACCCGCTTGGCGGACACCTCGAAACCGGCCATGTCGAAGATCTGGGAGCCGATGTGGGAGTGGACCCCGAGCAGGTCGAGGCTCTCGTGCCCGAGCGCCCGCCGCACGGCCTCGGCGGCGGAGCCGTCGGCGACGGCGATGCCGAACTTCTGGTCCTCGTGCGCGGTCGCGATGAACTCGTGCGTGTGCGCTTCCACGCCCACGGTCACGCGGATCTGCACGGGCTGGCGCACGCCGAGCTCACGGGCGATGTGCGCGACGCGGGCGATCTCCTGGAAGGAGTCGAGGACGATACGGCCGACGCCGGCGGTGACGGCCCGCCGGATCTCGCCCTCCGACTTGTTGTTGCCGTGGAAGGCGATCCGCTCGGCGGGCATCCCGGCGGCGAGGGCGGTCGCCAGTTCACCGCCGGAACACACGTCCAGGTTCAGCCCCTCTTCCTTCAGCCACTTCACGACGGCCTTGGAGAGGAACGCCTTGCCGGCGTAGAAGACGTCCGCGTCCTTGCCGAAGGCGTGCGCCCAGGCGCGACAGCGGGCGCGGAAGTCCTCTTCGTCGAGGAAGTAGGCGGGGGTCCCGAACTCCTCGGCGAGCCGGGTCACTTCGATCCCGCCGACGCGGACCACCCCGTCGTCGTCGCGGGTGACGGTGCGCGCCCAGACCTTCTCGTCCAGCACGTTCAGGTCGGCCGGCGGCGGGGCGTAGTGGCCTTCGGGCAGGACGTCGGCGTGGCGGGGCCCGGCGGGGTGCGCGGAACGGCTCATCGGAATCTCTCTTCGCGGGTCACAGGAAGTCGGGGGCGTCTACGCCGAGCAGGGCCAGGCCGCCGGCCAGCACCGTGCCGGCGGCTTCGGCGAGGGCCAGCCGGGCGCGGTGGGCGGCCGAGGGTTTCTCGTCCCCTCGGGGCAGGACGTGGTGCTGGTGGTCGAGGAGCACATCGGCGACGGTGACGAGGTGCCGGACGAGCCGCTCGGGGGCCCGGTGGTGCGCGGCGGCTTCGAGGACGAGCGGGTACTCGGCGATCACCCGCACCAGCTCACGGCCCTCCGCGTCCTCACCCGCCCCGGCGTGGAACCCGAGCAGGGCGGCGTTGCGGCTCAGGGCACGGGCGCGGGCGTGGGCGTACCGCACCCGGAAGAGCTCGTTGGACTCGTCCTGGACGAGGAGGCCGGGCGCGAAGGCGGGGGTCTCCCGGGCCGGGACGCGGAGCATGGCCCAGCGGGCGGCGTCCTGCCCGTAGGCGGCGATCACGTCGCCGTCACGCCTCGCGACGGGGGCCAGGGGGATGGTCCCGAAGTCCTGCTCCTGCCCCTGGGACCTCATGATCCGCCCGACGGCCTCGCGCACGGCCCGCTCGCGCGGCCCGACGTGGGGAGCCCAGCGGAAGGGGTCGGCCTCGCCGCCACCGTCCGCGTACCCGTACCGGATCCCGGCGCTCAGGACCTCCCGTACGAGGGCGGCCTCGGAGCGGGCGGCGAGGGTGAAGTTCAGGAACCCGGCTCCGGTGACGTCGACGCGCGCGATCCCGGGCTCCTCGGCGAGCAGCCGGGCCAGCACGTCCGCCACGTCGCGGGGGACGCGGGCGGCCCCCTTGGCCACGTGGAAGGCGACGGGTGTGGCGTACTCCCCCACCCCGCCGGGCCGCGTCCGCTCGACGACGACCCGCTCGGGCACGCACGCGGCGCCCAGCTCACCGCTCTCGACGGCACGGCGTACGGCGTGTACGACGGCACGAGAGAGGTCGGCGGGGATCACGTCACCCACCCTAGGGGAGAAGCCCCGTCGGCCCGCACCGGGTTTCGCCATGTGAACAGCCATGTGAACGACCCCGGGACCCGACCCCCGAACAGAACCCCGAACCACCCCTGAACCGCCCCCGGCCGGCCACGCGAAAAAGAACCCTCAGGCCCCTCTGCCGGCCGACGCGCCCTTCCGCTCGCGGCGGTCCTTGCGCTCGACGAGCCTGCGCACGATGCGCACCAGCTCGGCGGGCTCGAAGGGCTTCGCGAGGAACGCGTCGACCCCGGCGGCGATCCCGGCCTCGACCTCGTGCTGGGTGCAGGCACTCACGATGGCGACGGGCAGGTGCCGCGTCCGCGGATCGGCCCGCAACTGCGCGGCCGCCCCGAACCCGTCCAGCCGCGGCATGACCACATCAAGGGTGATCGCATCGGGCTGCACCCGGTGAACGATGTCCAGACACTCGGCACCATCGCTCGCGGTCACGACCTCGAAGCCCTCCAGCTCGAGATTGACCTTGATCAGCTGCCGGATGACCTTGTTGTCGTCGACAACAAGCACCCGGCCCGAGGCGCCTGGCACAACTTGAGGGTAGGTCGCCCTAAGCCCCCGCGTCCGGGTTTTCGCCACTTCCACCCCCTCCGGGCGACCGACCTCCTCCTCCCGCCCAAATCGGTTCCTGATCACCCCACGGAAGCTGGTAGTGTTCAACCCGTCGCCGCAACGCGAACGACACGCCCCCGTAGCTCAGGGGATAGAGCAACGGCCTCCGGAGCCGTGTGCGCAGGTTCGAATCCTGCCGGGGGCACCTTGTACGAGGTGCCCAAAGACCCCGCCATCAGCGCGAATGCTGAGGACGGGGTCTTCGCGTATGTGCAGCCAACTGCCGCCCTGTGCAGCCGTATGTCAGCCCCCGTGGACTATCCGTGGACAGGATCTTGGTCCATCCGCGCAGGTCAGCCCCGGGAACGGCGAAGGCCCCCGGACAGGTCCAGGGGCCTCGCAGCGTATCTCCACTCACTCGCGATCACTCGTACTCGCGCAGCAGGTCTTCGATCCTCCTATTGGCCACCTCCTGGCGGCCGTCGAGGCACTTCGCGTACCGACTGAGCAGCACCTCCACGCTGTTGCCCGCACGCTCGGCGACCTCGGGGTTCGGGGTCGGCGCTGGGCAGGCGTTCGTCACCCAGGTGTGCTGAGGAGCCGGGCCGCCAGGGTGCGGGCGCTCGCCGGGACGCCGCGGCGCGGTTCGTCGTACCGGGGGTGGGCCTGTTCCAGGGTCGGCAGGAGGTTCGGGGCGCGGTCGGTGGGGGCGCGGTCCAGGACGGTCGTGCCCGTTTCGGCTTCCTGGGTGGGGGCGTAGCCGGCCGTGCGGAGGGCTGACAGCGTCTCCTCTGGCGGGGCGGTGGAGATCAGGACCGTGGGGGCGATCCGGCGGAGGCGGAGTTTGGTCAGGCCTCGGGCCTGGGCCACCTCGGCGATCAGTGCGGGGTCGTCCGAGCGGATGCAGCAGGCGGAGCGGACGACCTTGAGTTGTCCGTGGGTGCGGGCGGTGTCCTTGATCGTGTAGGCGAGCGGCTGTGGCAGTGGGGTGCCGCGCTCGCTCGCGGTGGTGAGGCGGTCGAGTAGTTCGTCTGCGCTCCAGCCGGCGTCCAGGGCCCGGCGTACGGAGGTCGCAGTGATCCGCCAGACCACGGCGTGCCCTTCGGACTCGATGTCGCCGACAGCGGAGAGCAGCTCTGCGAGGGCGGGCGCGGGCGCACCGGTGACGGTGGCCGTCAGGTCGCTCTGGAACCGGGCCGTCTCGCTGGGCTCGGGGAGCGCCGCGTACAGGGCCTCGCGCAGTGCGGTCACCGCCTGTGCCAGGGCAGGGCGCAGGGAGAGGTCCTCGCCCAGGCCCGCGGAGCCGCGGGCGGACGGGTCCGTGCCCGCGCCGGGCACGGCCGGGTAGTGATGGGCGGCTCCCACCTCCAGCAGTCGACACAGGGCCCGCCCGGCGGGGGTGAGCGCGCCGTGAGCGACCACGCCGAGATGGGCCGCCTCTGTCAGGGTGGCTGCCAGGCGGTCGAGCACTGCGTCCAGTCCGGTCAGCTCCCCGGTGCCGTCTGCGGCCAGGTGGCCGCGCAGGGCGGGCTGGAACCACGCGGCCAGGGAGAGGAGTTCGGTGAATCCGAGCGCGTCGCCGGTCAACCCCTGTCCGTCGGGGAGGACCGCGAGCGCTCGGAGGACCCCGGTGCGCAGGGCCACGGCGTCCTCGTCCTGCGGGCTGACGAGCGCGACCGGGGTCTCGTCGGGGTCCGGCCAGTGGCTGAGCACTGCGGGGACCACAGCCCAGGCGGCCAGCAGCGGCAGCAGCTTGCCCGCTGCGGGGGCGGCTACCCAAGCGTCGTAGCGGTCGCTCGGCAGCAGCCGGGCGGAGGGCTTGGGCCCGTTGGAGTTCCGGCGGCCGCGGGGAGCGGGGGCGGGTTCGTCGTCCTGAGGCGCGGCCAGGCCGGCGTTGACCGCGAGGTCCAGCCACAGCCGGGTGTCGGCCTCATCGGCCCCGGCGGCCTTCGCCAACCGCCGGGTGTCCCGTACGGCGATCCCGCCCGCCTTGCGGACCGCGACCGGCTGGGCGGCCAGCGCCCGCAGTACCAGTTCGGCCCTCCAGGCGGCCGCCGCGGCGGCCGTGCCACCCTCGCCATCCCAGCCGGACGGCAGCGGCGCGGTGGCGGTGAACGGCCTTGGTTCCAGCTCGGGGCTGGGTGCCGCGCCCCCGTCACGGAGCGCACGGGCGACCTCGTACGGAAGCTCCACCAGGTCGAGACCGACGGGGACCAGTAGTCCGCGCACGGCCAGCCAGTCGGTGCCCACGTCGCCGCTGCCGCCCTCCCGGAAGACGTACTTGGCGTCCGGGCCCGCGTACTGCGCCCCGTACCGGCCGACGAAGCAGTGAGTGCGCAGCAGCGGCGGGCCGGGTACCAAATGGTCCAGCAGCTCCAGCGCCCGGACCGGGGCGTCCGCCACCAGTGCCCGCACCCGGGCGGGATCGGCGAGCAGAGCGACGATCAGCTCCTGGGCCTGGTCGCGGGTACGGGCCGCGCCCTCGCCGAAGAGGGTTGCGGCGATTCGCTTGACCTCGGGGGCGTTGTAGGCGTAGGTCAGCAGCCGGTTGGCGGTGCGCCCGTAACCGTCGAACCCAGTGGCCCGGACATGCAACAGCGGCGGCAGCGCCAGTTTCCCCTTGGGCGCGGGGAGCAACAGCGCGCGCTCCCGCAGTCGGGCGAGCGTGTGCTCCGCCCGCCGCAGCTTCTCCCCCGGCTCGAACCAGGCCAGTACGTCCCGCTCGGACACCATGCGGTCCGCGGGCTCCACCGCGGCAACGGGCTTCCGCTGTTGCCAGGGATACCGGGGCCCGTCCTCGGCCTCGCCACCGACCACCGGGCCGTGGCGCTCCAGGGCGAGGGCGGCGATGGAGGCGAGCAACTCCAGTTCTCCGGCAGTGCCCGCCATCAGGCCCTGGCCCACCGACTCGTCGGTGAGCAGGTGTTCGGCGAGCTCAAGCAGGGTGGTGATCCGTCGGTACTCGGCGGCGAGCGGCAGATCCCGCTCCTCCAGCAAGGCTGTCAGCCGCTCGGGATCCAGGGTGCCCAGCCATTTCGCGAGGGTGCTACGCGCATTCACCCGGCCAGGCTAGCGCCGTCCGGTCACCCCGCGGAGGTGAACCGGACGCGTCCCCTCAGACCGCCGTGCTCGGCGGAGAGCGTGGTGAGGTCGGTGGGACCGTCGCGGCGGCACAGGGCGGCGGCGATGGCGTCGGCGTCGCTCGCGGTTTCCGGCCCACGCCGGCGTCAGGTACCCCACAGGGTCAGGGGGACTCCGTGGTGGGGGATGTCGGGTGGGGGAAGGCCGTCAGGGCGATGGTCGCTGCGGTGAGGGTGATGAGGCCGCCCGTGGTGAGGGCCCAGCGGGGGCCTCGGTGTTCCGCGAGCAGGCCCGTGAGGAGGGCGCCCAGGGGGGTGCCCCCTTGGAAGATCACCGTGTAGAGGGCCATCACCCGGCCCCGGTAGGCCGGGTCCGTGCCCAGTTGGACGCGGTGGTTCGACGCCTGGGCGAAGTACATCATCGTGAAGCCGGTCAGGGTCAGGAGCAGGCAGGCCGTGGTCAGGGTCGGGGCCAGGCCCACGAGGGCCTCCGTGATGCCGAAGGCCAGTGCCGAGCCGGTCACCACGAGGGCCGACGGGCGGCCGCGGCGGGCGGTGGTGGCGAAGGCGGCCAGCAGGGAGCCCGCCGCCAGGGAGCTGCTGAGCAGGCCGAAGGCGGTGGAGTCGGTGTGGAACTCCGTCTTGGCCAGCAGGGGCAGGGTCAGCTGGAAGTTGAACCCGGCCAGGCCCACCACGCCGAGCAGCGCCAGCGGCAGTACGAGGTCGGGGCGCCGGCCGACGTAGCGCAGTCCGTCCGCGATCCCGGGCGCGGCCGGCCGCGACGCCGGGACGTGCAGTTCCGCCGGGCGCATCAGGGCGACGCTGGCGACCGTACCGAGGTAGCTGACGGCGTTGATCAGGACGACGGCCGCGACGTCGAGGCGGGCTATGAGGAAGCCCGCGATCGCCGGGCCCACCACGCGGGCGACGTTGAAGTAGGCCGCGCTCATCGCCGAGGCGTTCGGCAGGAGTTCGCCGCCGACCATCTCGCCGACGAACGAGATCCGGGTGGGCGCCTCCACCGCGTTGACGGTGCCCAGGGCCAGGGCGAAGAGCCAGATGTGCCAGAGCCGCACCTCGCCGAGGAGGATCCACAGGCCCAGTGCCAGCGCGAGCACCCCGGACGCGCCGTTGGCGAGCATCAGGAGGCTGCGTTTGCTGTGGCGGTCGGCGAGCCCGCCCCCGTACAGGGTCAGCAGGAGGACGGGGGTGAACTGCATGGCCGTCACCACCCCGAGGGCGGCGCCCGAGTCGCCGGCCAGTTCCAGGACCAGCCAGTCCTGGGCGATGACCATCATCCAGGTGCACGTGACGGAGAGGAGCTGTCCGAGGACGAACAGCCGGAAGTTGCGCACCGAGAGGGACTGGAAGGTGCGTCTCAAGGTCTCCACGGTTCGGCCGTTCCCCTTCCACGGCGCCGCACGGGCTCGGCGGCACACCTGGGAACACGGTGGTCCCGCCCACTCCGATTCTTTCTCGTGACGGTGTTCCGGCCACTTCCGGTGGTCCGTACGAGGGGGGTGGGGCGGGGTTGGTGGGTTTGGGGGGTGGGTGCGGGGCGGGGGCGTGCGTAGGGTGGTCGGACAGGCCGCATTGTGCCGCTGACCAGGGCATTTGCGGGAAAGCAGCGCGTGGAGGATGGGGCGACGAGGATGCGTGAGCTGGCGGAGACCGCACGGCGGTGGGTGGCCGAGGGGCGGGTCGCGTTCCTGGCGCGGCCGGTGACCGAGCAGGGGTTCGGGCCGCGTGATCCGGCCGGGGCCGTGCTCGTGGACGCGCGGGGCGAGTGCGTGGGGGCCCTGTACCACGGGGTGTTCGACGCCGAGCTCGTCGCCGAGGCGGCGGCGCTGGGCGCGGCCGTGGGCGCGGAGGGGGCCCGGGTGTGCGAGCTGTCCGTCGGGGCGGGCGAGGCCGTGGAGGCCCGGCTGACCTGCGGCGGGCAGGCCGAGGTGCTGCTGCAGCCGCTCGCGGCGATCCCGGCCGAGTGGTGGGAGCTGCTCGGGACGGGGGCCGGGGTGGCGCTGGTGACCCGGCTGAACGCGGACGCCGACCGGGCGGAGAGCCGGGTCGTACGGGCCGGCGGGACGCCCGGCGACGACGCGGAGCGCCGGGCCGGGGAGCTGCTCGGTACGCGGCGGCCCGGCCGGGACGCGCTGTACGGGGGATCCGGGCTGGTGCTCGTGGAGGCGTACCCGTCGGCGCCGCACGTGGTGATCGGCGGGGCCGGCGAGCTGGCCGACGTCATCGGGGCCCAGGCGGCGCTGCTGGGCTGGGAGGCGGTGTGCGTGGAGGACGCGGCCGAGGCGGAAAAGGTGCTGACCGCCCACCGGGATGCCGCCTGCCTGGTGCTGCTCAGCCACGAGCCCGACTTCGACGTGCCGGCCCTGCGGACGGCGCTCGCGCTCGGGATCCCGTACGTCGGCGCGCTCGGGTCGCGGCGGACCACCGCGCGGCGCCGGGAGGGGCTGGTCGCGGCCGGGGTCCGGGAGGCGGAACTGGCCCGGGTGCACGGGCCGATCGGGCTCGACCTGGGCGCCAAGACCCCGGCGGAGACCGCCCTGGCGATCTGCGCCGAGATCCTCGGGGTGCTCGGCGGGCGGGAGGCGCAGGGGCTGCGGGATTCCGACGGACCGTTGAGGTGACGGGTCCGGTGAGGCGACGGGTCCGGTGAGGCGGTAGGGGCGGGCGGACCGGACGGGGCGGCCCGGCGGCCCGCTCCCCCGCGGTTCGAAGTTTCTTTGGGCTGATTGCATGAAATCCGACCAAACGCGGGAAAATAGGACGTATGAATACGACCCTGATCCCCCTCGCGGCGGACGCGACACTGGGCCAGATCGCGTGGTTCCTGGTCGTCGGGCTCGGCGTCGTCGGTGTCCTGCTCGGCGGCTTCGCACTGGGCCGGAGGGTGCGCGACCACGAGCCACCGCCCCCCACCCCCGAGAGCCAGCCCCACCTGCCCGACGGCGGTGCGGTGTACGAGGTGCGCGAGGAGCGGGACTACGTCGAGATCCCCGAAGGCGGCCTGCGCCCCCACGAAATGCAGGGGTACGGCAACTTCGGCTCCCGCACCCACAGCCACCCGGACGACGCCCGCGCCGAGCGGGAAGCCGGCTACGAGCTCCCCAAGGGGCCCGGACCGCACGCGCAGCCCGGAGCTCCCCCGAACGCGGGGCGCGGCGCCCACGCCTGAGCCGGCCCGCGCCCGAGCCGGCCCGCGCCCGAGCGACCCGCGCCCGGCCCGCGCCCGACGACCCCTTCGAACTCCGGCCTCTGACCCGCGGCCCCGCGGGTCAGAGGTCCGTCCGGAGCCGGAGCACCTCCGGCGGCGGATGCCGGGCCGAACTGCGCCGGACCTCCGCGGCCAGCGGCGGGTCCAGCGGGCGGAACGGTACTTCGCCGAGCCCGATCGCGGTGACCGTGGCCGCGGCCGGGGCCACCTCCCCGAGGGCCGCGACGGCCGCCGCCATCTCCGTACGCAGCCCCGCGGAGAGCGGGCTCGACACCAGCGGAGCCTCGTCGTCCTCCCCCGGCAGCACCAGGACGAGGGCCAGCGGGCGGCGCGGGGTGCCGGTGAAGCCGATCACCGCCGCGTCCGCGACGTCGGTGTGGCGCAGCTTGCGCCAGGAGCGACGGCCGGCGGGGTAGGACTCGTCGAGCCGCTTCACGACCAGGCCCTCGATGCCGCTGGCGGGCAGGGTCGCGTACCAGGTCTCGGCGAGCTCGGGGTCGGTGGTCATCGGCACCGGCTGGAGGGGCGGGCCCAGGGGCAGGAGCAGATCGACCAGGAGCGCCCGGCGGCGTTCGTAGGGCCGGGCGCGGACGTCGAGCCCGGCCAGTTCCAGCACGTCGAAGGCCGCGTACGAGGCCGGCAGGCGTTGCGCGAGCACCGCCGCGCGAGCCGCGCTCGCGGCCGCGGCGCGCCGCTGGACCAGCGCGAAGTCCGTACGGCCCGCGTGCCACACCACCACCTCCCCGTCCAGTACGGTCCCGGCGGGCAGTTGCCGGGCCGCGGCGGCCAGGTCGGGGAAGGCGGCGGTCACGATCCGGCCGGAGCGGGCCTGGAGGACCACGTCCTGCGCCGTGCGCACGACGACGAGGCGGTGACCGTCGAACTTGGGCTCGTACGCCAGTCCGGCCCCGCGCGGCAGGGTCCGTACGGCCGTGGCCAGCGCCACCCGGATCACGGCAGCCTCCCGGCACGGGCGGGGTCGGTCAGGGGAGCCAGCAGGTCGCCGTCGCGGGCCAGTCGGGGCGCCATGTCGTCGGCGAGGAACACCAGGTCGGAGGCGGTCCGACAGCCCTCCACCTCCTCCCAGGAGACGGGCGCCGAGACGGTGGGCAGCTCCCGCGCGCGCAGGGTGTAGGGGGCGGCGGTGGTCTTGGCGGCGGCGTTCTGGCTGTGGTCGACGAACACCTTCCCGGGGCGCAGGGCCTTGGCCATCCGGTGCACGACCAGGCCGGGGAGGGCCGCCTCGGCCTCCTGGGCGAGGGTCTTGGCGTACGCGGACACGCGCGCGGACGGGGTCGGCTCGATCGCGACGGCCAGGTGCAGGCCCTTGGAGCCGGAGGTCTTGGCGTAGGCGTCGAGGCCGTCGGCGGCCAGGCGGCCGCGCAGCCAGCGGGCGGCGGCGCAGCACTCGACGACGGTGGCGGGCGGGCCGGGGTCGAGGTCGAAGACGATCCGGTCGGCGACGGCGGGCCGGCCGGCCGTCCACTGGGGGGTGTGGAACTCCACGACGAGGTTGGCGGCCCACATGAGGGTGGGCAGGTCGCGGACGACCACCTGCTCGGCCCGTTCGTCCTCGGAGCGGGGCACGGGGGTGGTCCTCACCCAGGCGGGCGTACCGGTTGGCGGGTTCTTGGTGAAGAAGAGCTGTCCGTCCGGACCGTCGGGATAGCGCAGGAAGGAGACCGGGCGGTCGCGGATGTGCGCGAGGAGGGAGTCCGCGACCGTGGCGTAGTAGTGCAGCACCTCGCCCTTGGTGAAGCCGGTCCGCGGGTACAGGACCTTGTCCAGGTTGCTGAGCGCGATGCGACGCCCCTCCACCATGGTGATCGGCGTCATACGATGAGATTGCCACGAATCAGGAGGAACCGTGCGATCCATTTGGAACGGGGCGATCTCCTTCGGCTTGGTCAGCATTCCGATCAAGCTCGTCAACGCCACCGAGAGCCACTCGATCTCCTTCCGTCAGATCCATGTGAGCGACGGCGGCCGCGTCCGCTACCGCAAGGTGTGCGAACTCGACGGCGAGGAGGTGCCGGCCGCCGAGATCGGCAAGGGGTACGAGGAGGCCGACGGGTCGATCGTCCCGATCACGGACGAGGACCTGGCACAGCTGCCGATCCCGACCGCGAAGACGATCGAGATCGTGTCGTTCGTACCGGCCGAGGAGATCGATCCGTTGCAGATGGACGCCGCCTACTACCTCGCGGCGAACGGCGCCACGGCGGCGAAGCCGTACACGCTGTTGCGGGAGGCGCTGAAGCGGAGCCGGAAGGTGGCGATCGCCAAGTACGCGCTGCGGGGGCGGGAGCGGCTCGGCATGCTGCGGGTCGTCGACGACGTGATCGCCATGCACGGGCTGCTGTGGCCGGACGAGATCCGGCAGCCGGAGGGCGTGGCCCCCGAGGCGTCGGTGACCGTACGGGACGCCGAACTCGACCTGGCCGACGCCCTGATGGCCACCCTGGGCGAGGTGGAGATCGCCTCGCTGCACGACGACTACCGCGAGGCCGTGGAGGCCATGCTCGCGGCGAAGACGGGCGAGGGGTACGAGCCGGCGGAGGCGGTGGTGGAGCCGGCGGGCGGCCAGGTGATCGACCTGATGGCGGCGCTGGAGAGCAGCGTACGGGCGGCCAGGGAGTCCCGGGCCGGGGGCTCCGGGGACTCCGCGGAGTCCGGGACTCCGGCGGAGGTGACGCCGATCCGCGGCCGCAGGACGCCGGCGTCGAGCGCTCCCGCGCCCAAGGCGGTGGGCGGGAAGAAGTCGACGGCGTCGACGGGCGCCGCGAAGAAGACGGCGGCCGGGGCGAAGGCGGCCGCCGGGGGGAAGAAGAGCACCTCCACCGCCAAGAGCACCTCCACCGCCAAGGGTGCCGCCGCGGCCAAGGGCGCCGGCACGGCCCGGTCGGGGGCCAAGTCCGCGGGCGGTGCGGGGGCGGGATCGCGGACCCGGGCCGCCAAGTCCACCTCCACCGCGAAATCGGCTTCGGCCGCCAAGTCGGCCGGGACCGGCAGGGCTTCGGCCTCCGGCGCGGGCGCGGGCGCCGCGAAGAAGGCGGCGCCCCGCAAGCGGAGTTCGGCCTGAGGGTCCGGACCTCGGGCCCCAGGCCGGAGGGGTATCCCGACGCGAGCCCCGGACCCGAGAGGTCCGGACACGGAACCCGGGCCCGATAGGTCCGGACACGGGCCCCGGGCCCGCGAGGTCCGGACTCGGCAGTCCGGTCTAGGGGGCGGACCAGGTGGGTTGGGTGCGCGCCAGGGTGAAGAGGGCCTCCACGTCCGGGAGTTTGAGGGTGGCGGGGGCGGCCGTCAGGACGGCGGACAAAGTGGCGGGCTGGAGGACGAGGACGTCCCGGACCGTCGGGGCCACGTCGACCCGGGAGGCGTCCGCGAGCGCCAGGACGGGAGTGACCTGGGCGGTCAGCGCCCGGGCCGCGCGGGCCGCGGCCCTGCGGATCCACCGGGGGTCCGGGCGGGGCTCGGCGCGGCCCACCGTCAGCAGCAGGTCGCCGACTTGGGCGCGCTGGCGCCGCCCCGGGACCGTGCGGACGGCGAACACGCCCGGGGGCCCGATGAGCAGGTGGTCCAGCATCCCCAGGCCCGGCAGCGGGATGTCGTGCAGGGCCCGCCAGTCCTCTTCCTCCAGGGCGTCGGATTCCGCCCCGATCCGCTGCCGCGCCTGGAGTTCCTGCCGCATCCGGTGCCGGGCCCGGCTGCCGGGCGATCCGTACGCGAGCTCGCCGAGCAGGGTCTCGCCGGGGCGGTTCGGGGCCAGGTCCCGGTCGGGCGGGAGGGTGAGCCGGAGCAGTTCGGCGGCGGTGGGGACCGGCGGCGGCCCGATGGTCCAGTCGCCGCTCAAGTGCGGGCGCAGGGCGGCCAGGACCGCCGCGCGCTGGTCGTCCGCGAGGACGCTGATCCGGTTGGTCCGCCGGTCGTACCAGGCCACCGCGTGGCCGTCGGAACCGTTGACGTAGAGCCGGCCACGGCCGGGCCGGCCGCTCGGAAGCACCTTGAGTCCGCTCATCGGCCTCACCCCCGTCGTCCATGGGAGCAGCCGGGGCGGCCCACGGCAATCCCTCCGTTGTGTAACAGCTCCGTCGGCTCCTTGCGGCCTGCCTGTTACAAGAACAACGCTCCCCCGCAACGGCCGGCGCCTATTTTTATGGCGCCCGGACCCTCCGGGCCTCCCTGACCCGTGCCGAAGGAATCCCGTGAGTACCGTCAGCCGCCGCTCGACCGTTCGCGCCGCCGCCGTGACCGCATGCGTCGCCGGTCTGCTGGCGCTGCCCGCGGCCACGGCGCTCGCCGACGGGAGGCCGGCGGCGTCCGGGGCCCAGCGGACGCTGGTCAAGAGCATCTCCCTGGCGGACGGCCGCTCGACCGCGAAGGTGTACCGCCTCGCCAAGGACGCGTACCAGGCCGACATCATGCGCTCGGGCTCCACGGTGGCCACGCTGACCAGCCGGGACGGAACCACCGGCTTCGGCGGGTCCGGCGAGCTGCACGCCGCGCTGCGGCCCGACGGGCGGCTGTCCTCCTGGGTCGGCGAGACCCGCCCGCAGGACGGCTCCCACGCGGTGGCCGGCGACGGGCACAAGACCGGGACCCGGCACGGGAGCGGTGGGGGTGACGGCCGGGTGCTGCCCGCCTCCGTCGAGGACGGCGGCGGGCGGGGCGGTACGGGGACCGGCGCGGGTACCGGGACCGTGCAGACCCTGCGGCTGAACACGCTGGCCGACGGGCCCGGCGACGGCGCGCTGCTGCTCGCCGCGGGCGGCGGGATCGCGGCCGTGGGCGCGGCCGGGCTGGGCTTCGCGATGCTGCGGCGGGGGCGGTCGGACGGCTGATCCGGGCCCCGGGCCGCCCCGGGCGGCCGGGTGCCGTCGGGTACGGCCGTCCTGGTCCATACCGCGGACAGGGCGGCAAAAGGGATGTACCTCCGCATAAAGTTGCTTCGACCGAAGTCGATCGTACGCAGCGCAGAGGAGGGCCCGTCACCGTGCGAATACCGCCGTCGCGTGCGGGTGCCGCCCTGTGCGGGCTCCTGCTGCCGTTGCCGCTGCTCGCGGGCTGCGGGAACACCGGCGGGCTCGCCGCCGCCGGGCCCACCCCGACGGCGAGCGGACCCGTACACCTGTGGCCGGAGCGGGCGGGCGCCGAGGTGCCGCCCGCCGATCCCGGTGGCGCGCCGCCGGAGTACGTACAGGGCCTGCCGCGGGTCGTCGACCAGGACGTGCGCGGCGTCGACCCGGTGGCCCTGGTCCAGGCGGAGCTGCGGGCACGGCCCGGGAAGGTGACCGGGGCCGACGGGATGCCGGCGGAGACCGCGGCGGCGATCAGGGCGTGCGGGACCGCGGGCCAGGAGCCCGGACAGTGCCCGGTGCGGCGGCCGTACTACCGGGACCTCACGGGGAACGGCAAGGACGAGGTCGTGGTGGGCATCGAGCTCCCGGACAAGATGATGTCCGTGCGGGTCTACACCGCCGACTCCGCCGGCCGGCTCAACCGCATCATGGCGACCACCCAGACCGTCATCGCCGTCGAGCTGGCCGGAAGGGACGTGATCCTGCGGGCGCCGAGCGGCAACCCGGGGTACGAACTGATCACCGCCTGGTCCTGGGACGAGCGGCAGAAGACGATGCTGCCGACGTGGGAGCAGATCGTACGGGTGCCTGCGGCGCCGGCGCCACGGGCGTCGGGGAGCGCCGGTACGGGGGCTGCCGGTACGGGCGCCGGGGGCGCGCCGTGAGGCGGGTGCTGCCCGCGTGGACGGCCACGCTGACCTGGAAGTCGGCGTGCTTCATCGTGGTGATGTGCTGCTCGCTGGCGGCCGTGCTGGGACTGCTCGTGCACGCCGAGGTGACCCGGCAGACCGTCGCGACCGCGCGCGACAAGGCGCTGGAAAGACTGCACGACGCCGCCCTCGCCTACGAGGCGGGCGAGGCCCTGCCACCCGGTTCGGGCATCGACCCGCAAGGGCTGCCGCCGGAACTGCGGGCCCTGGCGGTGAGCGGGCAGCGGGCCACCGTCGTCGCGGACCACCTGGGGCAGCCCGTGATGTGGGCCGCCGCCCCGGCGGACGGGCGGGCCCTGGCCACCGCGATCGACTACGGGCAGAGCGCACGGACGATCCGGGGGCTGGACAACGCCATCATCGGCTCCTCGCTCCTGGCCATCGGCGGGACGCTGCTGGTGGGGGCCTTCGCCGTGACCCGCGTGACGCGCAGGCTGCACCAGACGGCGGCGGTCGCCCGGCGGATCACCGGCGGCGACCTGGACGCGCGGGTCGGCGACCCGCGCACGACCGATCCCGCGCGGCACCAGGACGAGGTCTCCACGGTGGCCGGGGCCCTGGACACGATGGCGGGCACGCTCCAGGCGAAGCTGCTGAGCGAGCAGCGGTTCACGGCCGATGTCGCGCACGAGCTGCGTACGCCGCTGACCGGGCTGCAGGCGGCGTCGGAGCTGCTGCCGGAGGGGCGGCCGACGCAGCTGGTGCGGGAGCGGGTGCGGACGATGCGGCAGCTGACCGAGGACCTGCTGGAGATCTCCAGGCTGGATTCGGGGAGCGAGCGGGTGGACACGGATCTGCACCAGCTGGCGCGGCTGGCGCGGAGGGTGGTGCGGGCGTCGGGGACGGACACGGAGGTCGTCGTCGTCAGGGACGCGCACGTGGAGACGGACCGGCGGCGGCTGGAGCGGGTGCTGGGGAACCTGGTCGCGAACGCGCACAAGCACGGGCGGGGGCCGGTGGTGGTGACGGTGGACGGGCCGGTGGTGACCGTACGGGACCACGGGGGCGGGTATCCGGACTACCTGCTCGCGCACGGGCCGCAGCGGTTCCGGAGCGGGGGCAGGGGGCACGGGCTGGGGCTGACGATCGCGGTGGGGCAGGCGCAGGCGATCGGCGCGCGGCTGGAGTTCCGGGAGGCGGAGGGGGGCGGGGCGCTGGCGGTACTCACGCTGCCGTAGCCCTGGCCGGGCGGTTCTCGGGGGTGACCGCCCTGACCGGGCGGGGGCGGGGCTGCGGGGTGGCCGGGGTCGGTGCCGGGGCCCCGGGAGTGGGGCCGGCAGGGTTACGGCTTCTGGGGTTTGGTCCAGGGCCAGCGGAGCTTCGGTTTCCGGCCCGTCGGGGCGAAGGCGTACTTCCAGCCCTTCTGGAGGCCCAGCCGCTTCGTGTAGCCCGATGGGACCCGTTCGTACAGCAGGACCGTCGGGGGGCCGCCGTCCGGGGCCGGGACCGGGATCTCGTACCACTTCGGGGGGTGGCCGGTCGGGCCGAGGAGGATAGGGAGGACCCGGCCGTCCATCGGGCCGCCCTCGAAGGGGGTCGGTTCGCTTCTCACGCCACCAGTGTCACAGCAGGTGGGCCGCCTCGGACACCACCGGGATCACGCGGCGGGCGAGGACCCCGACGGGCCCGTCGGACGACTCCAGGGCCAGGGCGGCCCGCGCGGCCGCCGCGGTTTCGGGGTCGGTGGCGGCGGTGGCCGTCAGGAGGGCGATGAACTGGTCCAGGAGCCAGTCGCGCAGCTGGCCGGCCTCCGGCTGCCGGCCCTCGTCGATCCAGATCAGCGATGCCGCCTCGACGGCGGTGATCCACGTGCGGACCATCATCCGCAGCCGCGGCCCGGGGGTGGGGACGCCGAGGTGGACGAGGATCTGGTCGGCGGCCGCGCGGCGGATGCCGTCGACGGTGGCACTGGTGCGGGAGGTCTCGACGACGCTGCCGCCCTGGAGGAGGGCGGAGAAGCCGGTGTGGTGTTCGTCGACGAAGGCGAGGTAGCGGTCCAGGGCGCGGGAGAGCCGCTGGGTGAGGGGACCGTGCTGGGGTTCCGCGAAGCAGAGTTCGAGGACGTCGGCGGCGGAGCGCAGGGCGGCCTCGTAGAGCTGCTGCTTGCCGCCCGGGAAGTACCGGTAGACCAGCGGTCGGGAGACCCCGGCGGCTTCCGCGACGTCGTCGAGGGAGACCTCCTCCGGTGCCCGGTGCGCGAACAGCGACAGGGCCGCGTCGAGGAGTTGGGCCCGCCGCTCCTCGACGCTCAGCCTGCGGTACGCGCGTACGGTCATGCACGCAGGGTAGACGACGCCCCTCAGGCCAGGAGGCCGGAGCTCTTCCACAGCCGACGGCCGACGCCGCGCAGGACGCCGATGTCGTCGAGGAAGTCGGTGAGCCGCTTGGCGCCGGTCTGCATGACCTCCCGGCGGTGTCCGCTGGCCTTGACCTGGGCGACGGCTTCGCGCCGGTCCAGGCCGATGTTGTCGTAGACCTGGGGGTTGACGAAGGCCAGGGAGAAGACGCGGGCGGCCTCTCCGCAGCTGATCCGGGTGAGTTCCTGCTCCCAGCGCGGGGCGGTCAGCATCTGGCGGCGCAGTTCCTCGCGGGCGTAGCGGACGTGGCGGGCCTCCTCGATGACGTGGATCCGGGTGACTCCGCGCACCAGGGGCTGGATCCGCTCGTCGGGGAAGGTGAGGCGCTGCATCCAGTCGAGGATCTCCTCGCCGAGGAGGGTGCAGGCGAAGGAACCCGGGGTGGTGGACACCGTCTTGAGGATGCGGGCGAGGTTGTGGTTGACGCGGGAGACGGGGTAGGCCGGGGTGCCGCTCTCGCGGATCATGCGGGCGAACATCATGGAGTGGCGGCACTCGTCGGCGATCTCGGTGAGTGCGTAGCGGACGTGGTTGCTGGTCAGGGACTTGTCGTAGATGTGGCGGACCAGCAGCTGCATGAGGATGATCTCGAACCAGATGCCGAGGGAGCCGAGGGCGGCGGCCTCGTGGCGGGAGAGGTCGATGCGCTGCTCCTCGCCCATCTTCTTCCACAGCGGGGTGCCGTAGAGGGAGAGCAGCTCGGGGGGCCAGTAGTACTTGCCCTCGATCGGCGGGGCGCCCCAGTCGAGTTCGCGGTCCGGGTCGAAGGAGTGTTTCGCGGAGGATTCGAGCAGTCGTTCGGCGATCTGCTCGCGGTCCTTGAGCAGGCCGAGGGCGTCCCTCAGCGCGGCTCGTTCCGTCACTGTCGTCATGGCTTCGGGCACCTCGCGGTCGGGTTACCTGCGGTCACCTCTTATGAGACTGCCTGTCAGCAAGGGCGTCAATCCCCCGCGCACGACTTGTTGACCGCGCGTCTACCAACGTGTGACGCTGCCAACCACCGCATCCCGTACGGCAGTCGAGGAGGCGTCAGTGTCGACGCACGAGCTCTACACCAAAGCCCCGCACGAGGACGTCTGGCAGGTCCCCGCCACCGGTTCGGCCCGCTTCAGCTGGGAGTACGACGGGGGCCGCGAACGCCTCCTCGCCCTCTACCAGAAGGGCAAGGACAAGCAGTGGGACGGCGCCAAGCGCATCGACTGGGGCATCGAGGTGGACCCGTACGACCCGCTCGGCACCCCCGACGAGGTGCTGACCCTCTACGGCACCCGCCACTGGGCCAAGATGACCGACCGGGACAAGGGCGAACTGCGCCGGCACTACAGCGCGTGGAACTTCAGCCAGTTCCTGCACGGCGAGCAGGGCGCCATGGTGTGCGCGGCGCGCATCGTGGAATCGGTGCCGGACCTGGACGCGAAGTTCTACTCGGCCACCCAGACCATGGACGAGGCCCGGCACGCCGAGATCTTCGGGCGCTTCCTGCACGAGAAGGTCGGGATGCTCTACCCGGTCAACGACAGCCTCCAGGGGCTGCTCGGGGACACCCTGCGCGACTCCCGCTGGGACATGCCGTACCTGGGCATGCAGGTGCTGATCGAGGGCCTGGCGCTGGCCGCGTTCGGCATGATCCGCGACACCACCGACAAGCCGCTGCCCAAGCAGATCCTGGCCTACGTGATGCAGGACGAGGCCCGGCACGTGGCCTTCGGGCGGATGGCCCTGCGCGACTACTACCGTCAGCTGACCGACGCCGAGCTGCGCGAGCGCGAGGAGTTCGTGATCGAGGGCTGCTACCTCATGCGCGACCGGCTGCGCGGGGTGGAGGTCCTGGAGAACTTCGGCGTACCCAGGCGGGAGGCGGAGGAGTACAGCGAGCAGTCGGAGTTCCTGCACCTGTTCCGCAAGCTGCTGTTCAGCCGGATCGTGCCCTGCGTCAAGGACATCGGACTGTGGGGCGAGCGGCTCCAGAAGGCCTACCTGGAGATGGGGGTCTTCGACATGGGCGATTCCAATCTGGACCTGCTCATGAGCCAGGACGAGGAGCTGGCGGAGTCCCTCGACCGCGAACGCTTCGCGGCCGAGGAACAGGAGCGCGTGGCGGAGGTGACGGCCGCCATCCGGGAAGGCGGCGAGGGCGCCGTCGGCTAGACCGCGTCCGGGCGCGGGAAGGACGTGCGCAGGGTGAACGCGTACGGCGTCGGCCCGTGTTCGCGCAGGCTCAGCAGTCGCTCCTCGGCGTCCGCGACCGTGGGGCGCCGGCCCGCCGGGACCCACCACAGGGTCGCCATGGCCTCCGTGACGTGCTCGAACCACTCCCGCCTGCGGGACATCAGCTCCCGGTGCCGCCCCTGGTACATGAAGGCGGTGAGGGCGTCGGTGTTCCGCCACACGGACATGTTGACGATGATCCACTCGTCGCCGAAGATCCTCACCTCCGTCGCGTCGCCCTCCTCCCCCTGGAGCCGCCACACGAAGCCGTCGGCGGCCTCCGCCGCGGCGTTGACGGGTTCGAGCCCGTCGACGAAGTCCTTCAGTTCCGGTGAGTCCAAGGGGTACTTGAGACGGGATATGTTCACCTGGGCCAGCTCGTGGGCGGCGTCGGCGTCGCGGTCGTGGGTCATGCCCCAGGGCTAGCAGCCCGGCCCCGCGCGCCGCCACGGCGTTTCAGCGGGTGGACAGCGCGGCCTCCATCACCGCCCGCGCGATCGGCGCCGCGGCGCCGTTGCCGCTGATGTCCCCGCGGACCGCCGACGCGTCCTCGACCACCACGGCCACCGCCACCGCCGGCTGCGGAGCGCCCTGCGCCCGGGCCCAGGAGATGAACCAGGCGTACGGGGTACCGGCGTTGCCGACGCCGTGCTGCGCCGTGCCGGTCTTGCCCCCGACCTGCGCGCCCTTGATGGCCGCGTTGCGCCCGGTGCCGTTCTCGACGACCTTCACCATCAGTTCCTGCATCCGCAGCGCCGTGGCCGGGCTCATCGCCCGGCCCAGGGTGTGCTGGGCCGCGGACCGGACCTGCGAGCCGTCGTGCCGGGTGGTGCGCTCCACCAGGTAAGGGGTCTTGATCTCCCCGCCGTTGGCGACCGCCGCCGCGACCATCGCCATCTGGAGCGGGGTGGCCCTGGTGTTGAACTGCCCGATCGAGGAGAGCGCCAGCTGGTCGGGGCTCATGTCGGTGTCGAAGTTCGACCGCGAGACCCAGGAGGGGACCCGCAGCCCGTCGTCGTTGAACCCGAACCGGTCCGCCGCCTCCGCCATGCGGCGCAGGCCCACCCGCACCCCGATCTTGGCCATCACCGTGTTGCAGGAGAACTGCACCGCCTCCGCCATCGAGGCGTCCTGGCAGCCCGCGCCGGCGTTCGGGAGCAGGGTGCTCGTACCGGGGAGCGGATACGGGTCGGGGGTCTCGGTGGGCGCGTCCACGTCGGTGACCACGCCGGAGTCCAGGGCCGCGGCCGCCGTCACGATCTTGAAGGTGGAGCCGGGCGGGTAGGTCTCGCGCAGCGCCCGGTTCAGCATGGGCTTGGCGGGGTCCGCGTTCAGCCGCAGCCACGCCGCCTTGACCTTCGCACCGGTACCGGAGAGCAGGCCGGGGTCGTAGGAGGGGCTGCTCACCAGCGCCAGGATCCGGCCCGTCGCCGGTTCCACGGCCGCGACCGCGCCCCGCTTGCCGCCCAGCCCCCGGTACGCGGCCCGCTGTACGGCGGCGCGCAGGGTGGTGACGGCGTCGCCGCCGCCGGGGCGGCCGCGCGAGAGCTCGTACCAGAGGGGGAAGGCGGACAGTCCCGGATCGGTGCCGGACAGGACGGCGTCCTCGGCGCGCTCGACGAAGCTGGTGCCGTACGTCTGGGAGGAGAAGCCGGTGACGGGGGCGTAGAGCGGGCCGTCGGCGTACGTGCGCTCGTAGCGCAGGAGCTGGCCGCTGTCGCGGGAGCCGGTGACGGGCTTGCCGTCGACCAGGATCCGCCCGCGCGGTTCGGCGTAGCGCTGGACGGCGGGCCGCTTGTTGGCCGGGTTCGCGCCGTAGGCGGCGGCCTCCCAGACCTGCACCCGGGCGACGTTGACCAGCAGGGCGACGAGCAGCAGGGCGCAGAAGTACCCGCACCAGCGGATGTAGCGGATCATCCGGCCCCCTCCCGCCCGTACTCGGCGGGACGGGGGCGGCGGGCGTTGTCGCTGAGCCGGACCAGCAGCGCGACGATGATCCAGTTGGTGACGACGGAGGAGCCGCCCTGGGCGAGGAAGGGCATGGCCATGCCGGTCAGCGGGATCAGTCCGGTCACGCCGCCCGCGATGACGAAGACCTGGAGGGCGATGATCGAGGCGAGCCCGGTGGCGAGCAGCCGCCCGAAGGGGTCGCGCAGGGCGAGTCCGGCGCGGAAGCCCCGGGAGACGAGGAGCCCGTAGAGGAGCAGGATCGCGGTGAGGCCGACGAGGCCGAGCTCCTCGCCGGCGGTGGCGAGGACGAAGTCCGACTTGGCGGCGAATCCGATGAGGAAGGACTGGCCGTGGCCGAGGCCGGCGCCGAGGAGGCCGCCGGCGGCGAAGGAGAAGAGGGACTGCGCGAGCTGGCCGGGGCCCTCGCCCCGCTCGATGGAGGCGAAAGGATTCAGCCAGTCGTCGACGCGGCTGTTCACGTGCGGTTCCAGGGTCCCGACGGCATAGGCGCCGAGGGCCGCGAGGACGAGCCCGATGGCGATCCAGCCGATCCGTCCGGTGGCGGTGAACAGCATGATCACGAAGAGGCCGAAGAAGAGGAGCGAGGTGCCGAGGTCCCGCTCCAGGACCAGCACGCCCACGCTGAGCAGCCAGATCGCCAGGATCGGGCCGAGCACCCGGCCGGGCAGGAGACGCAGCTTCCAGAAGATCCGGCGGCCGGTCAGGGCGAGGGCGGTGCGGTTCGCGGCGAGGTAGGCGGCGAAGAAGACGGCGAGCAGGATCTTGGCGAACTCCCCCGGCTGAAAGGAGAGCCCCGCGAAGCGGATCCAGATGTGGGCGCCGTTGACGGCCGGGAAGAGGACGGGGACGAGCATCAGTGCGAGCGCGGCGGCGACCGAGAGGTAGGCGTACTTCTGGAGCGCGCGGTGATCGCGCAGCCCCGCGACGACGAGGACGAACAGCACCACCCCCAGGGCCGACCAGCGCAGCTGGTCGCCCGCGCCGCTCTCGCCGGGGGTCGCGAGGTCGAGCCGCTGGATGAGGACCAGGCCGAGGCCGTTGAGCAGCACGGCGATCGGGAGCAGGAGGGGATCGGCGTAGGAGGCCCGGAACCGGACGGCGAGGTGCGCGAGCAGGGCGGCGCCGCCGAGGCCCGCGGCGTAACGGCCGCCGGGACGGGGGAAGTGGCCGGTGTCCGCGAGGCCGACGTGGACGTGGCCCAGTACGGAGATCAGGACCGCACCGGCGAGCAGCGTCAGCTCGATGCCCCGGCCCTTGGGGGCGCGGGCATCGGGGGGCGGGGGCGGAGCGGGCTCCGTCACCTTCGCCGTCAGAGCGGTCATACGGGGAAACGTAGCAAGGGTAGGGCGGGTATGTCCGCTTATGTCATAGTGTGCCGAAGAGTCGTCATAAACGGTCAGGAGTAGGGAGCCCCGGCGCATGGGACCTGTGGAATTCATCGTCCTGGCCTTCCCGGAGGAACAGCTGCGGGTACCGGCCGTCGAGGCCGTGATGGGACTGCGCAAGACCGGGGTGGTCCGCCTGATCGACGGCCTCGTCACGACGAAGACGGCCGGGGGCGAGGTGATGGCGGCGGAGTTCGACGAGTTCGTCGAGCTACGGGGCCTCCTGGCGGGCCGCGACGTGGCGCGGCTGATCGGGCCCGAGGACGTACGGGAGGCGGCGGAACTCCTGGACCGGGGCAGCTGCGCGCTGCTCCTGGTGGTGGAGCACGTGTGGGCACAGGACGCGGCGGTGGCCGTACGGGCGGCGGGCGGACGGATCGTGGGCTCGGTCCGGATCCCGGCGGACCGGGTGGAGGTGGCGTGATGTTCATCCGGCCGGTCGGTGTGACGGTGTCCCCCGCGGTCCGCCCACCGGGCCGCCCCCTCCTCCGCGGCCTGCTCCGCCGGGCGTCGGGCGCGGCGGAGTGGGCGACGGCGGAAGGCATGGGGGAGGGTGCGGGGGAGGACGGCGTGGTGGAGGGCGGCGCGGTGGAGGAGAGCGTGGCGGAGGAACTGGAGGCGGCGCTGGAGGAGGAGGTCAGGGGCGGGGCGGGGATGAGGGCGGAGGGCGTGGCGGGTCGGGAGCCCGAAGTGGGCGGCGAGCCGGAGAGCGGGGGCGAGCCCCCGACGGAGGCGGCGCCCCCGGCCCACCCGCCCGTGGCCGGGCCCACCCTGGTGGCGGAGCTGACCCAACTCTCCGACCTGGCCCGTCAGGGCCTCCTGACCCCGGAGGAGTTCACCCTGGCGAAGGGGCGCCTGCTGCGGGGGTAGGGGTCCCACTCGGCCCGCGTGGGGGAGGGTTTGGGGGTTTCCCGTCAGTCTCATCGTCCTTCCGCGTCGGGCCGGGCTGTCACGGAATGCCAAAGAATGCCGGGAAACCCCCAAAAGAACGGTCCACGGGGAGGAGAGGAGGGGCGGGTCTCTCAGAGATGCGCGACCCCTCTCCGGCCAGACCTCCAATCCGGCCCCGACCACACCCGGTCCAACGCCCGGGGCATCCAGACCGCACCAAAAGGCGACCAGATCGTCCAGCGAGCCTTCTGGGACGGCATGCGCGTCCGATCGCTACGCGCTTCGCATGTCCCGGCGGTCGTTTCGGGTTGGTCTCAGGAGGCGGTCGGCTCAAGGAGTCCGGTCAGGGCCTCCCAGGCGGAAAAGGCTTCGAAGAGCTGGAGGACCGGGCCTTCTTCCGAGGCCAGAACGGCATAGTGCTCGGCGATGAGGGACAGGTCGCCCCACGGCTCTTCCACGTGCGCACGGATCAGAAGCCGACCGGACGCGCAACGGATCCAGGGGATGAGGACGAGGTCCGTCAGCCGGGAATCGGACAGCGCCGGCAGGGGGTCCCCCTCCGTCAGTTCCAGGAGGGCGGGCGAGCCGTCACCGGGGCACGCCAGGAGGTGAGATGTGAGCGCTTCGCGCATTCCCCACACCTCCGCCACCACGGAAATCTCGGCTCGGACGGTTTCGCTGACGGCCACCCGGTGCCGGAGGAGAGCACCGACCAGCCGATCGAGCCCCGCCTCCTGCTCACCGATGTCCCAGCAGTCCCTGAGTTCATGGGCGTCGCGCTCCGGCAGGAGACGCGCAAAACGCTCCCATGCGTCAGCTTGATCCATCGGAAAAGACTAACGGTCCCCGTATCGCCCTTCCGGCCCAAGACGGCCGAGAGACGCCGAGACGTCGGGAGCGCGTAGCGATCTGATGCGAAGGGGGAGGACGGCCGGACGCTCTGGTCGCCCTGGCGCGCGGTCCGGCCGCCCCCGGCTCTGCCGGGCATGGCGGCCGGCCCGCGTCCTGGGCCTGCCGGGCGGAGCCGCCTCGCACTTCTCTGACGGGGCCGCTCCTCGCTCACTTCCCCCGTGACCGTTCTTTCGGGTGGTTCCCGGTTGTCTGTTGGCGTTCCGGGACGGGCCGGTCGGTCAAGGGTGGCCGAAGGCCATCGCGAAGCGACGCGACCGCAGGGAGCGCCCTTGAGGGACCGGCACGGCACGGAAGGACGCTGGACAACCGGGAACCACCCGAACCTCCTCCGATACCGGCCGGCTGAAATCCCGCATCCCCGGACCCCGACCCCGACCGCACCCCCCGACCCCGCCTCCGGACGGGTGACTCCCCGAGCCCCGCCGGACGGCGTCGAAGGCTGCGGGCCGGATGCGTGGCAGCATCGGGCGGTGTCGCGGAGGTGATTACATGACAAAACGACTGTTGCGGCTGGCCTGTCTGGCCGCCGTCCTCGTCGCTGCCGCCGGGCCACCGCCCGTCGCGCGGGCCGAGCCCGTCGGGGAGTTGCTGACCCGGCTGCAGGGGCTGTACCAGCGGGCCGAGGAAGCCAGCGAGGCGTACAACGCCACCGAGGCCGCCCTCAAGGCCGGTCAGGACGAGGAGCGCCGGCTCACCGCCGAGCTCGGGCGGGCGCGCACCGCGCTCGGTGCCGAGAAGGCCACCGCCGGGCGGCTGGCCCGGGAGCAGTACCAGGGCACCCTCGGGCTCTCCCCGTACCTGCGCATGCTGCTGTCCGGCGACCCCCAACAGGCCGTGGACCAGCGCCGGATCGCCGCCCGCCAGGGTGCCCGGCAGGCCGGGGTCGTGGCGCGGCTGGAGCGCGGCGAGCAGCGGGCCGACGCCCTGGCGGCGGCGGCCCGCAAGGCCCTCGACACCCAGCAGGGCCTCACCGTCGAGCGCAAGAAGCAGCACGAGGAGGTGACGGGCCGGCTGAAGGACGTCGAGCGGCTGCTCGCGGCGCTGACCCCCGAGGAAGTGGCCGGGCTGGACCGGCGGGAGGCGGCCGTCACCGCCGGGGCGCAGCGGGAGCTGGTGGACTCCGGCCGGCTGCCCGCCCGTACGGGGACGCCCACCGCCGCCGGTGGCGCCGCCCTGCGGTACGCGACGGCGCAGATCGGCAAGCCGTACGTGTGGGGCGCCGAGGGGCCGGCCTCCTTCGACTGCTCGGGGCTGACCTCGAAGGCCTGGGAGCACGCGGGGCGTTCCATCCCCCGGACCAGCCAGGAGCAGTGGGCGCGGCTCCCCCGGGTGCCGCTGGACCGGCTGCGTCCGGGCGACCTGGTGGTCTACTTCCCGAAGGCGACCCACGTGGCCCTGTACATCGGGGACGGGAAGGTGATCCAGGCGCCCCGTCCGGGTGCCACCGTGAAGGTGTCCCCCATCGCCGCGAACCCGTTGCTGGGGGCGGTGCGGCCGGATCCCGAGGGGATCCCGCTGGCGGAGTTCACCCCGCCGCCGCTGCCCGAGCGCGCGACGGCGGGGGACGACGCGGGCTATTCCGCCGAGGCGGGGGACAGCGCGGAGGACACCTCGGCCAGGTAGTCGGCCGTGTCCTCGGGGTCGAAGAAGTACGAGTCGAAGTCGGCCGGGTTGTCGAAGCCGTTGGCGAAACGGTCCGCCACCGGCTGGAACCGGCCGGCCGCGCCGATCAGGTCCAGCACGTGCTCCGGCGGGACGCCGAGCATGGCGTTGGTCCACTGGGTGACGGGCATGCCCGTGGTGAACCAGTACTTGTCGAAGGTGGCCTTCATCCAGGCCTCGTCGAACGGCTGGTCGCCGTGCATGAGGATGGAGGAGAGGTACGAGGCCGCGCATTTGGCGGCCGAGTTCGAGCCCTGCCCGGTGATCGGGTCGTTCGCCACGACCACGTCCGCCACGCCCAGCACCAGGCCGCCGCCCGGCAGCCGGCCGATGGGGTTGCGGACCACGGGGGCGTAGCGGCCCGCGAGGGTGCCGCCGGCGTCCGTCAGCTCCACCTTGGTGGCGCGGGCGTACTCCCAGGGCGTGAACTTCTCCATGAGCTCCAGCGTCAGCGCCAGGTGCTCCCCGGGGTCGTTGACGCCCCGGAACACGTCCAGCGGGCCGCCGGGGAGGCCTTCCCAGAAGAGGATGTCGGCCCGGCCGGAGGTGGTGAGGGTCGGCATGACGAACAGTTCGCCGACGCCGGGGACCAGGTTGCAGCGGACGGCTTCGGTCTCCGGGTGCTCGGGGCGCGGCCCGAGTCCATGGACGTAGCTGACGGCGAGGGCGCGCTGGGGGGCGTCGTAGGGCGAGCGCGCCGCGTTCCGCTCGAACATGGAGACCAGTTCGCCCTTGCCGGCGGCGACCAGCACCAGGTCGTAGGTGCGGGAGAAGAAGTCCAGGTCGGCGACGGAGGCGCCGTGGATGACGAGCTGGCCGCCGCGCTGGGTGAAGGCGTCGAGCCAGCCGGCCATCTTCACGCGCTGGTCGACGGACTGGGCGTAGCCCTTGAGACGGCCGAGCCAGTCGATGGGGCGGGAGGTGTCGGGGGCGGCGACCGAGACGCCGACTCCCTCGATCCGGGGGGCCTGCCGCTCCCAGAAGTTCAGCTGGAGGTCGCGCTCGTGCTGGAGGGCCGAGTCGAACATGCACTGCGTGGACATGACGCGCCCGGTGCGGATCTCGTCCGCCGTCCGGTTGGACATGAGGGTGACCTCGTACCCCTTGGCCTGGAGGCCGAGGGCGAGCTGGAGACCGGACTGGCCGGCCCCCACGACAAGTATCCTGCGCATCTCACGTTCTCAATCTGCCGGACGGGCCGGGCTATTCGGGGGTGGCGTCCAGCGCGTGGCCCACGAGGGTCAGCAGGGATTCGACGACCGACTTCCGGCGCCGCGCGTCCATGATCACGACGGGGACCTCCGGCGGGATGGTGAGAGCCTCCCGCACGTCCTCGGTGTCGTAGGCCTGTGAGCCCTCGAAGTGGTTGACGGCGACGGCGTACGGGAGCCCGCAGCTCTCGAAGTAGTCGAGCGCGGGGAAGCAGTCGCGGAGCCTGCGCGTGTCGGCGAGGACGAGTCCGCCGATGGCTCCGCGGACCAGGTCGTCCCACATGAACCAGAACCGCTCCTGGCCCGGGGTTCCGTACACGTACAGCACGAGGTCGTCGTCGAGGGTGATGCGGCCGAAGTCCATCGCGACGGTCGTCGTGTGCTTGTCCGGGGTGCCGGTGAGGTCGTCGGTGGGTGCGGCGGCCTGGGTCATCACCGCCTCGGTACGCAGCGGAGTGATCTCGGAGACGGAGGACACGAAGGTGGTCTTGCCGACGCCGAACCCGCCCGCGACGAGCACCTTGACGGCGACGGGCGCGCGCGAACGGTCGTACTGCCAGGGCTGGGCGGGTTCGTCGTCCAGCAGGGCGGCGGGGTCAGAGACGGCGAAGACCACTGAGCACCCTTTCCAGCAGTGCGCGTTCGGGCCGACCGGTGCCGTGCCCGGTGCCGTAGACGCGGATCCGGCCCTGGTCGGCGAGGTCGCTGACGAGGACGCGGACGACGCCGAGGGGCAGCTTCAGGAGGGCGGAAATCTCGGCGATCGTGCGCATGCGGCGGCACACCTCGACGATGGCCCGCATCTCGGGCATGCGGTCGGGCGTCTTGGCCGGGCCGGTGTCGAGGGCGGCGACGAAGGTCTCCACCAGCAGGATCTGCGTGAAGCGGGTGCGGCCGCCCGTGAGGGAGTACGGGCGGACGCGGGCGGGGCGGCGGTCGGCGCCGCGTATCGGCAGCCGGTCGGAGGCCGTACTCCTCACGGGGTCTTCTCCATCGACTGGCGCAGTTCACTGCGGACTTCGGGGGTCAGGACGTGGCCGGCCCGGCCGACGAACAGGGCCATGTGGTAGGCGACGACGCTCATGTCGCAGTCGGGCGTGGCGTGCACGCCGAGCAGGGAGCCGTCGCTGATGGCCATGACGAAGACGGAGCCGTTCTCCATCGCCACCATGGTCTGCTTGACGGCGCCGAACTCCATGAGGGCGGCGGCGCCGGTGGTGAGGCTGCCGAGTCCGGAGACGATGGTGGCGAGGTCGGCCGAGGCTCCGCGGGGGCCCTTGGGGCGCCCCTCCTGCGGGGTGTCCGAGGCCCCCGGTTCGGAGGAGAGCAGCAGGAGACCGTCCGAGGAGACGACGGCCACGGAGTTGACCCCGGGCACCTCCTCGACCAGGTCGGTCAGCAGCCACTGCAGGTTGCGGGCCTGGGTGCTCAGTCCGTACGTACTGGGCGCGGTCATGTGCGGGCCTCCTGTGCGGTGTCCCCCTGGTCGGTGTGTCCCTGCCCCTGTCCCCGGTCCTGCGCGAGCTCGGCGGCGGCCACGCGCCGCCCGTCCTGGGCGCCCTGGTAGAACCCGCCGAGGCGACGGCGCAGTTCTTCGGCGTCCACCCGGCGCGGCTCGGGGCGGGCCGCGGCGGGGCGTCCGGCGACGGGGCCGGGGACGGAACGCGGGGTGCGCTTGGGGAGGCCCTTGTCGGTGACGGCCTCCCGCTTGGGGAGGCCCTTGTCGGTGACGGCCTCCCGCTTGGGGAGGCCCTTGTCGGTGACGGCCCCGGAGACGGCTGCGGCGACGGGTCCGGGGGTGGTCCCGCTGCCGGCCTCGGGTGCGTGGCCCGGGTGGCTGCCCTGGCGCGGTACGAAGCCGTCCTCGGCGTCGGCGACGCGCCGGTGGGCGGTCGTCTCGGAGTCGGGTGAGGCCGCGGTGAAGAGCTGCTCGGCGGGCGGCAGCTGCGCGTCCTCGTAGCCGTGGGGCTGGGGGACGACGCGGGCCAGCAGTTCCTCGGCCGGGGTCTCCGGCTCGGCGGACGCCGGGGACGGGCCGGCCGGGGGCAGCTGGGCGTCCTCGAAGGCCTCGGCCAGCGGGACCACCCGGGCGGGGGCCTCCTGGTCCGGGGCCTCGGCGGACTCCGCGGCCTCGGCGGGCTCCGCCGGGGCCTGCGCGACGGGGTCCGCGGGCTCGGGCACCCGGGGCTCGGGCACCCGGGCGTCGGACATCGCGAGCTCGGACACCTGGGAGTCAGGCTCCGGGAACTCGGAAGCCGGGGACTCTTCTGCCCGGGCGTCGGACGCCGGGGCGTCGGCAGCCGGGGCGTCGGCCTCGAAGGCTTCGGCCAGGGTGACCACCCGGGCCGGAGCCTCCGGCTCCGCGGCCTCGGGCGCCGTCTCGGAGCCCGCGAGGAGCCCCTCCGACAGCGGGCCGTCCGAGAGGACGTCGTCCGGGAGCAGCTCGTCGGAGAGCAGGCCCTCGGAGACGGCGGCGTCCGGGGCGAGGCCGTCCGGGACCTCGTCCGGCAGGACGTCGGCCCCGGGCGGCTCCTCCGCGAGGACGCCGTCCGCCGGCGCCTCCGCCTCCGCCGTCACGGCCTCCGGGCGGAGCCTCGGCGGCAGGGTGTTCTCGTTGGCCTCGGCGACCACCCCGGGCAGCTGGAACACCGGGGCGCCCGGCGAAGCCAGGGTGTGCACCGGGGAGGCCGGCGGACCGGCCGGGAGCAGGCTCGCGGGGATGACGACCAGCGCCTCCGTGCCGCCGTGCCGCGCGGCGCGCAGCTCGGCCTTCACGCCGTGGCGCGCCGCGAGCCGCCCGGCGACGTACAGGCCGAGGCCCAGGCCGTGCTCGGCCTCGGGCTCCTCGTCGTAGGCCTCGGGGGTGGACAGGCGCAGGTTCAGCGCGTCGAGCCGGTCGCCGGTGACGCCGATGCCCTCGTCGACGACGGTCACGACGACGTCGCCGGAGTCCTGGACCAGGCCGGAGACCTTCACCTTGGCCTCGGGCGGCGAGAAGGTGGTGGCGTTCTCCAGGAGTTCGGCCAGGACGTGCGAGATGTCGTCGGCGGCGTGCCCGGCGACCTGCGTCGCGATCGGCAGGACGGCCAGGTCGACCCGCTCGTAGCGTTCGATCTCGCTGACGGCGGCCCGCATGACGTCGACCAGCGGCACCGGCAGGCTCTGCCCGTGGCCGTGTTCCTGTCCGGCGAGGACCAGCAGGTTCTCGTTGTGGCGGCGCATCACGGTCGCCAGGTGGTCCAGCTTGAAGAGGGTGGCGAGCCGGTCCGGGTCGCCCTCCTTGGACTCCAGCTCCTCGATGACCGCGAGTTGGCGCTCGACCAGGCCCAGGGTCCGCAGCGAGAGGGAGACCGAGGTCGTCGACATGACCCGGCGGTGTTCCTCCAGCCCGGCCCGCAGTTCCTTGAGTTCCGCCTCCAGCGCCTCGCGGCCCGAGGAGAGGGCTTCGTTGCGGCCGATGAGGCGGCGCCGGTCGGCGTCGAGGCCGGCGATCTTCGTGTGCAGGGCGACCGTCTGGTCCCGTACGGCGTTGAGGTGGCGCACGACCTCGGCGAACTCGTCGTTGCGGCCGGTGAAGCGCACCGGCTCGACGGAGCCCTCCGGGGTGGCCAGCCGCTCCGCGCCGCGGCGCAGCACCGACAGCGGACGGGTCAGGGAGCGGGCGATCGCGGTGGAGAAGCCGATGACGAACAGGAAGAGCACGCCGAGGCCGGAGACCATCAGTTCGAGCCGGGTCACGTCGTCGTCGCGCAGGGTGGCGAGGGCGGTGGCCCGCTGGCCCGCGAGGGTGGACTCCACCGACCGCATCCGGTCGATCCGGGCGGTGAGCGCGGTGGCGACGGCGCCGGCGTCGACCTTGCGGTCGGCCGGGGTGAGGGTGGGCCGGTCGGTGAGCCGCTTGAGGTGGTCCTCGGCGGTCTTGACCTCGGGGCCGGTGACGGTGACCGCGAGGGTCTGCCGTACGTCGGGGCGCGCGGCGCGGTTGAAGTCGTCCAGCGCGGCCTGCTCCCGGACCCGGGACCGCTGGGCGGCGGCGGTGAGTTCGTCGGCGACGGCGGCGCCCGGAGGCTGTTCGGCCCGGGGGACGGCCAGCGCGGCGAGCAGCAGTCCGCGGGTGGCGGAGGCCTGGTCGACGGCCTGGCCCAGCGGGGCCATGGGCCGGGTGAAGGCCAGGGCGGCCTCCGCGCGGGGCGGGGTGAGTTCGGCGAGCCGGTCGCCGGGCGCGAGGAGTTCGGTGATGGCGCCCGCGTAGGCCTGCTGGGCGGCGAGGGCGGTGCCCTTGCCGTCGACGGCCTCGGTGCGGACGCCCCTGATCCGGCCGAGGGCGCGGGCGAGTTCCCCGTCGGCCTCGGGCCGGATCTCGGCGATCTGCCGGTCGGTGCGCGCCGTGCGCTCGTCGACGGGGGCCTTGGCGTTGCCGGGCCGTCCCTTCGCCGCGTACTCGACGACGGCGTCGCGCTCGTCGCCGAGGAGGTGGGCGAGGGTGAGGGTGTGCTGCGTCTGTTCCGCGAGGGTGACCAGGCGCTGTGAGTCGTTCAGTTCCCTCGTGGCGGAGACGACGGCGGGGGTGCCGGCCGCGAGGACGGTGAGTCCGGCGACTGCCACCCCGATCACCAGCCTGCGGCGGACGCGGACGCGCCGTCCTGCGTTGGCGGGTCCGTCGGCGCTGGCGGTGCCGTTCTTCCGAGACCGCTTCTTCTGCACCGGTGCTCGCAATCCTGTACGTGTGCTCGTGCTCGTCTACTCGTGTGGCCGAGGTAACGGCCGGTCAACAAGTAAACGCCCCCTGCCCCCTCGTACCGCCTCAGACCTTTGCAGCGTGTTGGGAGGAGAGCCGCACATCGCCCACCCGGCCACTCGAAGGAGTGAACATCACGGAGGAGTGGCCGACCAACTCGGGCACCCCGTGTCAGGGGGCGGCCGTGGACGGGTGGTTGAAAGATCGAGCCGGGCTTTGGCACTATGCCCGCCCACATGCCCGCGGAGCCGCCCCGGCCGCGGCTCGGGTACGCACCCCGCACACACCGCGATTGGTATGGACCTTGCGGGGCCCGGGAGTTCCCGGCGGGCAGAATGTCCGTATGCGCATCGACCTGGCCTCGGCCCCCGGCAACCCGGAACGCCCCAACGAGGACTGGGTGTCGGCCGCGATACCTGCGACGGGAGGCGGCGTCCTGGTCGTGCTGGACGGAGTCACCCCGCCGCGCGGCGAGGACGGATGCGTGCACGGAGTGCCCTGGTTCTCGGCCCGACTCGGGGGCCGATTGACCGAACTGTCCGGATCGCGACGGGACATGCCGCTGGACCGGATCCTGGCGCGGGCCATCGAGGACACCGCCGACGCACACCGTCAAACCTGTGACCTTTCTCACGTCCGGACCCCGCAGGCGACGGTCCTCGTGGTGCGCTGGGACGGGGCCCGCGTGGAACACCTCGTGCTCTCGGACTCCGTGCTCCTGCTCCGCGCGCCCGACGGCGGGGTGACGGCGGTGCTCGACGACCGGCTGGACCGGATCCCGCGCGAGGTGCTCGGCTCGGTGGCGGCGACGGACGCGCTGCGCAACGCCGACGGCGGCTTCTTCACCGCGGCCGCCGACCCGGCGGTGGCGGCCCGCGCGGTCACCGGGCACACCCCGCGCGGGGAGGTGGCGGCGGTCGCGGCGCTGACGGACGGGGCGAGCCGGTGGACGGACACGTTCGGGGAGGGCGACTGGGCCGCCTGTCTGGACGTGCTGCGCGAGGAGGGTGCCGAGGGGCTGATCGGGCGGGTACGGGCCATCGAGTCCGATCCGCTGCGTCCGCCGGCCCGGCACAAGCGGCACGACGACGCCTCGGCGGTCTACGCGGAGCTCTGAACCCGCGCGGCGACCGGTCCCCCGCTCCCCGGGGCGGCCGGTTCGCCGCGCCTACTCCTCGCCGGAGTTCAGCTGGTTGAGCAGGCGGGCCAGTTCCGCCACCTCGCCCCGGTCCCAGTCGGCCAGCTTGCGCATGTACTGCTCGCGGCGGGCTCCCCGTACGCGCAGGAAGCGGGCCCGGCCCTCGTCGGTGAGGCCGACGAGGAAGGCGCGGCCGTCGGCCGGGTCCGGCTCGCGGGCCACCAGGCCCAGGACCTCCAGGGCGCGCAGCTGGCGGCTCATGGTGGCCTTGCCGACCCCGAAGTAGGCGGCGAGCTCGGTGGCCCGCTGGCGGCCGGCGGCCTCCAGCCGGACGAGCAGCCCGTACGCGGCGGGCTCCAGCTCCGGGTGGAGCGCGCGGGCCATCTCTCCGGAGGAGGCGCGGGCCCGCCGGAGGAAGACGGACAGCTCCCGCTCCAGGGCAAGGAACTCCTGGTCTTCGCTCCCGTGCACGTCCCGCTCCGATCGGTGGTGGTGTCCCCCTGCGGGCCCGCTCCGGGCCCGGTGTACGTGCCCAGTATTTCGCAGGGGGCGTGCCGACGGCCCGGGGCCCCGCCGATGCGGGTCCCCGGGCCGTGCGGAGCTCTCGTCCGCAGGTCAGGCGGCCTTGGTGAAGGAGAGCGCGGCCGGGTCCAGGGCCAGCTCCAGGACCTGGCGCACGTCCGTCACCGGGTGTACCTCCAGCCCCTCCAGAACCTCGGCCGGGACGTCGTCCAGGTCGGCCTCGTTGCGCTTGGGGATGATCACGGTGGTCAGGCCCGCCCGGTGCGCGGCCAGCAGCTTCTGCTTGACCCCGCCGATGGGCAGCACCCGGCCGGTGAGGGAGACCTCGCCGGTCATGGCCACGTCGGTGCGGACCTGGCGGCCGGAGAGCAGCGAGGCGAGGGCCGTGGTCATGGTGATGCCCGCGCTGGGACCGTCCTTGGGGACCGCGCCGGCCGGGAAGTGGATGTGCACGCCCCGGTCCTTGAGGTCGGCGACCGGCAGCTCCAGTTCCGCGCCGTGCGAGCGCAGGAAGCTCAGCGCGATCTGCGCCGACTCCTTCATCACGTCACCCAGCTGGCCGGTGAGGGTGAGCCCGGCGGCCCCCGTCTCGGGGTCGGCGAGCGAGGCCTCCACGAAGAGCACGTCGCCGCCGGCACCGGTCACGGCGAGGCCGGTGGCCACTCCCGGGACGGCGGTGCGCCGCTCCGCGGGGTCCTGCGCGGACTCCGGGACGTGGTGCGGCCGCCCGATCAGGGCGCGCAGGTCGTCGGCGCCGACGGTGAAGGGCAGCTCCCGCTCGCCCAGCTCGTGCTGGGAGGTCACCTTGCGCAGCAGCCGGGCGATGGACCGCTCCAGGGTGCGCACGCCCGCCTCGCGGGTGTACTCGCCCGCGAGGCTGCGCAGGGCCTCCTCCTCCAGCACCACCTCGTCGGCGGCCAGACCCGCGCGCTCCAGCTGGCGGGGCAGCAGGTGGTCGCGGGCGATGACGACCTTCTCGTCCTCGGTGTACCCGTCGAGGCGGACCAGTTCCATGCGGTCGGCCAGTGCCTCGGGGATGGCTTCGAGGACGTTGGCGGTGGCCAGGAAGACCACGTCGCTCAGGTCCAGCTCCACTTCCAGGTAGTGGTCCCGGAAGGTGTGGTTCTGCGCCGGGTCCAGGACCTCCAGGAGGGCGGCGGCCGGATCCCCGCGGAAGTCGGAGCCCACCTTGTCGATCTCGTCGAGGAGGACGACCGGGTTCATGGACCCGGCTTCCTTGATCGCGCGGACGATGCGGCCTGGCAGGGCGCCGACGTAGGTACGGCGGTGGCCGCGCACCTCCGCCTCGTCGCGGACGCCGCCGAGGGCGACGCGGACGAACTTGCGGCCCATGGCGTGGGCCACGCTCTCGCCGAGGGAGGTCTTGCCGACGCCGGGCGGGCCGACGAGCGCGAGCACGGCCCCGCCGCGCCGGCCGCCGATGACGCCCATGCCGCGCTCGCCGCGCCGCTTGCGGACGGCGAGGTACTCGGTGATGCGGTCCTTCACGTCGCCGAGTCCGGCGTGCTCGGCGTCGAGGACGGCGCGGGCGCCCCGGATGTCGTACCGGTCCTCGGTCCGCTCGTTCCAGGGCAGTTCGAGGACGGTGTCCAGCCAGGTGCGGATCCAGGAGCCCTCCGGGCTCTGGTCGCTGGCGCGTTCGAGCTTCTCGACCTCCTTGAGGGCGGCCTCGCGGACCTTCTCGGGGAGGTCGGCCGCCTCGACGCGGGCGCGGTAGTCGTCGGACTCCTCGCCCTCCTGCTCCCCGTTCAGCTCGCGCAGCTCCTTGCGGACGGCTTCGAGCTGGCGGCGCAGGAGGAACTCGCGCTGCTGCTTGTCGACGCCGTCCTGGACGTCCTTGGCGATGGACTCGGCGACGTCCTGCTCGGCGAGGTGGTCCCCGAGCGCCTTGACGGCGAGCCTGAGGCGGGCGACGGGGTCGGCGGTCTCCAGCAGTTCCACCTTCTGGGCGGTGCTCAGGAAGGGCGAGTAACCGGAGTTGTCGGCGAGCGCCGAGACCCCCTCGATCTGCTGGACCCGGTCCACGACCTGCCAGGCGCCGCGCTTCTTGAGCCAGCTGGTGGCGAGGGCCTTGTACTCCTTGACGAGCTCGGCGACGGCCCCCGGCAGCGGGTCGGGCACCTTCTCGTCGACGGTCTCGCCCTCCACCCAGAGCGCGGCCCCGGGCCCGGTCGTGCCGGCCCCGATCCTGACGCGCCCCCGCCCGCGGATCAGCGCGCCGGGGTCCCCGTCGGAGAGCCTTCCGACCTGCTCGACGGTCCCCAGCACACCGGTGCCGGTGTACTTGCCGTCGACCCGGGGAACGAGCAGCACCCGGGGTTTCCCGCTCCCGGCCGCCGCCTGCGCCGCCTCCACGGCTCCGCGCACCTCGGCGTCGGACAGGTCCAGCGGAACGACCATTCCGGGCAGCACGACCTCGTCGTCGAGCGGCAGCACGGGCAGGGTGAGCGTTACGGACGTCGAAGCCATGATCTTCCCTCCGGCAGTGAAGTTGAGCTATGCCGACTCAATGCACCTGCGCCCCGGGATGTTCCCCAACTTCCGTTCGCCGGGGGCGAACACCTGCGCGGAGGCCCCCGGGGCTGCTGTGAGCTGCGAGTTCTCCACCCGAGAAGACCGGACGAAGAAGGGAGGGCGGCCATGACCGTCCCCGAATGCCCGCGCTGCGGGCGGGAGCTGGCGTCGTTCGAGGTCCTGCGGCGCAGGGGCCTGTGGGGTGGCGGCGCGCCGCGGCCGCGGAGCGACGAGGAGTGGTGGAACTGCCCCGGCTGCGACTGGCTGGCCGTCCGGCACCCGCAGGACGGCCCGCTCCGGCCGATGCGGCGGCTGGAGGGGGACGAGGAGGTGTGCGTGTTCTGCGGGTTCGAGGGGAACGTCGCCGGAGTCCCGTGGCGGCACGAGGACGGCGGGATGCGGGACTGGATCGTCTGCCTGGCCTGCGGCACGAGCAACCAGCGCCGCGTCGGGGCGCCCCCCGACCCCTCCCGCTGAACACGGGAGGTCCCGGCCGTCCCGGGACGGCCGGAGGGTCCGCGTCAGCCGGAGACGTGGAGGTCCCCCGAGGTGGTGCGGAAGGACAGCCGGGAGGGTGCGGCGGGGGTGGAGGCCAGGGTGACGTCACGGTCGCCGGAGGTCGTGGAGGCCGTCACCTCGTACGGGGCCTCGGGCAGCCGGGCCCGGACCTCCCCCGAGGTGGTGGTGACCGACAGGGAGGCCGGGGGCGCGGCGAAGCCGACGGTGGCGTCACCGGAGACCGAGCGGATCTCGGTGTCGGGGGCGCGCAGGGCGGTGGCCTCGATGTCGCCCGACGCGGTACGGATCCTCAGCGGGCCGGAGATCCGCTCGGCGCGCACGTCCCCGGAGTCGGAGGTGACCTCGGCGGCCGCGACCCCCGCCACGGTGATGCGGCCGCTGCTGTTGTCGAGGCGGACCTTCGCGGAGGCGGGCACCTCCAGGCGGTAGTCGACGTAACAGGAGTCCGCGCAGCCCGCGGTGAAGGTCAGCACGCCGTCGGAGACCCGCTGACCGGGCTCGGGGGTCCGGTCGCCGCGGTAGTGCACGGTCCGGTGGACGCTCACCCCCGGGCCGGTGCCGGGGGTGACCTCGATGGAACCGCGGCGCGCGTCCGTCACCTCGACCGCCGTGACGGCCTCGTTCACGGTGGCGTCGGCGGTGAGGCTCCTGGACGTGCCGCCGGGCAGGGAGCAGCCGGCGAGGAGGAACGCGGCGACGGTGACGACGCCGAAGGCCTTCCGGCCGGGGCGGGCTGACGCGGTGTGGGCTGGCATGCCGCCCAGTCTCGCGGCCCCGGGGCCGCCGGGCCCTGGGGCCGGTACCCGGAGCCGGGGTGGGGTTATCCCCCGGCTCCGGGCGGTCAGGGGCCGGAGGTCACCGGGCGGTCCGGGGAGGGGAGGCCCCATTCGCTCCAGGAGCCGTCGTACACCGCCAGCCCGTCCTCGCGGCCGGCCAGGGTCGCGCCGAGGGCGAGGACGCAGGCCGTCACCCCCGAACCGCAGCTGAAGCAGAGGCGTTCGCGGTCGCCCGCCACGGTGGCGAACACCGTACGCAGCTCCTCCGTCGTCCGCATCCGCCCGTCCGGCCCCTGCAGTTCCCCGAACGGCAGGCTGACCGCGCCCGGCATGTGACCGCCCCGCAGCCCGGGCCGGGGTTCGGGGGCGGTGCCCTCGAAGCGCTCCCGGGTGCGGGCGTCCAGGACGGCGGCCGCCGGATCGGCCAGCGCCGCCGAGACCGTGGCGGCGTCGACCAGCAGCCCGGGGCGCGGCCGGGCGGTGAAGGAGCCGCGCGGGCCCCCGTACGCCGCCGGGGCGTCCTCGACGGGCAGGCCGGCGGCGGTCCAGGCGGGCAGGCCCCCGTCGAGGACGGCGGCGCGGGTGAAGCCCATGGCGCGCAGCATCCACCAGGCGCGGGCGCTGGAGTAGATCCCGGCGCCGTCGTAGACGACCACGGTGTCGGTGTCGTCGAGGCCGAGGCCGCGCATGGCCTCGGCGAACTCCGCGGCGGCGGGCATGGTGTGCGGCGCGGCCGCGGTGTGGTCGGACAGGACGCCGTCGAGGTCGAAGGGCCGCGCGCCGGGGATCCGCGCGGGGGCGCCCCGGTGGAGGCCGACGGAGGCGTCGAACAGGACCGGCCCGGTCCCGCCGATCCGCTCCGCGAGCCACTCGACCCCCACGAGCGGCCCGAACGCGGCGGGGTCCGGACCGGTGGGGTCGGGGCCGGCGGGGTCCGGACCGGTGGGGTCGGGTGTGGGCATGCGGCACCTCCGGGTGGGCGTCGGGCCCCGCCCGCCCGCCCGGGCGTGCCGCCCGACGGGTGTCTGACGCGGGTCGCACCATCCTCCCCCGGCCCCCGCCGGACCCGGCAACGGGCCCCGGCCGAGGGCGAGTCGGCCACGAGCGGCCCGGCCGGACCCCGCCCGGCTCAGTCGCAGCCGCCCGCCCTCGCGTACACCGCGACCCGGGCCCCCCGCACCGGCGTCACCGAGCAGCGTTCGAAGCCGGCGGCCAGCGCCTCCCGCTTGGCGGCCTCGCGCGGGTACGGGTCCAGGGGCTGCCCGTCCGGGTCCAGCAGGGCGACCACCCGGGGCGAACCCAGCAGCGCCTCCCGGATCCGCTCCGGGGGCAGTTCGGTGCCCTGGAGGGTGTCCGAGGCCTCCGGGGAGCGTTCCAGGGCCACGTCGCGCAGGCCCGCGTAGGCGGCGGGCGAGGACAGCAGCCACTCGCGCCGCCGCGACGGCATGAACAGCACCGCGTCCCGGGGCCGGGCCCGCTCCCGGACGGCGGCGGCCACGGCGAGGACGTCGTCCTTGCGGCTCTCGGGGGTCCGCAGCCACACCGACCACCAGCCCAGGGGCACCAGCAGTACGGCGACCAGCAGCCAGGGCCGCCACCCGCGCGCACGGGCGAGCCGGGCCCCGACGAGGAGGGCGGGTCCGGCGAGCGCGTAGAGGACGTACCGGTCCACGTACCAGGGGTGCACCAGCGACAGCGTCATCAGCAGTCCGGGCGGCAGCAGCGCCAGCGGTACGGCGACCCGTGCCAGGTCCGCGAGGCCCCGCTCGCCGGCGCCCCGCGCGAGCAGCAGCACCGCGCCCGCGAGCACCCCGTAGGCCGCCCAGTCCTGCCAGGAGGGCCGTCCGAGCCAGCCCAGCTGCGCCCGCGCCTGTCCAGCGCTCAGCAGTGCCAGCGGCGCCAGCCCGGCCACCACGGCCGCCGCGCTCCACCGCCAGCCGCGCGAGCGACGGGCGACGGGGGCGTGGGCGAGCAGGGCCAGGACGGCGAACTCGTGCAGCCAGCAGCCGAGGAGCAGCACGGCGGCGTAGGCGGCCCACCGACGGCACAGCATCAGGTGGGTGGCCCAGACCACCGCCGCCGCGACGAGGGCGTACGAGCGTCCCTCCTGGGCGTAGGCCTGTACGGGCGGGAGCAGGGCGTAGGCGGTGCCGGCGAGGAGCCCGGCCCGCTCCCCCGCGAGGCGGTGGGCGATCGCGGCCACGCCGGCGGCGGCGAGGGCGGCGCCGGCCACGGAGGGCAGGCGCAGCGCCCACAGGCCCCCGTCCCACAGGCCGAAGACCGCGTGCATCAGCAGGTAGTACAGGCCGTGGACGGCGTCGACCCGTTCGAGGAGTCCGCCGAGACCGGCCAGGGGGCGGTGGGCGACCTGCCAGGTGGTGGACTCGTCGCGCCACATGCTGCCGCCGCCGGGGCCGCGTTCCAGTGCGAGGAGGCCGAGGAGGACGGCGAGCAGCGGGGGCAGCAGGCGCCGGGCGGCGATGAGGCGGATGACGGCCTCCGGGGGTGCGTTCCGTGGTGGGATGGAAGTCCATGGTCGGGGTTCGGACGGGGTACCCGGGAGGCGGGTGTGCGAACGGTGCGAGCAGAGCGGACGGCACGGACGGCGGCGGGGGCGCTGCTGGTGGCGGTGGTACTCGTCGGCTGCGGGGCGGGCGGCGCGGACTCCCACGGGCCGGGCGGGCCCCCGGGCGGGGCGACGGCCGGCGCCACGGCGGGGGTCCCCGCCTCCCCCGGCCGCCCGGCCCCGTCGGCGTCCCCGAGCCGGGATCCCGCCGCCGAGCGGCTGGTCACCGTCACCCGTAGCGGCGGGTTCGCCGGCCGGACGGTCGTCCTCACCGTCCGGGGCGACGGCTCGTGGACCCGGACGGCGGGCACCGCGCGGCCGGAGGCCGGGCAGCTGCCCCCGTCCGGTCTGGAGGCGCTGCGCACCGCGCTGCGCGCCGCGGACCTGCCGCACCTGCCGCCCGACGCGAAGGCGGACCCGCCGGTCTACGACGGGTTCGAATACCGGTTCGTGTTCGAGGGGGCCACGGTGAGCGCCGACCAGGGCTCGCTGACGCCCGGACTGGAGAAGGTCCTGGAGGCCCTGCCGGGCTTCTAGGGGGTGTCTGCACGGGCCCACCGGGCCGCCGGCCCTTTCCGGCCACCGCGCCGCGCGTTGTCCGGCAACACGGTGTGCTGGCCGTTCACCCGTCCGTTCGCTGTCCGAACCGCACATAGCCGCAGGCCGGTGCCTCCTCTACGCTGCACCCCATCACGCGGGATCTTCAGGGGCGGGACATGGAACAGACACACACCACCCACAACGGCGCCGCGGCCACCCCGGGCGCCCAGCGGCGCGTGCTCGTGGTCGAGGACGACCGCACCATCGCCGACGCCATCGCGGCCCGGCTGCGGGCCGAGGGCTTCCAGGTGCAGACGGCCTACGACGGGCCGGCGGCCGTGGCGGCCTCCGAGAGCTGGCTGCCGGAGCTGCTGGTGCTGGACGTCATGCTGCCGGGCTTCGACGGGCTGGAGGTGTGCCGCCGGGTCCAGGCGCAGCGGCCCGTGCCGGTGCTGATGCTCACCGCCCGGGACGACGAGACCGACATGCTGGTCGGGCTCGGGGTCGGGGCGGACGACTACATGACGAAGCCGTTCTCCATGCGGGAGCTGGCCGCGCGGGTCCACGTACTGCTGCGCCGGGTGGAGCGGGCCACGCTGGCCGCGACCGCCCCGCGCGGGGCCACGCTGCGCCTGGGCGACCTGGAGATCGACCACGCGCAGCGGCGGGTCCGCGTGCAGGCGGAGGACGTGCACCTGACGCCGACCGAGTTCGACCTGCTGGTGTGCCTGGCGGGGACGCCCCGCGCGGTGCTCTCGCGGGAGCAGCTGCTCGCGGAGGTCTGGGACTGGGCGGACGCCTCGGGCACCCGCACGGTCGACAGCCACATCAAGGCGCTGCGCCGGAAGATCGGCGCGGAGCGGATCCGGACGGTCCACGGCGTCGGGTACGCCCTGGAGACCCCGGCGCAGGCGTGAGCGACCGGCCCCCGGGACCGGGGTTGCGGCCCTACTCGCCGTTCTCGATCAAGACGAAGCTGGGCACGCTCGTCGTGGTGTCGGTGTTCATCACCACGGGTCTGCTGATGGTGGCGCTGCGCACCGCCACGGAGGTCCGGTTCATCACGGTCTTCTCGGTGATCGCCTCGATGCTGATCACCCAGTTCGTGGCGCACAGCCTGACGGCGCCGCTGGACGACATGACGACGGTGGCCCGTGCCATCTCCCACGGGGACTACACGCGCCGGGTGCGGGGCGCCGGACGCCGCGACGAGCTGGGCGATCTGGCCGCGACGATCAACCTGATGGCCGATGACCTGGAGGCCGTGGACAGGCACCGTAGAGAACTGGTCGCGAACGTCTCGCACGAGCTCCGCACGCCGATCGCGGCGCTGCGGGCGGTGCTGGAGAACGTCGTGGACGGGGTCTCGGAGGCCGATCCGGAGACGATGCGCACGGCCCTGAAGCAAACGGAACGGCTCGGCCGGCTGGTGGAGACCCTGCTGGACCTGTCCCGCGTGGACAACGGGGTGGTGCCGCTGAAGGCGCGCCGTTTCGAGGTGTGGCCGTACCTGTCGGGGGTGCTGAAGGAGTCGGGTCTGGCGGCCGCGGGGCGGCCGGGGCTGTTGTCCGGTTCGGGCGGGCACACCCGCAACGACGTGCACCTTCACCTGGACGTGTTCCCGCCGGAGCTGACGGCGCACGCCGATGCGGAGCGGCTGCACCAGGTGGTGGCGAACCTGATCGACAACGCGGTCAAGCACAGTCCGCCGCACGGCCGGGTGACGGTCCGCGCCCGGGCCGGCGACGCGCCCGGGAGTCTGGCCCTGGAGGTCGTCGACGAGGGTCCCGGAATTCCGGAGGCGGAGCGGCACCGGGTCTTCGAGCGGTTCAACCGGGGCGCGGCGCGCGGCGGGGACGGGGGCACCGGACTGGGTCTGGCGATCGCCCGCTGGGCCGTCGGCCTGCACGGCGGGCACATCGGCGTGGCCGAATCGTCACGGGGTTGCCGAATCCTTGTCACTCTTCCGGGCAGCTCACCGGCATCGTCTTGACGTAGGGTTCTGGTGGGAAGGACATGATCTCGGCCACACGTGCCCGGGGTCGTCAGGGGTGCGAAGCCATGGGGGCCGCAACCTGGGTGCCCCCTACCCGAACCACGCTTGTTTCCCGCCATTCCACGTGATGAAACCCGCCGTTCGATGTGACCTGCGCGACGGAAGTCCCGCCCGGCCTGCAAGGCACCGTCCGGGAGGCGTAGCCTTTATTCCCGCTGTCCATACCTTGTGAAGCGGAAGAGGGCGGTTGCCGCCGTGTCGCCACAGTCCCCCAGTAACCCGAGCACCACGACCGAAGCAGCAGAGGGCGGGAAGACCCCTGCCTCAGGCTTCGGCGCGAATGAGTGGCTCGTCGACGAGATCTATCAGCAGTACCTCCAGGACCCGAACTCGGTCGACCGGGCCTGGTGGGACTTCTTCGCCGACTACAAGCCGGGGGGCGCTGCCGCTCCGGTGAAGGCGGACGGTCCCGGGAAGTCCACGACGACGGATGGCGCCTCCGCACAGGCCGCCACCTCCGCCGCAGCCCCTCAGGCCCCTGTCGCCGCCGCCACGGGGGCGGCGCGCGCCGTGCCCCCCGTCGCCGGCAACGGCTCCGCCGGGGCAGCCGCGGCCGCCCCGGCCGCTCCGCCTGTGTCAGCTCCTGCCCCTGCTCCTGCCACCCCCTCTGGTGCCCCTGCTGTGACTGTCACCTCCCAGGCCCCGGCCGCCGCACCGGCCGCGCCCGCCCCTCAGGCTCCGGCTCAGGCCGCCGCCCCCGTAGCCCCCGCTGCGAGCAGCGGCTCCACCGGAGCGGCTGTCGCCGCGCCCGCAGCCAAGGCCGCGCCCGCCACCGAGGCCCCCTCCGGCCCCGAACTGGTGACGCTCCGCGGCCCGGCCGCTGCCGTGGCCAAGAACATGAACGCCTCCCTCGACGTGCCGACGGCCACCTCCGTCCGCGCCGTCCCGGTGAAGCTGCTGTTCGACAACCGCATCGTCATCAACAACCACCTCAAGCGCGCCCGCGGTGGGAAGATCTCCTTCACCCACCTCATCGGCTACGCGATGGTTCAGGCGATCAAGGCCATGCCCGCCATGAACCACTCCTTCGCGGAGAAGGACGGCAAGCCGACCCTGGTCAAGCCGGAGCACGTGAACTTCGGCCTCGCGATCGACCTGGTGAAGCCGAACGGCGACCGCCAGCTCGTCGTCGCCGGCATCAAGAAGGCCGAGACCCTCAACTTCTTCGAGTTCTGGCAGGCCTACGAGGACATCGTCCGCCGCGCCCGCGTCGGCAAGCTGACGATGGACGACTTCACCGGCGTCACCGTCTCGCTGACCAACCCCGGCGGTCTGGGCACCGTGCACTCCGTGCCCCGCCTGATGCCCGGACAGTCGGTCATCATGGGCGTCGGCTCCATGGACTACCCCGCCGAGTTCCAGGGCACCTCGCAGGACACCCTGAACAAGCTGGGCATCTCCAAGGTCATGACCCTGACCTCGACCTACGACCACCGGGTCATCCAGGGCGCGGCCTCCGGCGAGTTCCTGCGCATCGTCGCGAACCTGCTGCTCGGCGAGGACGGCTTCTACGACGCCGTCTTCGAGGCCCTGCGCATCCCGTACGAGCCGGTCCGCTGGAACCGCGACATCGACGCCTCCCACGACGACGACGTCACGAAGGCCGCCCGCGTCTTCGAGCTGATCCACTCCTACCGGGTCCGCGGCCACGTCATGGCCGACACCGACCCGCTGGAGTACAAGCAGCGCAAGCACCCCGACCTCGACATCACCGAGCACGGCCTCACCCTGTGGGACCTGGAGCGCGAGTTCGCGGTCGGCGGCTTCTCCGGCAAGTCGATGATGAAGCTCCGCGACATCCTCGGCGTGCTGCGCGACTCGTACTGCCGCACCACCGGCGTCGAGTTCATGCACATCCAGGACCCGAAGCAGCGCCGCTGGATCCAGGACCGCATCGAGCGTCCGCACTCCAAGCCGGAGCGCGAGGAGCAGCTGCGCATCCTGCGCCGCCTGAACGCCGCCGAGGCCTTCGAGACCTTCCTGCAGACGAAGTACGTCGGCCAGAAGCGCTTCTCCCTGGAGGGCGGCGAGTCCGTCATCCCGCTGCTCGACGCGGTCATCGACTCCGCGGCCGAGGCCCGCCTGGAAGAGGTCGTCATCGGCATGGCCCACCGCGGCCGCCTGAACGTCCTCGCCAACATCGTCGGCAAGTCGTACGCGCAGATCTTCCGCGAGTTCGAGGGCAACCTCGACCCGAAGTCGATGCACGGCTCCGGCGACGTCAAGTACCACCTGGGCGCCGAGGGCACCTTCACGGGCCTGGACGGCGAGCAGATCAAGGTCTCGCTCGTCGCGAACCCGTCCCACCTGGAGGCCGTCGACCCGGTCCTGGAGGGCGTGGCCCGCGCGAAGCAGGACGTCATCAACAAGGGCGGCACCGACTTCACGGTGCTCCCGCTCGCCCTGCACGGCGACGCGGCCTTCGCCGGCCAGGGTGTGGTCGCCGAGACGCTGAACATGTCGCAGCTGCGCGGCTACCGCACCGGCGGCACCGTGCACGTGGTCATCAACAACCAGGTCGGCTTCACCGCCGCCCCGGAGTCCTCGCGTTCCTCGATGTACGCGACCGACGTGGCCCGCATGATCGAGGCGCCGATCTTCCACGTGAACGGTGACGACCCGGAGGCCGTGGTCCGCGTCGCGCGGCTCGCCTTCGAGTTCCGCCAGGCGTTCAACAAGGACGTGGTCATCGACCTCATCTGCTACCGCCGCCGCGGCCACAACGAGTCCGACAACCCGGCGTTCACCCAGCCGCTGATGTACGACCTGATCGACAAGAAGCGCTCGGTGCGCAAGCTGTACACCGAGTCCCTCATCGGTCGCGGCGACATCACCCTGGAAGAGGCCGAGCAGGCGCTCCAGGACTTCCAGGGCCAGCTGGAGAAGGTCTTCGCGGAGGTCCGCGAGGCCGCCACGCAGCCCCCCGTCAGCGTGCCGGCCCCGGCGCAGGCCGCGGCCCAGTTCCCGGTGACCGTGAACACCGCGATCTCCCAGGACGTCGTCAAGCGGATCGCCGAGTCCCAGGTCAACATCCCCGAGAACGTCACCGTCCACCCGCGTCTGCTGCCGCAGCTGCAGCGCCGCGCGGCGATGATCGACGACGGCACCATCGACTGGGGCATGGGCGAGACCCTGGCCTTCGGTTCGCTGCTGATGGAGGGCACCCCGGTCCGGCTGTCCGGCCAGGACTCCCGCCGCGGCACCTTCGGCCAGCGTCACGCGGTCCTCATCGACCGGGAGACCGGCGAGGACTACACGCCGATGCTGTACCTCTCGGACGACCAGGCCCGCTTCAACGTCTACGACTCGCTGCTCTCCGAGTACGCGGCCATGGGCTTCGAGTACGGCTACTCGCTGGCCCGCCCGGACGCGCTGGTGCTGTGGGAGGCGCAGTTCGGTGACTTCGTCAACGGCGCGCAGACCGTCGTCGACGAGTTCATCTCCTCGGCCGAGCAGAAGTGGGGCCAGACCTCCGGCGTCACGCTGCTGCTGCCGCACGGCTACGAGGGCCAGGGCCCGGACCACTCGTCCGCGCGTCCCGAGCGCTTCCTCCAGATGTGCGCGCAGGACAACATGACGGTCGCGATGCCGACCCTGCCGTCGAACTACTTCCACCTGCTGCGCTGGCAGGTCCACAACCCGCACCACAAGCCGCTCATCGTCTTCACCCCGAAGTCGATGCTGCGTCTGAAGGCGGCGGCGTCGAAGGCGGAGGAGTTCACGACCGGTTCGTTCCGTCCGGTCATCGGCGACTCGACCGTGGACCCGAACGCGGTCCGCAAGGTCGTCTTCTGCGCGGGCAAGGTCTACTACGACCTGGAGGCCGAGCGGGAGAAGCGCGGCATCACCGACACGGCGATCATCCGCATCGAGCGGCTGTACCCGCTGGCCGGCGCGGAACTCCAGGCGGAGATCGCCAAGTTCCCGAACGCGGCGAAGTACATCTGGGCCCAGGAGGAGCCGGCGAACCAGGGTGCGTGGCCGTTCATCGCGCTGAACCTGATCGACCACCTCGACCTGGCCGTCGGCGCCGACATCCCGGCCGGCGAGCGCCTGCGCCGCGTCTCGCGTCCGCACGGCTCGTCCCCGGCGGTGGGCTCCGCGAAGCGCCACCAGGCGGAGCAGCAGCTCCTGCTGAACGAGGTCTTCGAGGCGTAGTCGCCCCGCTGAACTGAACGAACGGAAGGCCCGGCCCCCAAGGGAGCCGGGCCTTCCGGCTGTTGGGCCCCTGCCGGTGGCGTCAATCAGGCTTCAGACATGGAACATGCCGCGCATGGTCAGTCGGCCGGCGGCTGGGCAGTGACCGTCTGACGGGCGCGGAGTTCGGGGTGGTGTCGCATGATCAGGACGTTCATGTCGCTGACGCGCGAGCGGTCACGGTCCACGTGGGCCTGGAAGCGGGCCAGGACGTGGGCGGCGCACTCGGCGCAGGTGTCCGGAGGGATCGGCAGCCGCGGGAACAGGTCGGCGGGCTCCACTACACGGCCTCGATGTTGGCCACGGCTGTGGAGATCTCCCGCCCGGACGTCCCCCGGATGTACGCCGGCCTCACCCAGCGCCCACGGGCCGGACGGGCAGTTGGCGGCGGGCCGCCTCCAAGCCTGCGTACGTCTCGCGGACGGTCTGGTGATATCGAGCCTGCTGCGGCGCGGCCTTCCTCGCCTTCAGCAGGTTCTGGAACGAGGCGTCGAGGTCGCCCGTCCACATCTGCGCTCGGGCCAGCGCGGCAAGGTCGTAGTAGCCGAGTTTGCTGGCGACGTCGTAAGAGGTGCGGTACAGGCTGGCCAGCAGCAGCCACCGTTCCCGGCCGGGTAGCGCGTGGGTTGCGGTGGTGGCCTCTTGGATGAGACCGGGGAGCCTGGCGGATCGGCCGGATCGAGGTGCGGACTGGCCGGAATGACGCCCTGTTCGGTCTTGGTGTAGGTGCTGTACGGGACCTGGGAGAGGTCCGATACCGCCTGCTGGGTGAGGTGGCGTTCGAGGCGCAGGCGCTTCATGCGCGCACCGGTGTGGTCGTTCGATAGAGAGTGCGTGCTGGCTCCCGTTCGGACTCGACACCTGAACGGTACCGGCACACGACGAAGTCCCCGTCCCGGTCCATGGGCCGGGTTTGGGGCAGGGGCCAGTTGACAGGAGAGGAGCGCAGGGTGGGGACGGCCCTCAAAGGCATGAGCCGCATACGGTGGCACGAACTGACCCATGCCTATGGATCCGCACGGGACGTGCCGGGCCGACTCTCACGGGTGGCGTGGGGTGACGCCCGAACGAGCCTCGACGCGTTGAGTGACCTGGGCCTGTGGCTCGGCGAGCTGGCGGTCTTCGACGCGACCGTCGCGGCGGTTCCGTTCCTGTGGGAGCTCGCCACGGCCGACTCGCCCCGAAGTCGGCGCCCTCACAGCCGGGCGCCCCGGGGCGGCCGATGATCTTACCGAATCCTGACGCACCGTCTCGGAGCGCCCACAAGTCCCCCGCCGCCTCTAGCGTGTTCGTACATCCCCGAAGGCGACCGGCCGGCGCGAGCCGCACCCGATGCCGGTTCGACTTCGAGGAAGCCCGAAATTTCACGAGAAGGCGGAAAAATGACGGTCGAGACGCTTCCCCTCTGCGCTTACCCGGAGTGCACCAACCACCCCGAAGCGCCGACGCCCGGCAACCCCGAGCCCAGGTACTGCGCTCACCCCGACCACAACGCGCTGGGCGCGTTCCGCGCGTTCCGGGCCAGGCGGCAGCAGCGCAAGGACGAGAAGCGCCAGGCGGCCGAGGCCAAGAAGGCGGCCAGGACGGCGTCCGCCGCGGACGCCGGTCCCGTCGAGGGGACGACGGAGTCCGCGCCGGAAGCCGCCGCGGAAGCCGTGATGCCGGGCGTGGACGGCTCCGGCGCTCGCGCCGACCTCGTGGCGCTCATCTCCCGGCTGTCCGTGGAACTGCCGGGCTACATCGAGGAACTGGCCATCATCACGGACTCGGCCGCCGCCGAGGAGCGCATCCGGACCGTGACCCGGGCAGCGGCCCAGCGGACCCTGGGTGCCGAACAGCGCACCACGCTGGCGGAGGAGGCCGCGGACCTGGCCATCGCCCAACTGGACGTGGCGAAGCACCGGTTCGAGGAGGAGGCGGACACGATCCGCCAGGAGGCCGCGCAGCAGGTGGCGGACGTGGCGTTCGTACGGGCCGAGCTGGAGCGCTACCGCGAGCGGGTCGCCCAGCTGGAGGAGCGGCTCGACACGGTACGCGAGGAGGCGGACGCGGCGCGCCGGGAGCGCAGCGAGCTCGCACGGCAGGCCGAACAGCACCGGTGCGGGGTCTGACGACCGCCCCCGAACCGCCAGGACAGTCCACTCACATTTCGCAGCACCGAATTACCACAACGGGAGGAAACGTGTCTCGAACCGTCAAGCGGAGCACCAGGCTGGCAACGGTCGCCGGGATGGTGGCGGCCGTCAGCGCGGGAATGATCGTGACCGCACCCGCGAGCCAGGCGGCACCGGTCGCGGCCTTCCGCCTCAGCAACTTCTCGGCGACCATCGCGAACATCTGCGTCCACACGGACGTCGCGACGAAGTGCTCGGGAAACATAGCGGCGGGAAAGAGCGAGGTCTACAAGGTGGAGTACAGGGGGCCGCGCAACTGGTACTGCACTTCGACCGCGAAAGGGCTGACCGGCACCGCCAGCACTCCTTACTTCAGCCGGGACGACGTCAAGGAATGCGCGGAGGTCGGCAACATCTTCGGAGCCAGCATCATGCTCAAGTGACCGCCACCGGGGGCTCCGAAGGCTGAGGGTCCCGCCGCCGCCCGGTCCCGTGGCCGGTGCCACGACGAGACCGGGCGGCGGACGCACCGCGGGCGTACCGCGTCCGCCGCCTACGGCTGGGGCTCGAAGTCCCAGTAGGGGCGGGTCTGCTGGCGGGCCGAGACCGTGTGGACGTGCTGGGGGCCGAGGGTGCGGGTGAGGGCCTTGATGCCCGCCTCCTCGTGCTTGGAGGCCTCCGTGTCCTCCCGTACCGAGCGCAGGTCCGCGGCGAGGGCGATCTGGGCGCTGAGCGCCATCGGGTGGTCGGGGCCGAGGATGCGTTCGGCCCCGCGCAGGGTCTCGCGGCTGAGGTCGAGCGCGTCCTCCAGGCGGCCGGTGATGTTGCGGTGCCCGGTGGTGTTCAGGGCGCAGCCCAGGGTCCAGGGGTGGCGGTCGCCGAGCGCGCCCCGCATTCCGACCAGGGCCTGTTCGGCGAGGTTGAGGGCCTCCGCGCGTTCGCCCTGGGCGCGCAGTACGAGGGCGAGGTTGCCGACGGTGCCGATGCTGTACGGGTGGGCGAGGCCGAGCTGGGACTGGTAGCCGCGGACGACCTCCTCGGAGATCCGGCGTGCCTCCTCGATGTCCCCGTACTCGCGCAGGTAGGTGGCGTAGTCGGAGGCGACCATCAGCGTCCAGGGGAACTCGGCCCCGAACACCCGGGTGGAGCGTTCCAGGACGCCGCGCAGCCGGGCGCCGGCGCCGGGGATGTCACCGGAGCGGCGCAGGCACATGCCGAGGTTGTGCTCGGCGCGCAGGGTCTGCGGGTGGTTGACACCGAGGACCTGGGTGTTGAGCTTGAGGCCCTGTTCCTGGCGGGCGAGGGCCTCGCGGTAGCGGCCCATCAGGCGCAGGCCCATCGCGCAGCCGATGCCGGAGGAGAGGGTGGCGATGTGGCGTACCCGCAGGACCCGTTCGCGGCGGCGCAGGGTGTCCAGGTCGGTGTCGTAGGCCTCCTGGTAGCGGCCGAGCAGGCGCAGGACGACGGCGACGTTGTTCTGGGCGTTGAGGGTGGTGGAGTCGTCCTCGCCGAGGAGTTCGCGGTAGGTGGTGAAGGCGTGTTCCAGCAGGGTCCGGGCCTGGTCGAACTTGGCGGTGCCGAGCAGGACCCCGGCGTAGGTGCTGGTGGCGCGCAGGGTCTCCAGGTCGCGGTCGCCGCGTTCGGTGACGAGCCGGTCGGCGACCGAGCGGGCGAGGGTCTCGGCCTGGCGGAAGCGGCCGAGCATGCGCAGGGCGCCGCCGTAGTGGTAGCTGAGTTCGCGGACCTGGTCGTGGTCGTCGCCGAGCATGGCCCGCCAGACGCCGTCGGTCTGTTCCGACAGGCGCAGGCAGGTGCGGTACTCGCCGGCCAGGATCAGGTAGCGCAGACAGTGCAGCAGGAAGGTCTGGATGCGGGGGTTACTGCTGGTCAGGACGCCGGCGGAGTCGAGGTGCGGGATGAGTTCGGCGTAGCGGGGCCAGAGCCGGGAGTCGGTGGGGCGGCCGGGGTCGGCGGCGGCGAGGACCTGGCGGACGGCGCGGGAGAGCTGGTCGGCCTCGTCCTCGGCGAGGTTCTCGCGGACGATGTTGTGGACCATGCGGTGCAGTTGGACGGTCTCCAGGCCACCGCCCTCCTCCACGGAGAGGTCGGAGTACTCCAGGCGGACGACGGAGAACTGGACGAGCTTGTTGAGGGCCGCGTTCCAGCGGATCTGGTCGTTGATCAGGCCGGCGAGGTGTTCGGGCACGTCGTCTGCGGGGAACTCGCGCAGCAGCCGCAGCGGGACCCTGCCGGGGGCGAAGAAGACGAACAGCCGCAGGAGGGCGAGGGCGTCGGGGAAGTTCTCCCGGACGTTGTTGAGGAGTATGGCCAGCGCGGTCGGGAAGGGCAGCGGGTAGTCGTCGGAGAGGGTGACGGCCTCGTGGGAGTCGAGCCTGCGCTGGAGGAGGGTCAGGTACTCGCCCACGCCGATCGGCGAGTCGGCGAGCCAGCCGGCGGTCTGGTCGAGGGCGAGGGGGTAGTCCTCCAGCGCCTCGGCGAGCTGATCGGCCTCCTCGCCGGTGAGGCGGCGGGCCCGGCGGCGGATGAAGGTGATGGACTCGGGGCGGGCGTAGAGGGGGACCTCGACGAGGCTGGTGTGGCGGGCGGCCCATTCGCGGTTGCGCGAGGTGATGATCACGTCGCCGGCGCCGGAGGGCAGCAGGTCGGTGAGGTCGTCGGGGTTGTCGCAGCCGTCGAAGACCAGCAGCCAGCGGTGGAACGGCGCCCCGCGCCGCAGCACCTCCAGTACGGCCCGGATCTGCTCGCCGTAGCTGCCGGCTCCGCGCGGCAGGCCGAGGGCGGGGGCCAGGTCGGCGAGGCGTTCGCGCAGGGTGGGGCGGTCCTCGGCGGGCACCCACCACACGACGTCGTACTCGGAGGCGAAGCGGTAGGCGTACTCGGTGGCGACCTGGGTCTTGCCCACGCCGGACAGCCCGAGCAGGGTCACGGTGGACGCGCCGGGCGGGGCCTCGGTGAGGGCTTCGCGGAGCCGGCCGATGACATCGTTGCGGCCGGTGAAGCGCGGGTTGCGGCGCGGGACCCGGCCCCAGATCTCGGGCGGGTCGTTGGGGAAGCGGGGCCCGCGGCGGCCGCTCTCGGTGCCGATCCGGTCGGTCGGCAGCTCCAGGCGGCGCAGCACCCGGTACTCGGCCTCGTAGGAGTCCAGGCCCCACAGGTCGGTCTTCTCCAGCGCGGCCACGGCGCTGGGCAGCGGGGCGTCGGTGAGGCAGACGGCGGCGAACCGGTCCGGGTGGGCCTCGGTGACGGCGCGCAGGGCGGTGTTCCACTCCTCGTCGGTGTGGGTGCCGGCGGAGAAGTAGCGCTCGCTGAGGACGAGGAGGACCTTGCCTCCCGCCCGGGAGAGGTCGTCCAGGGCCTCGGTGAGGCCGGGGCTGGTCTGGGGGTCCCAGCGCTGGAGCGCGACGCGGTGGCCGTGCTCCTCCAGGCGGTGGGCGATCCACACCGCCCAGGGGCGGTTGAAGCCCGCGAAGCTGATGACGAAGCGCTGCGGCTGGGCGGCTCCGTCGCGGTCGAGTCGCGTACCGGTACCGGTCATGCGGCCGTCTCCCTGGGGTCCGGGCGGTGGACGGGACGTGAGGCGGTGCGGGGGGCGGTGCGGGGGTTTTGCGGGGGCTGTGCGGGCTTGAAAGGTACCGCAGCCCGGGGCCCTCAGACCTGTACGAATGCCGCGAGTTCGGGGTGGGCCTCGCACCAGCCGCGTCGCTCCCGCTCCAGCGCGCGCCGGGCGGTCGCGTGCTGGTCCCCGGGGGGCGGCAGTTCGTCCATGGTCCGCTCGGCGGCCGCCATCCCGTCCACGAACTCCCGTCCGGTGACCGTCAGTTGCGGCTGCGCCCGCAGTACGGGGAGGACGGCGGCGACCTGTGCGCGCACCCGGGCGTGCTGGGCCCAGGCGCCCCGGGCCCCGTACAGCGCGGCCCGCTGCCAGTACCCGGCCAGCGCCAGGTGGGCGTACGCCCCGTGCAGCAGCCCCTCCAGCGGCCTCGGGTCGCTGCGCCAGGGGGCCCAGAGCCGGGGCGTGCGGTCGGCGGTGTGCAGGGTGAGGACGTCGGCGAGGGCGGCCAGCTTGCCGTGCTGCACCTCGTGGACCAGGGTCGCCGCCAGCGCGGGCGGGGCCTGGGCGCGGGCCAGGACGGACCCGGCGGCCGCGGGCAGGGTGGCACCGCTGGAACGGGCGCCGCCCGCGAGGGGGACCACGGAGCGCAGCAGTCGGCCGATCTCGTCCGCGCGGGTGGAGTCGTAGCGCTCCAGCAGGGTGAGGGCGCCGGACCACTGGGTGTCCCAGCGCTTGTGGCCCTTGGGGGTGAGCCGCCGGGCAGGGCGTACGGGTGCCGGGTGCGCGGCGGCCGGGGCGCGGTAGGGGTCGAGGTCGTCGAGGGCGGTCCGGCCGCCGGGCAGGGCGTGCAGCGGGAGGGTGGCGCAGGAGTCCCAGGAGCGTTCGGTGAGGGCGAGCGGGCCGGGCCGGTCGGGGCGCAGCAGCCCGAGCGTGGGCAGTGCGAGCCGGCCGCCGACGGGCCGCAGGGTGGCCTTGAAGCCGATCCCGGCGCGCAGCGCGGCGGCGACGGCGAGCGCACCGAGGTGGGCGAGGTCGGGCGGGGGTCCCTGGGGCGCGTGCAGGCGGCGCAGGGTCTCCTCGGCCCAGACGCCGGTGGCGGGGTAGTGCAGGACGTCGCGCACGGCCTCGGGGTCCTGCCGTTCGGCCTCCTCCAGGAGCGCCCAGCGCTCGGCGGCCTCCGCGCCGGGCGCGGCGTCGAGGACGGCGCGCAGCAGCAGGAGCCGCTTGGAGCGGCGCACGTCGCGCACCAGGCGGGTGCCCTCGGCCGAGGGCTCGGTGGAGGCCAGGGCGCGCAGCGTGTGGGAGCTGACGGTGAAGCGCGCGAGCTCGCCGGCCGGCTCCGCGCCGCCTCCGCCGGCCCCCGGGGCCACGTCCTGGTCCCGGCGCTCCCCCCGGGCCCGGTCCCGGTCCTGACCCCCGAGGCCGCCCTGGGTCCGGCCCCGATCCCGGCCGTGGACCCCCGCCTGTACGGGCACCAGCCCGCGGGGCGGCTCCCGGCCGGGCGGATCCTGGGCCTGCTTCGGGGTCGTAGTCCGGTCCGGGGTCGGGGCCCGGTCCTCGGGGAGGGTGCCGTTCGGAGGGGTCCGGGAAGCCGTTCTGGCCCGGGAACGGGCGTCGGTATCGGTTCCGGCTTCGGCTTCGGCTTCTGCTTCGGCTTCGGCTTCTGCTTCGGCTTCTGCTTCGGCTTCGGCCGCTTCCGTGTGGTGGGTCATGAGGCGGCCCGTCCCGTCGTCGCGGCCAGGTGCAGGGCCCCGGCGATGTGCCGGATGACGGCCTGGAGGTCGGCGCAGTACACGGACGGCTGGCGGAAGCCCTCCCCCGCACGGTAGCGGTGCGGGTAGTGGCCGCCTCCGCACACCTCGACGAGTTCGCAGGAGCGGCAGCCGGGTGCGAGGGCCTCCCGGCCCAACTGGCGGGCGGCGAAGCCGGGGTGGTCGAGCAGCTGGTCGAAGCTGTGGGTGTCGACGGTCATACCGGTGGCGGCGGCCCCTTCGTACGCGGACTTCAGCGAGTCGGCCTGCTCGATGGCGCCGTCGGTCTCGACGACGGCGGTGGCGGCCGGGGCCAGGCCGAGCGTCTCGGTGGCGGTGGGCAGGCCCAGCAGCAGCGCGATGACCTCCTCGAAGATCCGGATCCGGGTCCGCCGCACCCCGTCGTGCCACCAGCGGTCGAAGACGGCCAGCAGCCAGTCGCCGTACGGGGTCCCGGGCCCGGGACGGCCCGGTGGCGGGGTGCTCCAGTTGGCCAGCGGCAGCAGCAGGCCGATGGCGGGCGGCGCGAAGTCGAGCAGGGACTCGTACGTCTCCACCGGGTCCTGCGCCAGGTCCACCACGCACAGCACCCCGGCATAGCCCTCGGGGTGCCGTGCGAGCAGCCGGAGCCCGCGCGCGGCGGCGCCGAAGCCGGGCCGCCCCCCGTGGTCCACGCGGCGGGTGTTGTGCGCGGGCAGTCCTCCGTCGAGGCTGACGCCGACCCGGATCCCGGCGGCGGCCAGGGCGGTGATCCGGCCCCGGGTCAGGAGGGTGCCGTTGGTCTGCACGCTCGCGGTGACGCGGGTGCGGGGCGCGTGCCGGGCCACGGCCGCCCGTACCGCGTCGACGGGAGCGGCGAGGGCGGCGGGCGCCGCCAGGAGGGGCTCTCCGCCGTGCAGGACGAGGTCGACGCGGGGCAGGTCGTGGGCGGCGGCGTGCTCGGCGATCCGTTCGGCGGCGCGCAGGGCGGTGGCCCGGGTCATGACGGCGGGGCGGGTGCGCCAGCTCTGGTCGGCCATCTCGTAGACGTAGCAGTAGGTGCACGCGAGGTTGCAGCGGCTGTGGGTCTTGAGGACGAACTGCCGGATCGGCTGCGGACGGTGGCCGGCGGCGCGCAGGGCCGGCACGTCGAGGCGGGCGTACGGCCAGGGGGCGTGGCGCACGTGCCGGTCGAGGGCCCGGTGCGCGGGCAGCACGGGACCGCTCGTGATCGCTTGGCTCATCCGCCTGCACCTCCCTCCCCCAGCCAATGCCGGGGGGACCCCCAGGACGGTCCATCCCTGCCCCTCGGACGGGCCCGGCTAACGGCGGAAAGTGGTCAACCCGCATCGGCGTGACGCGCGGTCAGGCGACTCCGGAGTCGAAGGCGTTGAGGATCTCGGCGGGGTGGGTGACCCGTTCGACCATGCTCTCGATGACCTCGGCGAGCACGGGATGGTCGATCCCGCGCAGCGCGGCCAGGTCGAGCCCGGAGAGGTCCGGGAGCCGCCCGGGACACGGGCGGGCCGGTGCTGCCGCTTCCTGACGTCCGGTCACCATCGGCTGTCCGTCCCCCTGTCGTCCCGCTCTTCCGGTCCACTGCCTCTTCCCGCCGCCCGGCGGGGGGAAACGGTTCACAGGCCCTCCTCCAGGGCGCGGATCCGTGCCGTGAGCGCCTCGGCGGACCGCGGCGCCCCCGCCGGTGCGGCCCCCGCTGCTCCGGCCGCCGCCGCCTCGCACTCCACCGTTTCCGCTTCGGGCGCCTCGGCCCGCGAGGGGTCGAGGCGCCGGCGCAGTTCCAGGGCGGCCCGGTAGGCGTCGAGTGCGGCCCGCGGGCGGGCGAGGCGTTCCAGTACCTCGCCGCGCTGCTCCTGGACGCGGGCCGCCAGCCGGAGCGCGGTGTCCTGCCGTTCGTCCTGGCCGGCCTCCAGTGCGGCGCGCCAGGCCCGGCGGTAGGAGTCCGCGGCCCGGTCGAGGCGGTCGACGGTGCGGGTGTGGGCGTGGATCTCCTGCTGGACGTCGCCGTGGTCGCGCCAGGCGCGCGCCCGTTCCAGGGGGCGGTGGCCCTGCCGGACGGCGAGTTCCAGCAGGTACTCCGCTTCCCGGAGGTCGACCAGGTCCCCCTCGTAGGCGTGCCGCAGCCGCAGGCCGGTGGCCAGCCGCCGCAGCCGGTGGGCGGCTCCCGGGTCGGACTGGGGCACCGCCGAGCGGCTCTCGCGCAGCACCCGTACGGCGGTGGAGGCGAAGCGGCGCCCGTCCGCGGCGCGCGTCCGCTCCAGGAGTACGTCGCCCCACTCGGGCAGCAGCTCCGCGAAGGCCTCCCCGTCCCGGGAGATCAGCCCGCGGGCGCGCCCGTACGCCTCCGAGGCCCCGTCCAGGGCCGCCGGATCCGCGTCACGGGCGTACCGGGCCCGGTGCACCCGGGCCAGGCACAGCAGGGCGGCGAGCCGCGCGTCGGGCTCGGCGGCGGCCTCGCCCAGGGCGCGGGCCAGCTGCCCGGCCGCCTCCTCCAGCCGGGCGGGCAGGTACCGCAGGGCCTCGGCCAGCTCCACCCGGACGTGGGCGGTGCGCGCGGCGGGAGTCTCGGCCGGGGGCCCTTCCCCGGTGCCGTTGTCCGGAGCGGAGGCGGTTGCGGTGGCGGTTGCGGTGGCTGCGGCCGTGGCGGCGTCCTGCTCGGCGACCAGCGCGGTGAGGCCCCGTGACAGGTGTGCGGCGGCCTGCTCGGCCAGGGCGGCGCGCTCCGCGGGGTCCGGGGTGCGGGGCAGCAGGGCCAGCAGGACGCGCCCGAGGGCCAGGGCGGGTTGCGGGCCCGTGGCGGGGGCGGCGTCCGGGCCGGTCAGGGCCTCCAGCACGGACCGGGCCTCGTACAGCGGGCCCGGGTCCTCGCGCAGCGCGCCCAGCCGGATCAGGGTCTGCGCCCGCCGCACGGCGCAGTCCCGGCGCAGGTCGGGGCCGGCGGCGGCGCCCGCCGCCGCGAACTCCCGGTCCGCGGCGGCCAGCAGCTCCGGGTCGGGCCCGGCCACCAGGGCCCGCTCGTACAGCACCCGGCCCCGGGCCGCCCGGGCGGGCGGCGAGCCCAGCCCGGTCACCGCCCGCTCGGCCTCGTCGAGGAGCTCGGGGTCCCGCTGGACGGCCCACAGCCGCAGCAGTGCCCCCGCCAGCTCGGTCTCCGCCTCCTCCGGCGGGTCCTGTGGCCCGGCCGGGGCCGCCACGGCCCGCCGCAGCAGGGCGGCGGCCTCGTACAGGGCCCGGGCGTCGCCGTCCGCGAGGCGGTCCCGGGCGGCCCGGAGCCCGGGGGCCCGGCCGGCGGGGGCGGGTGGGGCGGGCTCGGGCGGGGGGGCGTCCGGGTCGTCTTCGGGGGGACCGGGCAGGTAGCGGCGTACGACCTTGGCCGAGACGTGCGCGAAGGCCTGCGGGAGCCGCCCGGCGGGCACCCGGCCGGGGTCGTCCGCGGGGCCGTCCGGCGGGACGCCGGTGAGCTGGGAGACGGCGAGCGCGGGGAAGTCGCGCACCCCGCGGCCGAAGTGCGCCCGTACGTACTCGGAGCAGTGCTTGAGCACCAGGGCGGCCTCGTCGCGTCCCAGCGGCCCCAGCAGCACGTCCTGTACTCCGGGGACGAACTCGTACCAGTTCCCCGGGGGTTCGCCGCTGCGCCGCAGCAGCCCGCCCAGCAGCACCTCGGCCAGGTCGGAGGGTTCCGAGTCCGGCAGCATCGTGCGCTGGACCAGACGCATCACGGGCAGCGTCAACGGCGCCGCCGCCAGGTACACGGCGAGCTGTACGGCGCCGGGCGCGGCGGAGGCGCGGAAGCGGCTCACCAGCTCGCGGGGCGGCCGGGCGGTGCGGGGCAGCGGGACGGGGGCGGCGGGGTGCCGGGCGAGGACCCGGCCGACCTCGGCGGGCACCGGGCCCGTGCCGAGTCCGGCGACGAGCCGGGCCCAGGCGCCGAGGGCGGCGGCGTGCGGCGGCAGCACGGGTACGGTGAGCCCGCCCGTGGGCCGTCCGGGCCGCGGCGGCCGGTCCGGGCGGAACCTCAGCTTCAGCCCGCCGCCGACGGCTCCGCCACCGCCCTCGGCGTGCTCCAGCACCCCGCGCTCGGTCGGCAGCCAGCTGCGGTTCCACAGCCGCTGCGGCAGGGGCTGCACGATCACGCAGGGCGTGCACTCGGCCCAGCGGTGGAGCAGCCGCTGGGCCTCGCCCTCCCGCCACACCGGGCCGGTGCAGTCGGAGACGACCATGGTCAGTGCCCGCCCGGTGGGGTCGCGCAGCTGGTCGCCCGAGCGCAGGGCGGCGGCGGGCGAGGGGCCGCGTCCGACGGCGGCCGTACCGTCCGCGAGCCGGTGCAGGTAGTGCGCCTGGACGTCCCGGAAGGCACCCAGCCGCTCGCAGACCGACCGGAGTTCCTCGAACATCTCCTGCCAGACCGCCATGGAGGGGGAGGCGTCCATCACCAGCCTGACGGTCGCCTCGCGCCGGGTCTCCGGCCGGAGCACCGGGATGACCAGGCCCGGGGCGCGGGCGCTGGCCTCGGCGGTGGCGGCCTCGTCGAGGACCGTACGGACGGGCAGGCCGGGGGGCCGGTGGCGCTGGAGGGCGCGCAGGGCCCGCTGGACGTCGAGGATGCGGGGCAGCGCGGCGGCGCCGGGCACCCGGACCGGTACCCCGCCCCCGAGCGGGATCTCGGCATCCGGATCGCCCTCGGCGCCGTGCCGCGGCCCGGCGGCGTAGAGCCTGACCGGATCCTCGGTCTCCGGTTCTTCCCGGCGCGGTGGCGCGGGCGGCGGCTCCCCCGGGTCCTCCCGGCCCTGCCGGTCCGGATCCGCCCGGACCGGATCCGGCCCGGCGGGGACGGGCCGGGCACGGGTGCGGGTCCGCCCGGCCAGCCAGAGGGCGTCGGCCAGTTCCCCGGCGGACGGATCGAGCCCGGCGGCCCGCAGCAGCCCGGCCAGGGCGCGGATGTCGGGCTCCAAGGGCTCCAAGGACTCCACGGGCTCCACGGGCCCCTGGTCAGCGGAGGCGGCCACGGGCCCTCACCTCGGACGGTCGAGGCGCTGGATGAGCAGGTCCGCGAGGTCCTCCCGGGTGGGCGGGGCGGCGTAGTGCGTCAGGTAGATGGCGTTGAGCAGCTGGTCGGCGGCGACGAGCTCGGAGCGCGAGCGGCTGAGGAACTCCCGGATAAGGTCGGCGCCCAGCCGGGCTGCGTCCTCCCCCAGGTGCGCCCGGACCATGGTGGCCAGCCGCTTCTCCCCGGGCTGCCCCAGCTTGAGCTGGATGCACCGGCGCAGCAGCGCCGCCGGGAAGTCCCGTTCGCCGTTGCTGGTCAGGATGATGAACGGGAAGGCCCGGCAGCGCACCCGCCCGTCCCGGACGGTCACCCTCGCCCCGTCGTCGGTGAGCACCCGCACCTCCGGCTCGGAGTCGGCGACCCGTTCCAGTTCCGGAAGGGTGAACTCGCCTTCCTCCAGTACGTTCAGGAGGTCGTTCGGCAGGTCGATGTCGCTCTTGTCGAGCTCGTCGATCAGCAGGACGCGCGGCCGCTCGGTGGGCAGCAGCGCCGTCCCCAGCGGCCCCAGCCGGATGTACTTCCCGATCCCCCCGGCCCCGGCCCCCGCCCCGCCGCCGCCCGCGCCGGCGGCGATCTGCACGTCCTGGAGCCGGGCCAGCGCGTCGTAGCGGTACAGCCCCTCCTGGAGCACGGTCCGCGACACCACGGGCCAGCGCAGCACCCGGCCTAGCCCCAGCTCGTGGGCGACGGCGTGCGCGAGGGTGGACTTCCCGGTGCCGGGGTAGCCGGTGACCAGCAGCGGCCTGCGCAGGTAGAGCGCCGCGTTGACGGCCTCCAGTTCCTCCGGCTCGGGCCGGTGCAGTTCGGCGGCCTGCCGGTGGGCGCCGAGGCGGCGCGCCACGTTGTCGTCGGCGGTGGCGGCCGCCCCGCCGGGCGGTTCGACGGGGCCGCCGTCGAAGTCCCGCCACGGCGGCGGATCGGGCAGCGCCCCGATCCCGTCGTGGGGTTCGCCCACGCCCCGGTAGATGAGCCATTCGTCGTTCACGGCCGTCCCCTCCCACGCAACGCGACTCGCCCGCACCGGCTCCCGCTCCGCCGGCGCCCCTCCCGCCGGCCGGAGGCCCGCCGGCTCACAGATCCCCCTGCAACGGCTCGTCCTCGGGCAGGGCCCGCGCCGGGTCCTCCCATACGAGGGCCAGCCCGGCCGCCCAGTAGGCGTCGGGATCCGCCCCGTACGCCCGCCCGCGCAGCGCCTGGACGCGCAGCGGCAGCACCGCGCCCCGGCCCGCCTCGGCCAGTTCCTCCCGGACGCCCCGGTGGTAGGGCGCGCAGGACGCCCCGGGGTCGGCCGGGGGCCGCCGGAGCACCACCACCCCGTAGCCCGCGTCCCGCAGCACGTGCAGCGCGCCCAGGGCCGGTTCGGCGCCCGGTGCCCGGCAGAGCACCGGCACGGTGTTGTCGGCCAGCCCCGCCGGCCATTCCGGCGAGGGGCTGCGGGGTCGCCCCCGTACGCAGTCGGCCCGCTGGTCCAGGAGCGGGCCGGTCTGCACGCGGGCCCAGCGCGGGCCGGCCGCCTCCCCGGCCTGTCCCGGGGGGAGGCGGAACACCACCGGCCGCTGCACGCCGACCGGCACCCCGCCGGACACCGTCCAGGTGTCCGCGGCGAGCCCGAACAGGTCGGGCGCCGCCGCCACTTCGAGGAGCGCGGCCGACTCGTGCGTGTCGCACCGGCGGAAGCCCTCGGCGAGCGGGGCCCGCAGTGCCTCCGGCAGCCCGGCGAGGGTCTCCCGCACGCCCGCGTCGACCGGGGTGACCCGGCCGGGGCGGGCCGGTCCGGCGAGCACCGAGACCCGCCAGTCGTAGACGTCCTCCCAGCCGTGCGCCCACACCTCCAGCAGCACCGAGGGTCCGGCGGGCAGTCCCCGGTCCCGCCGGACCGGTCCGTGCGCCGCCCGGCCCACGGCGGCGCGCCGGCGCCGCTCCCGCTCGGCGAGGCCGCGCTCGTGCCGCTCGGCGAGTTCGCGCCGCAGCGGGCGCCACAGCCGTTCCGCCGTGGCGCGGACCCAGTCCCACAGTTCCTCGTCGGCCCCCGGCGCCGGGGGTTCGCGGTGGTCGGCCGCGCTCACGTCGGTGGCGTACCGGAGCATCGCGGCGGCCTCCCCGCCCGCGCCCGGCGGGTCGTGGAGCAGCCCGAGCCCGTCGCGCCATGTGAGCGGGGCCGGCAGGGCGGTGTCGGGCTCCTCGCCGCGGGCCCGTTCGGCCAGCTCGCGTACGGCCTCCGAGGAGCCGGGCGGCGGCAGTTCGGCGAGCAGCCCGCACAGGGTGGTGCGTTCGCCGGGGGTGAGCCGGCCGCGCCCGCCGTACGGGTCCGCGTCCGCGGCGGCGAGCTCGTCGTGCACGTCGGTCCAGGTCCGGCGGCTGTCGAGGTCGCTGACGTGGCGGTCGTAGTGGTAGAGGTCGTGGGCCTGCATGACCCTGCGGTACAGGCCGGTCTGTCCGGTCGCGGCCATCGGCAGGGTGCGCAGCCGGTCCACGGACACGGCGAGCCCGCCCCCGCCGCCGTGCCGCCGGGCCTTGACCACGCCGATGACCTCTCCGCGCGCCAGGTCGACCACGGGCCCGCCGGACATGCCGGCCTCGATCTCGTCCTCGTCGCCGAGGCGGATCGCGGCGCCGCCCGCGGCGGTGCCCCGCAGCCGGGTGGTGCGGCCGGTGATCTCGCGGATGCCGAGTTCCTCGGTGCAGCCGAAGTACGCGGCCTCCTCCAGCCGGGGTCCGGCCCGGTCGGTCAGCCACACGCAGGCGTGGGAGATCGGCGAGAGCACCCGGACGAGCGCCAGGTCGGGCAGGTCCCACAGGGCGCGCCGGCCGGGCCGCCGTTCCTCCAGCCGTTCGGGCAGGACGCACTCCACGCGCCCGGTGACCGTCCCGATGCCCGCGTCGGCCCGCGGACCCGGGGCGCCGGACCCCGTTCCCGGACCCGGTCCGGAGGAGAAGCTGATGCCGACCTCACGCCCCGCCAGACGCACCGCAGCACCCCCTTCGCCGACCACGTGCGCACACGTCAGGACCCAGCCGGGGGCGATGAAGAAGCCGCTCCCCCACGTGGGTCCGGTCCAGTCGTTGCCGGGGTTCTCATACCCGCCCGGGGGCGCGTGGACGCGTACCGTGGCGGCCCGGACCAAGGGCTCCAGGAGCTCGAAGGCGCGTGCGGGGCCGGCCGTGCGCCCATCAGGCATCCCGTGACCCCCGTCCCCCGCTCGCCCCACCGGGACGTCCACGCTAGCGCCGCTGCCGGGACGAGCGGGAGGTGTCGCCGGGACCCGGCTTATCCTGGCGGGAAACACCCCCATCACCACACGCACGGAGCGCGACTTGTACTTCACCGATCGCGGCATCGAGGAGCTGGAGAAGCGGCGCGGCGAGGAGGAGGTCACCTTCGAGTGGCTGGCCGAGCAGCTGCGCACCTTCGTCGACCTGAACCCGGACTTCGAGGTCCCGGTGGAACGCCTGGCGACCTGGCTGGCCCGCCTGGACGACGAGGACGAGGACGAGGAGTAGGCACGGGAGGAGGCGCGGGACGGGCGCGGACCTGGAACGGTCCGCGCAGCGCCGCCGCCGGTACGACCGAGGGGCCCGACCGCGTGCGGTCGGGCCCCTCGGTCGTACCGGGGACGGGCTGGGCCTGGATCAGGCGGCCTTGGTCTCCCAGAAGATGCGGTCGATCTCGGCGATGAGCTCCAGGGCCTTGGCACCGGTCGCCGGGTCGTTCGACGCCTTGGCGGCCGAGAGGGCCTTCAGGGTGTCGTTGACCAGGGTGTGCAGCTGCGGGTACTTCTCGAAGTGCGGGGGCTTGAAGTAGTCGCTCCAGAGCACCGACACGTGGTGCTTCGCGAGCTCGGCGCGCTGCTCCTTGATGGTGATGGCACGCGCGCGGAAGTCCGCGTCCTCGTTGGCCTGGTACTTCTCCTGGACGGCCTTGACGGACTCGGCCTCGATACGGGCCTGGGCCGGGTCGTACACGCCGCAGGGCAGGTCGCAGTGGGCGGAGACCTTCACCTTGGGGGCGAAGAAGCGGGAAAGCATGGAGTGGGTCCTCCTCGTGATCGTCTTCTCAAAGGTGGAGATTACTCGCTGAGAAACCGGAAATCGCGGGCGCCCCCATGGGCTTAGGACAAAAGTCCAGGGGCGGTCGAGGAGTGGTGAGCGAACGTACGGGACCGTACGGCAGCATGCGGGGAGGACGAGGAGGCCGGACATGACGGAGAACAGGCGCACACGGGGGCGCATCGGCATCACCGAGGTGACGGGCCCGTCCATGGCCCCGACCCTGGCGGACGGGGACCGGCTGGTGGTCCGGTACGAGGCGCTGGTCCGTCCGGGTGACGTGGTGGTCTTCCGCCATCCGCTGCAGCAGGACCTGCTGGTGGTGAAGCGGGCGGCCGAGCGCCGGCCGGGCGGCTGGTGGATGCTCGGCGACAACCCGTTCAACGAGACCGGGGACAGCACCGACTACGGCGCGGTCCCCGAGGAGCTGGTGCTGGCGGTGGCCCGGCTGCGGCTGCGGCCGCGCCCGGACGGTCAGCGCTCGCTGAGGGCGTGGCTGTCCTGGGCGGCCTCGGCGGTGCGGCCGATGCGTGCGGACTCCTCGGCCTCCAGCCGCTTGCGGGCGCGGTAGGCGGCGACGTTGGCGCGGGTGGCGCAGCGGTCGGAGCAGTAGCGCCGGGAGCGGTTGGTGGAGGTGTCGAGGTAGGCGTTGCGGCAGGGCGGCGCCTGGCACAGGCCCAGGCGGCCGGGGCCGTGCTCGGTGAGGGCGAAGGCCAGGCCCATCGCCGCCATGGCGGCGTAGCCGGCGGAGGCGTTGGAGGGGTGCTCGGCGAGGTGGATGTGCCAGTCGGGGCGGCCGTCCGGGCCGACCAGCTCGTGGCCGGAGACCTGGGGGCTGACGGGGAACTCCATGAGCAGGGAGTTCAGCAGGTCGACGGCGAGGACGTGGTCGCCGCCGTCGGCTGCCTCGAAGACGGCGCGCAGCCGGCCGCGCACGTTGCGGAAGCGCGTGACGTCGGTGTCGGTGACCCGGCGGGCCATCTGCACGCTGGCCCCGAAGAGGGCGCGGACGTCGTCCACCGAGGTGAGCGCGTCCTTGTTGCGGGCCGGCTCCTCGGTGTTGACCAGGCGCACGGCATAGTCCGAGTAATGGGCCAGTTCCACTTGTAGTCCTTACGGATGCGGATTAGTGTCAGCAACGGCCGCGGTAACGGCTGGTACTGGTTCGAGGGTATTACGTACGGAGGGGTTCTCGATGACGGATACGGCGACCGGCTCGTTCGGCACGGACTGGCAGGCCTGGCAGGACAGCTGGGACCGCCAGCAGGAGTGGTACATGCCCGACCGCGAGGAACGGTTCCGGGTCATGCTGGACATGGTGGAAGCCCTGGTCGGCCCCGCCCCCCGGGTACTGGATCTCGCGTGCGGTACGGGAAGTATCACGGACAGGCTCTTCAAGCGGTTCCCGGAAGCCTCCAGTACGGGGCTCGATCTCGACCCCGCGCTGCTGACGATCGCCCGGGGCCACTTCGCGGGTGACGACCGGGTCACCTTCGTCACCGCCGACCTCAAAGACCCGGACTGGCCCGCGGCCCTCCCGTACGAGTCCTACGACGCGGTCCTGACCGCGACCGCGCTGCACTGGCTGCCCAGCGCCGACCTGGCCGTCCTGTACGGGCGGATCGCCCCGCTGGTCCGCCCGGGCGGGGTGTTCATGAACGCCGACCACATGCCCGACCCCGCCACCCCGCGCATCGACGCCGCCGAGCACGCCCACCGGCACGCCGGCATGGACCGGGCCCGCGCCCTGGGCGTCCCGGACTGGCGCGAATGGTGGGCCCTGGCCGCGGCCGACCCGGCCCTGGCCGAGGCCACGGCGGCCCGGTTCGAGATCTACGGGGAGCACGCGGACGGCGACACCCCGGACGAGGCCTGGCACGCCCGGACCCTGCGCGCGGCCGGCTTCGCCGAGGCCCGCACGGTCTGGCGCTCCCCCTCGGACGCACTGGTCCTAGGTCTGAGGTAGGGACTTCGGACCGGCGCCGGGAACGACGAAGGGGCGGTACGGGAATCCGTACCGCCCCTCACGCGTGTCGCGGTTACAGCACCTTGGACAGGAACGCCTTCGTCCGGTCGTGCTGCGGGTTGCCCAGGACCTCGCGCGGGTGGCCGGACTCGACCACGACGCCGCCGTCCATGAAGACGAGGTTGTCGCCGACCTCGCGGGCGAAGCCCATCTCGTGGGTCACCACGATCATGGTCATACCCGATTCGGCCAGGTCCCGCATGACGTCGAGGACGTCGCCGACCAGCTCCGGGTCGAGCGCCGAGGTGGGCTCGTCGAAGAGCATCAGCTTCGGCTCCATGGCCAGCGCGCGGGCGATCGCCACGCGCTGCTGCTGACCGCCGGAGAGCTGGGTCGGGTAGTTCCCGCCCTTGTCGCCGAGGCCGACGCGGTCCAGGAGCTTGATCGCCCGCTCGCGGGCCACCGCCTTGGACTCGCCCTTGACCATGACCGGGGCTTCCATGACGTTCTCGATGGCCGTCATGTGCGGGAAGAGGTTGAAGCGCTGGAAGACCATGCCGATGTCCCGGCGCTGGGCCGCGACCTCGCTGTCCTTCAGCTCGTAGAGCTTGTCGCCCTTCTGCTTGTACCCGACCAGCTGGCCGTCGACCGAGAGCCGGCCGGCGTTGATGCGCTCCAGGTGGTTGATGCACCGCAGGAAGGTGGACTTGCCGGAGCCGGACGGACCGACCAGGCAGAAGACCTCACGGGGGGCGACCTCCAGGTCGATGCCCCGCAGGATGTGTGCGGCGCCGTACGACTTGTGGACGCCTTCGGCCTTGACCATCGGCTGGGCGGTCACTTCGCCACCTCCGTACGGCGGAACATGTTCAGATTGGCCTTGAGCCGCTCGAACGGGGTGGGGGGCAGGCTGCGCAGCGAGCCGCGGGCGTAACGGCGCTCCAGGTAGTACTGGCCGACGCTGAACACGCTGGTCAGCGCCAGGTACCAGATGGACGCGACGAAGAACATCTCCATGACCGCGCCGGCGGTGCTGCCGATGTTGGAGCTGGCCCGCAGGAGTTCGGTGTACTGCACCGCCGAGACCAGGGAGGAGGTCTTCAGCATGTTGATGAACTCGTTGCCGGTCGGCGGGATGATCACGCGCATCGCCTGCGGGAGCACGATCCGGCGCATGGTCTGCGTCTGGGTCATGCCGAGTGCGTGCGAGGCCTCGCTCTGGCCCTCGTCGACGGACTGGATGCCCGCACGGACGATCTCCGCCATGTAGGCGCCCTCGTTCAGGCCGAGGCCCAGCAGGGCGACCATGAACGGCGTCATGACGTCGACGGTCTCGTTCTTGTAGATCGGCCCCAGGTTGATGTACTGGAAGATCAGCGGGAGGCTGAACCACACCAGGAGCTGCACGTAGACCGGGGTGCCGCGGAAGAACCAGATGTAGAGCCAGGACACGAAGCTCGTGACCGGGTTCTTCGACAGGCGCATCACCGCGAACAGGATGCCGAGCACGAGGCCCAGCGCCATGGACGAGATGCTGATGATGATGGTGTTGCCCATGCCCGCGATCACGGCGGGGTCGAACAGCTTGTCGCCGACCGTCGCCCAGATGATCTTGCCCTGGGAGAAGGCGTAGACGAGCCACCCGAGGAGTACGGCGACGACCACAGCGCTGATCCAGCGGCCGTAGTGCCGTACGGGGATTGCCTTGATGGCCTCGTAGGGGGTGGTGCCCGAGGCGCCGGGCCCGGCCGGCGGTGTTTCGGCCGGACCCTTGTCGATCTTGTCAGTCACAATGACTGCCCTTCAGTGGAGCGCTCGGACTTACTTGCCCGCGTTGATCGTGGCGGACTGCACGGCACTGCCCTGGACGTTCCACTTCTCCAGGGCCTTGGCGTAGGAGCCGTCCTTGATGGTGGCGTCGAGGGCTTCCTTGAGCGCGTCGCGCAGCTGGGTGTTGTCCTTGGAGACCGCGATGCCGAAGAGGCCGACGTCGGACTGCTGGCCGCCGACCTCGAAGTCGTTGCCGCCGCCCGAGGTCTTCGCGATGTACGCGGCGACCGGGTAGTCGTTCAGGTCGGCCACGGCGCCGCCGGCCTTCACGCGGGTCTGCGCCTCGGCGTCGGTGTCGAAGGCCTCGATGGTGAGCTTCTTGTCACCGCACTTCTCGGCCTGCGCCTTGAAGGTGTCCTCGTAGATCGTGCCGCGCTGGACGGCGACCGTCTTGCCGCACAGGTCGTCGAGGGACTTGATGTTGTCCGGGTTGCCCTTCTTGAGGATCAGCGAGACGCCGGAGGAGAAGTAGTCGACGAAGTCGACACCCTTACCGATCTTCTGACCCTTGTCGTCCAGGCCTTCCTGGCGCTTCTTGTTGTCGGTGATCGAGGAGATCGCCACGTCCTGGCGGCCGGTCTCCAGGGAGGTGATCAGACCGTCGAAGGTGCCGGAGGTGAACTGGAACTTCACACCGAGCTGCTTGCCGAGCGCGTCGGCGATGTCGGGGTCGACACCGACGATCTTGCCGCCGTCGACGAACTCCATCGGCGCGTAGGCCGTGTCGGAGCCGACCTTGATGACACCGGCGTCCTGGATCTTCTTCGGGAGCTTCGAGAACAGCGGGGCGCTGTTGTCGGCCTTGCCCGAGGCGGTCGAGGAGCCCTTGTCCGTCTGGTCGCCACAGCCGGTGAGAATCAGGGCGCCGGCGACCGCGATCGCGCCGACCGCGGCGATCCGGGACCGGGCGGCGGTCGTACGACGGGTGGTGCTTGCGGTCATGAGCTGGTTCCTCCGACAGGGGTGGAAAAGCATCCGGAAGAGGTCGCACACGCACCATCGAGTGTCGCGACCTTGTGTGATTACGGCATCTTGCCATTCGGACTGACGCATTCAGGCTGCCCATCAGGTCAAAATCAGATAACGGGCGCGCCCGACTACCCAACAGGACTGCGGGCAAGGCCCCTCGGAGCCGCACAAATCGCCGTGACCAGCCCTTTTGCCCTCACTATTTGCGGAGCGTCTCACCCATTGGACAGAGAGGTTTGGACTTTTAGCCAAAAACAGGACAAGCGACCTACAGTTGAGCGGGAATCGACTCGTCTGGGCACACGTTCTTCGGGTAGAACAGATCCTTACACCCCTCATCCGGGGCTCAGGGCGCGCGTGCGGCGCGCCCGCGCGTACGAACCTCCCCTTCGCGGAGGCGGGCCAACCGCCGACGCGGAGTACGGACGCGGTGCCCGCCCACCCCTTAACCAGGAGTGGCCACCCTCAACGATTCAAAGGACTTAAGGGGTCACACGAAGTGGCAGCGGAGATCGTCAACCCTCGCAGTGACAGTGCGACGGACAACAACCCCGATGCGGTGTTCGCGCTGCACCGGGGCGGCAAGATGGCCATCCAGGCCACGGTGCCGGTGAACGACAAGGACGACCTGTCCCTGGCGTACACCCCCGGCGTGGCGAAGGTGTGCACCGCCATCGCCGAACAGCCCGAGCTCGTGAACGAGTACACCTGGAAGTCGAACGTGGTCGCCGTCGTCACCGACGGTACGGCCGTGCTCGGACTCGGTGACATCGGTCCCGAGGCCTCCCTCCCCGTGATGGAGGGCAAGGCGATTCTGTTCAAGCAGTTCGGTGGAGTGGACGCGGTTCCGATCGCGCTCGCCACCAAGGACACGGACGAGATCATCGAGACGGTCATCCGCCTCGCGCCGTCCTTCGGCGGGGTCAACCTGGAGGACATCTCCGCGCCCCGCTGCTTCGAGATCGAGCGCCGCCTCCAGGAGGCGCTGGACATCCCGATCTTCCACGACGACCAGCACGGCACGGCGATCGTGACGCTGGCCGCCCTGCGCAACGCGGCGAAGCTCACCGGTCGCACCCTCGGCGACCTGCGCGCCGTGATCGCGGGCGCCGGCGCGGCGGGCATCGCCATCGCCAAGATCCTCGTGGACGCGGGCATCGGCGACGTCTGCGTCGCCGACCGCAAGGGCGTCGTCTCGGCGGACCGCTCCGACCTGACGGACGTCAAGGCGGAGATCGCGGGCCTGACCAACAAGACGGGTCTGAACGGCACGCTGGAGGAGGCCCTCGCGGGCGCGGACGTCTTCATCGGCGTCTCCGGCGGCACGGTCGGCGAGGAGGCCGTGGCCACGATGGCGAAGAACTCCTTCGTCTTCGCCATGGCCAACCCGAACCCGGAGGTCCACCCCGACGTCGCGCACAAGTACGCGGCGGTCGTGGCCACGGGCCGTTCGGACTTCCCGAACCAGATCAACAACGTGCTGGCCTTCCCCGGCATCTTCGCGGGCGCCCTGAAGGTGCGCGCGACCCGGATCACCGAGGGCATGAAGATCGCCGCCGCGGACGCCATCGCCGGTGTCGTGGGTGACGAGCTCGCCGCCGACTACGTGATCCCCTCGCCGTTCGACGAGCGCGTCGCCGAGGCCGTCACGGCCGCGGTCGCCGCGGCGGCGAAGGCCGACGGAGTGGCCCGCCTGGCCTGAACGCCACGTTGAGCCCTACGCGAAGAGGCCCGGCCGGGATGATCCGGCCGGGCCTCTTCGCGTGCGCGTCGTTCCCTCGCAGAACGCACCCTCCCGGCCCCCGAACCGGGAGGGGTCGTTCCGTCTTTTCCTTGCCGGGCGCGCGAGAGAACGCGGGGACGCAAAGTGAGAAGGCGACGAGAATGACAGGCTCATGACGAGCGCGCCGCATGGCTTGAATCCTACCTCGATCCAGACCGCCTCCCGACGTTCCGTTTAGTCCTATCCAGCGGACAAACCGCCTGGTACGGAGGGAACTTGACGGAGGGGACACGTCTTCCGCTCCGGCGTGGCGACACGCTTCGACCCCTGGCCAGACGGGTCTACCGACCGGTAGCCTCTGGCCGCATGTTCGCTGCCTATGCCGCCCGAATCGACCGAGACCAGCCGCTGAACGGCCTTGTGCTGGGTGACCGCCCGGCACCCGAGGCCCGTCCCGGCTGGGTGACCGTGAACGTCCGCGCCGCCTCCCTCAACCACCACGACCTGTGGTCGCTGCGCGGAGTCGGCCTGGACCAGGACAAACTGCCGATGATCCTCGGCTGCGACGCCGCCGGAACCGACCAGGACGGCAACGAGGTCGTCCTGCACTCCGTGATCGGCCAGAGCGGCCACGGCGTCGGCCCCGACGAGCCGCGCTCGATCCTGACCGAGCGGTACCAGGGGACCTTCGCCGAGCAGGTCACCGTGCCCGCCTGGAACGTGCTGCGCAAGCCCGCCGAGCTCTCCTTCGCGGAGGCCGCCTGCATGCCGACGGCCTGGCTGACGGCCTACCGGATGCTCTTCACCAACGCCGGGGTGCGCCCCGGCGACTCCGTCCTCGTCCAGGGCGCGGGCGGAGGGGTCGCCACCGCCGCGATCGTCCTGGGCCGCGCGGCCGGCCTGCGGGTCTTCGCCACCAGTCGCGACGAGGCCAAGCGCAAGCGGGCGGTGGAGCTGGGCGCCCTGGAGGCGTTCGAGCCCGGCGCCCGGCTGCCGCAGCGGGTGGACGCGGTCATCGAGACGGTGGGGGCCGCCACCTGGTCGCACTCGGTCAAGTCCCTGCGGCCGGGCGGGACCCTGGTCATCTCGGGCGCCACCAGCGGCGACCGGCCGGCGCACGCCGAGCTGACCCGGATCTTCTTCCTGGAGCTCAAGGTGGTCGGCTCCACCATGGGCTCGAAGGACGAGCTGGAGGACCTGCTGTCCTTCTGCGCCGCCACCGGCGTGCGGCCCGTCATCGACGAGGTGCTGCCGCTGGACCGGGCGCACAAGGGCTTCGAGAAGCTGGAGGCGGGCGACCTCTTCGGCAAGATCGTCCTCACCACCTGAGCACGCCCGACGGCATCCGTTTGTCAATCTGGGTTGACAGCCCTCCCCTGTCAACCTAGATTGACATGCATGACGGAAGCCACCGACCTCGCAGAACGGGCCGGAGACCAAGACCCCCGCGTGGGCCTGCACGCCGTGGCCGCCCTCCGCAGGCTGCTGGAGCAGCTGGAGGCCGTACAGGTGCGCAGTGCCCGCGCGCAGGGCTGGTCCTGGCAGGAGATCGCGGCCGAGCTGGGCGTCAGCCGGCAGGCCGTACACAAGAAGTACGGGAGGCTGTGATGTTCGAACGCTTCACCCGGGACGCCCGCGCCACCGTGAAGGGCGCGCTGGACGAGGCCCGGCGGTCCGGCGCCGCAGCGGTCACCGAGGAGCACCTGCTGCTCTCCCTGATGGGCCTCGGCGCCCTGGACCCGCTCGGCGTGGACCGGGAGTCCGTACGGGCCCGGCTCGCCGAGTCCCGGCGGCGGGGCGGGATGTCCAAGGCCGACGAGCAGGCCCTCGCAGGGCTCGGCATCGACCTCGGCGAGATCGTCGCCCGCATCGAGGAGACCCACGGCGCGGGCGCCCTCGCGACCCCGCCCCCGCGCCGGCGCCGCGTCCTCCCATCGCTCCGCCGCCGCCCGGAAGCGGGCGACCGCGTCCCCTTCGCCGCGGACGCGAAGAAGGTGCTGGAGCAGTCCCTGCGCATCGCCCTGGGCCGGCACGACGACCACATCGGCACCCTGCACCTGCTGCTGGCCCTGCTGTCCCGGCCGGGTACGGTCTGCGAGGTCCTCGCGGACCACGGGGTCACCTACGCCGCGGCCGAGACGGGCCTGGCGGCCTGACCCTCCCCTACGCGCCCGGCCGCAGCCCGGCCTCGATCCGGGCGGCGGCCGCGGCCAGGTGGGCCCGGGCCTCGGCCAGCTGGGCGGGGGTCACGCCGTGGTCGCGCGCCGCGTCGCGGACGTCGTCGCGGAAGCGGTCCAGCAGCCGGTCCAGGTCCCGTGCCGGGTCGGCGGTGGGCGCGAGGTCCTCGGCCCACCCGGCACCCGAGGGTCCCGGGGCACCGGTCGACCCGGTGGGGGCGGTGCCCGCGGATCCCGTGCCGAGCCAGGCTCCGGCGAGGCTCCCGAAGACCCCGCCGGGCTTGGCGAACTGCTCCTGGAGCTGGGCGGCGATCCGCTGGACCTCCTCGCGGGCCCGCTCCTGGGCCTCCTTGGCCTGGCGGCGGGCCTGCTGGGCCTCCTCACGGGCCCGGCGGCTCTCGTCCTTCGCCCGGCGGGCCTGTTCCTTCCACTCCTGCCTCGCCTTGCGGAGCTCCTCCTTGGCGGCCTTCCAGGACTCGTCGTCGACCTGGGTGGCCGTGGCGGAGGCGGCGGCCCGCATCTCGCGCCGCAGGTCGCCGGCGGCGCCCCGGACGTCGTCGCGGATCTCGGCGGCCAGCTCGGAGACGGAGTCGCGGATCTCCAGCTCCAGGTCGGCCAGTTCACCGCCGCGGTCGGCCAGTTCGGCCCGGCCCGCCTCGGTGATGGAGTACACCTTGCGCCCGCCTTCGGTCGCGTACGTGACGAGTCCCTCCGCCTCCAGCTTCGCCAGCCGCGGGTAGACGGTGCCCGCGGAGGGGGCGTACAGGCCCTGGAAGCGCTCCTCCAGCAGGCGGATCACCTCGTACCCGTGGCGGGGCGCCTCGTCCAGGAGCTTGAGCAGGTAGAGGCGGAGTCGGCCGTGGGCGAAGACGGGCGGCATCTCAGAGCACCTTCTTGTCGAGCTGGAGGGGGGTGTCCGCGTCGGCCTGCGGGCGGCGCAGCAGGGCGATGGCCCCGGAGACGGTCGTCGCCCGCAGGGTGCCGGCACCCGTGCCGAGCGTGCCGGTGATCCGCTTGGCGCCGAGCTGCCCGGAGACCCGCAGGTCCTCGAAGGCATTGGAGACCCCGCCGGTGGCGGTGTTGGCCTCGACCTTGGCGTCGGCGGGGTGCGGCAGGCGGATCGCCACCTCGCCGGAGACGGAGTTGAGGAAGATGTCCACCGGCTTGGGGGCGGCCGGGTCGGGCGCGAGGTCGATGAGCATGTCGCCGCTGACCGAGTCGGCCCGTACGTTGCCGCCGAAGCCGTCGACCACCGTCAGGCCGCCGGAGACGGAGTGGAAGCCGAGCTCGCCGGTCAGGGACTGGGCCTCGACGCTGCCGGAGACGGTGTGCGCCTTGACCCGGCCGGACAGCCCGACGAGGGTCGCGTCGCCGGAGACCCCGTTGACCTCGGTGCCGCCCGCGATGCCGGAGACGAAGACGGTGGCGCTGACGGTGGCCAGCTGCACGTGGGTGCCGGCCGGCAGGGTCAGCGTCACGGTCACACTGCGCTCCCAGGCCTTGCGGCCGTCCTCGGAGGCGCCCTTCCAGGCCTTCCACGGCTTGCCCTCGAACCACTTCTTGAAGCCCTGGGAGCCGTTCCAGGGGAGGTCCTCGTAGGACAGGGTGAGGGTGCCGTCCTCCTGGACCACGTGCAGGGGCGGCCCGTCGACCTCGGCGACCTCCAGGCGCGCCGGCCCCGCGTCGGCGGCGGCCACCACGTTGACCGTGCCGCCGACCACACGGACGCGCAGGTCGGTCACCGGCTGCTCGAAGGTGAGCTTCTGCGGTGCGGCGACGGACCACGTCATCTGCTCTGCCATGGTGCTGCTCCTCCTCGTGGGCTACGCACGCAACATATCGCGTCTTCTGTAGAACACGATATATCGCGGCAGGGTGAAGTCAAGCACCTGCGCGACATCCCGGCCGGGCCGGTGACCGGCGCGGCTGCGGCGCTGCCGGCGCCGTACGCGCACGGGGGCGACCACGCCGTCAGCGTGCCGTGCCCGGTCGCGGGGCTCTCCGCCGCCATCCGGGCGGCCGGCGCGTCGGCGGGTGCGGACGCGCTCCGGCCGGCTCCCGGGTGCGCGTACCGGCTGACGGAGCCGGACGCGGGGAACCCCGCAACGGGCTGCCCGGGATCACCGCCGGCACCCTGAGGGCGGCCCACGTCGAGGTCACCCGCAACGCCGCGGGCGGCACCGGCTGAGACCCCGCCCGGCCGGGGCGGGGCCGGGGGTTCAGGCCGCCAGGAGGGGGCTCGCGTGGTGGCGCAGCCAGGCCCGGTACGGCGGCGTGCGCAACGCCGCCTCGCGATAGGCCGCGCGGAGGTCCTCGTAGACCTCCGCGTGCGCCCCCGGCCGCGTGGCGAGGAGCAGGCGGACCGCGAGCGGGTCCCCCGACAGGGGCCGGATGGCCATGTCGTCCCGGGGCCCCGACGTCGGCTGGCAGGGCGCGACCGCCTCGCCGGAGACGATCAGCGAGGTGGCGGTGTGGTAGTCGGCGTGCAGCACGGGCGGATCGAGGCCCGCCCCGGCGAAGACCCGGCGCAGTCCGTCCCATTCGCCGTCGACGGAAGGGTCGACGGTCCAGCGGTCGCGGGCCAGGTCCTGTAACTCCACCACCGACGACCGCGCGGCGGGGTGGTCCCGCGCCATGGACACGAACTGCGGCTCGCGCTCCATCAGCACGTGCAGCTGGAGCCCCTCCGGCACCCGCAGGGGGCAGCCCTCGACCTCGTGGACGAAGGCCACGTCCAGCTGCCCGGCGGCCACCATCCGCAGCAGCGCGTTGGCCGAGACGTCGACGACCAGCGAGGTCTCCGTGTCGGGCGCGCGCCGGTGCAGCCGCCGCAGCCACCCCGGCAGGGCGCGGCTCGCGGTCGAGCCGAGCCTCAGCCGGGGTCCGTGCGCCGCCGCGCGGGCCTCGGCGACCAGCGCGGCCATCTCCGCGAGCAGGGGCCGGGCCCGGCCGAGCACCGTGCGCCCGAACGGCGTCGGCCGGCAGCCGGTGCGCTCCCGCAGGAACAGCTCGCCGTCCAGGGCCCGTTCGATCCGGCGCAGCTGGGTCGTCAGCGAGGGCTGGCTCACGCCGAGCTGCCGCGCCGCCTTGTGCAGGCTGCCGGCGTCGGCGATGGCGCACAGCGCCCTCAGGTGCCTGACCTCAAGCTCCATGTCCCGAGGGTAGGGGGCGGCCGACGGACCGCACCAGCCACCTATAGCCCCCCGAATCCCGCCATTCTCACGCCAGTTGCCCTGTCGAAATCTTCCCGATAGGCCGGCGCTATCGGGTGCTGACATCATCCCCGAGCCCCTTCGGCTCCCGCAGACTCCGGTACCGGACGACCCATCCACCCCCCACCGCACCGGCTGAGTAGGAGCCCCCCACATGCGCCACTCCCGCAGGATCACGCTGTCCGCGACCATCGGCCTCGGCATCGCCGCGGCCCTCGGCGGCGTGGTCCCCACGGCCACGGCGGCGAACGCCCCGGCCGGCAACCCGGCCAGCTACGCCGCGTACGAGCGTTCCGAGGAGAACCAGGCCGCCAACAGCGCCTTCTTCGAGGCCGTGAAGCGCTCGGTCGCCGAGCAGCGCGCCGCCAACCCCGGCCTGATGGCCGTCACCGTCACCTACAACACCCGCAACGCGCCGAGCTTCCGCAGCGTGATCGCCCGTTCCACCCAGATATGGAACAGCTCGGTGTCCAACGTGAAGCTCCAGGAGGTGTCCTCCGGCGGGAACTTCTCGTACTACGAGGGCAACGACTCCCGCGGTTCGTACGCGAGCACCGACGGGCACGGACGGGGTTACATCTTCCTCGACTACGCCCAGAACCAGCAGTACAACTCCACCCGCGTGACGGCGCACGAGACCGGTCACGTGCTGGGCCTGCCGGACCACTACTCGGGGCCGTGCAGCGAACTGATGTCGGGCGGCGGTCCGGGCACCTCGTGCACGAACCCCAACCCGAACAGCGCCGAGCGCTCGCGCGTGAACCAGCTGTGGGCCAACGGCCTGGTCGCCTCGGGCATGGACACCAAGGGCTAGCCGCCGGCGGCGTACCGCGTGCAGTCCGGGTTCCGGCAGGGACCCGGGCTCCACTCCGGCACGAAGATACCGAGGGACTTGCGTCGTCTCAGCAGGGTGTCGACGGCGCGCCCGCAGGCCTGGCACGTCAGCTGCTCGTGCCCGGCCCGCGGGGCCACCGTCCCGCGCACCCGCTGTTGCTGTTCACCGGCCATACCTCCACGGTAGGCCGGTTCCGCGCGGGCGGCGCGCTTCAGCGCTTGACGTCGTACGAGGTGATGATCCGGCCGCCGCCGAGGACGGTGCGGCCGGGCCCGGCCGGCGGAGGCGATCGTCTCGGGGTCCCCGCCTCAGCCCAGCGGTTTGCGCCACATCGGCCACATCGGCGGCCCGTCCGGCAGCCGCACCGCCTCGCCCGTGAACTCCCAGCCGAGCCGCTCGTAGAGCGCACGGCTGCGCTCGCTGCTCGCCTCCAGGTACGCGGGGACGCCCTCACGGTCGCAGCGCTCCAGGACCGGCCTGATCAGCTCCGTGCCCAGCCCCTCGCCCTGCCGCCCCGGCGCCACCGCGATCATCAGCAGGTACTCGTGCTCCTCCGTCGTGGGGTGCACCGCGCCCGTGAGCCGGCCCACCAGCTCGCAGCGCTCGTTGCCGGGATCGGCGACCGCCCGCATCTTCGCCGGGACCTCGTCCTCGACGGGCTCCGCCTCCGGGTCGTCCGCAGGGACCCGCAGCCACAGCGCCGCCGCCGAGCCGTCCGCCGCGTAGTCGATCCGGCCCTCCGCGAGCGCCACGTCCACGAAGACGCCGAGGAAGCGGCCGTGCACGGCGGCCCGGTGCTCCGGATCGGGGAAGACCCAGCAGCTCACCGGGTCGCTGCGGAAGGCCTCGTCCAGCAGCCGCGCCACCGCGTCCCGGTCCGACTGGTCCGCCTGGCGTATCTCCAGCACCACAGGTCACACCCTCCACTCAGGTCCACTCAGGTCTCAACAACACTGAGTGATCCTAGAGTTGGGCCACCTGCGCGGGAAGGCGCGTTCCGGCGCCTTCCCGGTGCCGGAACGCGCCTTCCCCGTACCCCCCTCCCCCCGCGGTCACCTCGTACGGCGCGTCACGAACTCCGCCAGCGCCAGCAGCCCGCCCGCCGCCGCGAGGTCCGGGACGGCCCGGGACAGTTCCTGCACCGCCCGGCCCATCCGGTCGGCGGCATGGGCCTGCGCCCAGTCCCGCCCGCCGGCCCGCTCCACCGCGCGGGCCGCGGCGCGCACGTCGTCCCCGGCCATCGGGCCCGCGTACAGATCGGCCAGCTCCGCCCCGGCCCGGGTGCCCGAGGTGAGGGCGGCCACGACCGGGAGGGACTTCTTGCGGGCGAGCAGATCGGCCCCGGCGGGCTTCCCGGTGTGCCCCGGATCCCCCCAGATGCCGATCAGGTCGTCGATCAGCTGGAAGGCCAGCCCGGCCTCCCGGCCGAAGGCGTCCATCGCCTCGACCTCCTCCGGCCCGGCCCCCGCGTAGAGCGCGCCCAGGGCGCACGCGCAGCCCAGCAGGGCCCCGGTCTTCGCCGTCGCCATGGTCAGGCACTCGTCGAGCGCGACGTCCGGGCGGCGTTCGAAGGCGCAGTCCGCCTGCTGTCCGGCGCACAGCTCGATGACGCAGGCCGCGAGCCGGGCGGAGGCGGCCGCCGCGGCCGGGTGCGGATCCTCGGCGAACAGCCGCAGCGCGAGCGCCATCACGGCGTCGCCCGTGATGATCGCGTCCGGTATACCGAAGACGGTCCAGGCCGTGGGACGCCCGCGCCGGCGGACGTCCTTGTCGATGACGTCGTCGTGCAGCAGCGTGAAGTTGTGCGCCAGCTCCACGGCCACCGCCGCCCGTACGACCCCCCGCCCGGCGGGATCACCGGGCTCACCGGGCCCTGCGGCGAGCGGGCCGCCCAGGGCCTGCGCGGAGGCGAGGACGAGCGCGGGCCGGATGGCCTTGCCCGCACCGCCGTCCGCCGGGCGGCCCTCCTCGTCCTCCCAGCCGAAGTGGTACATCGCCACCCGCCGCATGGACCCGGGCAGGCTCTCGACGGTCCTGCGCAGTTCCGGGTTGACCGTTTCTCTCGTACGCTCCAGCAGGGCCGCCGCCTCCTGCCCCTCGCCCGCGGCGAGGGCGTTCGCGGTCATCAGCGCCAGCGGCCGATCTCGACGTTCTCCAGCACGCCGAGCGCGTCCGGCACCAGCACGGCTGCGGAGAAGTAGGCGGTGACCAGGTAGGAGATGATCGCCTGCTCGCTGATGCCCATGAAGCGCACCGACAGGCTGGGCTCGATCTCGTCCGGGATCCCGGGCTGGTGCAGGCCGATCACGCCCTGCTCGTCCTCGCCCGTGCGCATGCACAGGATGGACGTCGTACGGGCGTCACTGACCGGGATCTTGTTGGACGGGAAGATCGGTACCCCGCGCCAGGCCGGCACCCGGTGGCCGCCGACGTCCACCGATTCCGGGTAGAGGCCGCGCTTGTTGCACTCGCGGCCGAAGGCGGCGATGGCCTTGGGGTGCGCGAGGAACATCTTGGAGCCGCGCCGCATCGCGAGGAGGGCGTCGAAGTCGTCGGGGGTGGGCGCGCCCTCGTGGGGCTGGATGCGCTGGTCGTAGTCGGCGTTGTGGAGCAGGCCGAAGTCGCGGTTGTTGAGCATCTCGTGCTCCTGGCGCTCGCGCAGCGCCTCGACCGTGAGCCGCAACTGCTGCTCGGTCTGGTTCATCGGCTGGTTGTACAGGTCGGCGACGCGGGTGTGGACGCGCAGGACCGTTTGTGCAATGGAGAGTTCGTACTCGCGCGGGCGGGCCTCGTAGTCGACGAAGGTGCCGGGCAGGACGGCTTCGCCGCGGTGGCCCGCGGAGAGGTCGATCGCGGCCTCGCCGTACGTGTTGGTGCGCTGGGCGGGCGCGGACCGCGCCCGGTCCACGTGCGCGCGCAGCGAGTCGACCCGGTCGGCGAGGAGCTGGAAGTCCTGGCGGGAGAGGACGAGGGCGGTGCCGGAGGTGGCGGCGCGGGCGGTGTACTCCCAGATCGCCTCCTCGTCCGTGAGGGCCCCCTCGCCGAAGTAGGCGCCGTCGGCGACGGTACGCAGGACCGCGTCCTCGCCGTAGGGGCCGGGGCCGATCTGGTCGATGCGGCCGTGGGCGAGCAGGAAGACCCGGTCGGAGGGGCTGCCGAAGGAGGTGAGCTCCTGACCGGCTTCGAAGTCGACCTGGCGGCAGCGGGCGGCGAGTTCGGTGAGGACCTCTTCGTCGTCGTAGTCGCGCAGCAGCGGGAGTTCGCCGAGCTCGGCGGGGATGACCTGGACCTGGGTGCCGGTCTTGATGAACTCCACGATGCCGTTGCCGACGGAGTAGCTCAGGCGGCGGTTGACGCGGTAGGCGCCGCCCTGCACCGAGACCCACGGGAGCATCTTCAGGAGCCACCGCGAGGTGATCTCCTGCATCTGCGGCGCGGACTTGGTCGTGGTGGCCAAGTTCCGCGCGGCCGAGGTGCCGAGACTGCGCTGCGGTGTCTGGGGTTCGGTTTCGGAACCCGCCTGGACCGACATGTCTTTCCCTTTCGATCACTCCATGGATCTGCGGGACGGAACACTTCCAGCACGCAACGTGGTGAGACCATTACACAAAAGGGTGGGACTACTCCGTGTGGGTCTGGGCATCCTCCCGGGTTGAACGTCTTCACAGGACCCCCTCCGCACCCCACCGGTTCCGGCCACTTCTCGCGCCCCGCTCCATAAGTTGTATCTGCGATGCAAGTTTTCTAACCTGGGGTCATGCGGCTGACGCGATTCACCGACCTGGCGCTGCGCGTCCTGATGCGCCTGGCCGTCGAGAACGGGGAACTCCCCACCACCCGGGAGGTGGCGGCGACCATGGAGGTCCCGTACACCCACACGGCCAAGGTGGTCGCCCGCCTGCAGCACCTCGGGCTGGTCGAGGCGCGGCGCGGCCGCGGCGGCGGGCTCGCGCTCACCCCCGCCGGACGCACCGCGTCGGTCGGCGGCCTGGTGCGGGACCTGGAGGGGGAGGGTGACGTCGTGGACTGCGACGGCACGGTTCCGTGCCCGTTGCGCGGGGCGTGCGTCCTGCGCGGCGCGCTGCGCCGGGCCCAGGAGGCCTTCTTCGCCACCCTGGACCCGCTCACGGTGGACGCACTGGTGGCGGCCCCGACGGGGCCGCTGTTGCTGGGGATCTCCGGCGGCGGCCGGAGCCGGGACGAAGGTCCCGCCACCGAGGGCCGAGTGGCCGATTAGCTGCGCCGCACCGCCCGCCCAGCCTGGACCCGAGGGGCCTCCCGAACGAACGTCCGCATCGCGGGAGCGCCCTTCGCTGGGCTTGAATATGAATCTGAAATACCAATTCACGAGGAGCTCCGCATGCTGTCCGAGAAGTCGACCGCGACCGTACGCGCCACCCTGCCCGCCGTCGGAGCCGCCATCGGCGAGATAGCGGAGCTGTTCTACGAGAAGCTGTTCGCCGCCCACCCGGCCCTGATCCGGGACCTGTTCAACCGCGGCAACCAGAACGCCGGACTCCAGAAGCAGGCCCTCGCCGGTTCCGTCGCGGCGTTCGCGACCCACCTCCTGGCGCACCCGGACACCCGCCCCGACGTGATGCTGAACCGCATCGCGCACAAGCACGCCTCCCTCGGCGTCACCCGCGAGCAGTACCCCGTCGTCCACCGGCACCTCTTCGAGGCCATCGCCGAGGTCCTCGGCGACGCCGTCACCCCCGAGGTCGCCGAGGCCTGGGACGAGGTCTACTGGCTGATGGCGAACGCCCTCATCGCCATCGAGGAACGCCTCCACGCCGAGCAGCAGGTCACCGCCGGCGACGTCTGGCGGGAGTGGACCGTGGCCGGCCGGGTCGAGGAGACGGCGGACTGCACCACCTTCCGCCTCGCCCCCGCCGACGGCGCGCCCGCCCCCTCCTTCCGGCCCGGCCAGTACGTCTCCGTCCAGGTCGAACTCCCCGACGGCGCCCACCAGATCCGCCAGTACAGCCTCTCCGGCGCCCCCGGCTCCCCGGTCCGCTCGATCACCGTCAAGCGCGTCCACGGCCCGGCCGCCGGCGGCCCCGACGGCGAGGTCTCGAACCACCTGCACTCCCGGGTCCGCACCGGCGACACCCTGCGCGTCTCGGCCCCGTACGGCGACCTGGTCCTGCGGGACTCCGCCGCACCGGTGCTGCTGGCCTCGGCCGGCATCGGCTGCACCCCGATGCTGTCGATGCTGGAACACCTCGCCGACACCGGGCACGCCGCCCCCGTCACCGTCCTGCACGCCGACCGCTCCCCGGCCGACCACGCGCTCCGCTCCGACCACCGCTCCCTGACCCACAAGCTCCCCGACGCCTCGGCCCGCTTCTGGTACGAGGCCGACGCCGAACCGGGCGACTCCACCGGGCTGGTGGACCTGGAGTCCGTACCGGTCGCCCCCGGCACCCAGGCGTACCTGTGCGGTCCGCTCCCCTTCATGCGGTCGGTGCGCGCGCAGCTGATCGCGAAGGGGGTCCCCGCCTCGGACATCCACTACGAGGTCTTCGGCCCGGACCTCTGGCTCGCCTCGGCCTGACGCCCGCCTGTCCGGATCGGATCGCACACCGTACGAATGCCCTAGCGGCGGAACAGCCGCCTCCACTACACCGGTACGTGATGAGACGAACACACACGGTGTCCGTCGCGCACCGCCACACAAGGAGGCGGCCATGTCCGTACCCATGTCCGCGGACCGGTTCCTCGGCGCCCTGCGCGCCGAGGGCCTCACCGTCGTCCAGGTCGGCGCCTGGCGCACCCACAACCGCAACCACAAGGGCCCCTGGGGGCCCGTCAACGGGGTGATGATCCACCACACCGTCACCCGGGGCACCGCCTACAGCGTGGAACTCTGCCGCGACGGGGACTCCGACCTGCCCGGCCCGCTCTGCCACGGGGTCATCGGCAAGGACGGCCGCGTCCACCTGGTCGGCTACGGCCGCGCCAACCACGCCGGAGCCGGCGACTCCGACGTCCTGGCGGCCGTGATCGCCGAACGGCGGCTCCCCCCGGACCGCCAGGCCGACACCGACGGCAACCGCCACTTCTACGGCTTCGAGTGCGTGAACCTCGGCGACGGCGAGGACCCCTGGCCGGCCGTCCAGCTCGACGCCGTCGCCCGCGCGGCGGCCGCCGTCTGCCGGGTCCACGGCTGGGGTTCCCGCTCCGTACTGGGCCACCTCGAATGGCAGCCCGGGAAGATCGACCCCAAGGGGTTCACCATGGACTCGATGCGCGCCCGCGTGGCCGAACGCCTCAAGTGATCAAAACCGGTTGACCCCCCGGCCGCCGCCGGGATCCCCTGCACCCATGCCAACCGATCTCCGCATCGTCCCCGTGGCGGCCGACGACGAACAGGCCGTCCGCCACTGGCACGACGTCCACAACCTGATCATCCCTCCGGACGCCCTCACCCTCGCCGAGGTCCGCGAACGCGCCGTGCGCAACCGCCTGGACGTCGCCTACACCGGCGACACGCTGGTCGGCTGCGGCACCCTGCGCCCGCCCACGCCCGACAACGACGGCACCGCCACCGTGATCGCCCGGATCCTCCCCGCCCACCGCCGCCGGGGCCTGGGCACCGCCTTCTACACCCACGTCCTGGAGCGGGCCCGAGCCCTCTCCCCGGCCGCCGTGGAGACGATCGTCCTGGAGTCCAACCAGGACGGCCTGCGCTTCGCCCTCGCCCGGGGCTTCACCGAGACCGAGCGCTACCTCATGCCCGGAGACTCCGTCCCCTACCTCACCCTCCGCCTGTCCTGACCCGACAATGGACGGGTGACCCACCCCGAGCTGCTCCCCCGCCCGCCGTCCCCGCTGGTCGAGGCCGCCGACGACCGCTTCGCCGCGCACGGGGTCCGGCTCCTCCTCAAGCGGGACGACCTCGTCCACCCCGAGCTGCCCGGCAACAAGTGGCGCAAGCTCGCGCCCAACCTCCGGGCGGCCCTGGAGGCCGGGCACGACCGGCTCGTCACCTTCGGCGGGGCCTACTCCAACCACCTGCGGGCCACCGCCGCGGCCGGCCGGCTGCTCGGGCTGGGGACCGTCGGCGTCGTCCGCGGGGACGAGCTCGCCGGGCGGCCGCTGAACGACTCCCTCGCCCGCTGCGCGGCGGACGGCATGCGGCTGCACTTCACGACCCGCTCCGACTACCGCCGCAAGGCCGAACCGGAGACCCTGGGGCGGCTGCTGGAGTCGGCCGGGGCCGCGGGCGCGTACGTGGTCCCCGAGGGCGGCAGCAACGCGCTCGCCCTGCGGGGGTGCGCCGAACTGGGCCGTGAGCTGCGCGGCGCCTGCGACGTCGTGGCGGTGGCCTGCGGCACGGGCGGCACCCTGGCCGGACTGGCCGCAGGCCTGGACCCGGGCCAGCGTGCCCTGGGCGTGCCCGTCCTGGCGGGGGGCTTCCTGGCTCCGGAGATACGTTCCCTCCAGCACGGGGCCTTCGGTGGCCCGGCCGGCGACTGGACCCTGGCCGAGGGCTTCGACCACGGCGGCTACGCCCGGGTCCCCGCGCCGCTCGACGAGTTCGCCGCCGACTTCGAGTCCCGCCACGGGTTCCCGGTGGAGCGGATCTACGTGGCCAAGCTCCTCTGGGCCCTCACGGCCCTGACCCGTGCGGGCACCTTCCCCCGCGGCACCACGCTCACCGCCGTCGTCACCGGCCGTCCGTAGCCCGCGCCCCGCCGGGGCGCGGGGTCACGTCTCCTCCCGGTAGGCCGCCGCCTCCTCCAGGTCCAGCCTGCGCAGCAGCCCGCGCAGCATCTCGTCGTCGATCCGGCGCCCGTCCCGCAGGGACACGAACACCTCCCGCTCGGCCGCGATCATCTCCCGCGCGAGCCGCCGGTAGACGTCGTCCGCGGACTCCCCCGTGAGCGGGTTGACCTCGCCCAGCCGCTCCCACACCGCGTTGCGCCGCCGCTCCAGCACCGTCCGCAGCCGGTCCACCAGCGGCGGCGGCAGGCTGTTGTTCGCCGGGGACTCCAGCAGCTCCACCAGCCGTTCCTCCGCCGCCCGCGAGGCCTCGCTCTGCGCCTGCGCCTCCGCGAGGGTCTCCGCCTGCCGGTCCTTCGGCGGCAGCTTCAGCATCCGGATCAGCGGGGGCAGGGTCAGCCCCTGCACCACCAGGGTCCCGATGACCGTCGTGAAGGTGAGGAAGAGGATCAGGTTCCGGTGCGGCACGCCCATCGGCACCGAGAAGGCGATCGCGAGCGACACCACCCCCCGCATCCCGGCCCACCCCACGATCACCGGCGCCTTCCAGTCGGTGTCCGGCTCGCGCAGCCGGATCCGCTCCGACACCCACCGCGGCACGAAGGTCGCCGGGAACACCCACAGGTAGCGCGCGACCACCACCGCCAGGAACACCACCAGCGCGTACCCGAAGGCGGCCGCGCCCTCGTACTCGCCGAGCCCCTTGAGGACCACCGGCAGCTGGAGCCCGATCAACGCGAAGACCACCGACTCCAGCACGAAGGCGACGACCTTCCACACCGCCTCCTCCTGGAGCCGGGTCGCGAAGTCGACCTGCCAGTTGCGGTGGCCCAGGTACAGCGCGACCACCACCACCGCCAGCACGCCCGAGGCGTGCACCCGTTCGGCGGCCGCGTACGCCACGAAGGGGATCAGCAGCGACAGGGTGTTCTGCAGCAGCGGCTCCTTCAGCCGGGTGCGCAGCTGGTGGATCGGCACCATCAGCAGCAGGCCGACGCCGACCCCGCCCACCGACGCCAGCAGGAACTCCGCGACCCCTCCGGCCCAGCCCGCGCCGACCCCGACCGCCGCCGCCAGCGCCACCTTGTAGGCGGTGATGGCGGTGGCGTCGTTGACCAGGGACTCACCCTGCAGGATGGTCGTGATCCGGTTCGGCAGCCCGAGCCTGCGGGCGATCGCCGTCGCCGCGACCGCGTCCGGCGGTGCGATCACCGCGCCCAGCACCAGCGCCACCGGTGGCGTCAGCCCCGGCACCACCATGTACGTCACCCAGCCGACCGCGAGCGTCGCGAAGAGCACGTACCCCACCGACAGCAGCGCGATCGGCCGCGCGTTGGCCCTCAGGTCCAGGTACGAGCTGTCCACCGCGGCCGTGTGCAGGAGCGGCGGGAGCAGCAGCGGCAGCACGATGTGCGGATCGAGCGTGTACGCGGGCAGTCCCGGAACGTACGCGGCGACCAGGCCGACGGCGACCAGCAGCAGCGGCGCGGGCACCGGCGTCCTCCGCGCCAGTCCCGCGACGGCGGCGCTCCCCGCCACCAGCGCCACCAGCGGCAATACCTCCATGCGTTCCATCCCCACTCGTCGCCCCACCCGTACGCTGGCCATCATGAGCGAGTGCACCCATGTTGCCGAACTGCCGCGCCCCGAGCCCGTCCCGCATGCGCCGACCTGCCCCGAATGTGAGGTGCTCGGGAGCCATCCCGTGCAGCTGCGGATGTGCCTGGCGTGCGGGCACGTGGGGTGCTGCGATTCCTCCCCGTACCGGCACGCCACCGCGCACCACAAGGAGACCGGTCATCCCGTCATGCGGAGCTTCGAGCCGGGCGAGAGCTGGCGGTGGTGTTTTGTCGACGGTTCGATCGTCTGAAGCGGGGTAGGTCAACCCTCCGCCGGTTCCCCTTATTTGGGCCCGCAGACCCCTAGCCACTGTGCGTACCCGTGGGCTTACCATCAGTCACCGGACAGGAGCGGGGTCGGCCCAGGCGTTCCAAAACGGGCGCCATGAGGGGTGCCGCGACACGATCGCCCGGATCGCGGTAGCGTCACCGGCGAACAGAGCTCGTACCACCTTGGAGGTGAGGGTGTCCCAGATCGCAGGCGAGCCCGGGACCCAGGACTTCGTGGAAGTCCGGCTGCCGGCTGCGGGTGCCTACCTGTCGGTGCTGCGAACGGCCACGGCCGGTCTCGCGGCACGTTTGGACTTCACCCTCGACGAGATCGAGGACCTCCGCATCGCCGTGGACGAGGCCTGCGCGATCCTGCTCCAGCAGGCCGTGCCCGGCTCCGTCCTCAGCTGCGTCTTCCGGCTGATCGACGATTCGCTGGAAGTGACCGTCTCGGCGCCGACCACCGACGGGCGCGCACCGGAGCGCGACACGTTCGCGTGGACGGTCCTGTCGGCGCTGGCCGGCAAGGTCGAGGCCACGGTCGAGGAGAACCGGACAGTGAGCATCAGCCTCTACAAACAGCGCGGCGCGGGGCCAGGCCCGGTGTGAGCGGCGGGGAGATCCCGGTGCGGGGCGGGGATCGGCCCCGGGTACGGCACGAGGTCGACGGGGGCATCCCCGAACAGCAGCACGCCCGGCCGCACCCGGCTGACGCGGATGCGGAAGACGGCTTTTTGGACTCGGCGGAGCGACGGGCGGGCCCTATGAGCGAGAACCAGAACGAGGAACCACAACCATCACGGCCACCGGCGGCCGCCGCCGCGGCCCCGGCCGCCCCGGGCGCGTCCCCCGCGCTGCCGGATCCGCGGGACCGCAGCGGTGCGCGGGCCCTGTTCTTCGAGCTGCGCGAGCTGCCCGAGGGCTCACCGGAGCGGGCGGAGCTGCGCAACCGGCTGGTGCGGATGCACCTGCCGCTGGTGGAGCACCTGGCGCGGCGGTTCCGCAACCGCGGCGAGCCGCTGGACGACCTGACCCAGGTCGCCACCATCGGCCTGATCAAATCGGTGGACCGGTTCGACCCGGACCGGGGGGTCGAGTTCTCGACGTACGCCACGCCCACCGTGGTCGGCGAGATCAAGCGGCACTTCCGCGACAAGGGCTGGGCGGTACGGGTGCCCCGGCGTCTGCAGGAGCTGCGGCTCTCGCTGACCACGGCCACGGCGGAACTGTCCCAGCAGCACGGCCGCTCCCCCACCGTGCACGAACTGGCGGAGCGGCTGGGCATCTCCGAGGAGGAGGTGCTGGAGGGGCTGGAATCGGCCAATGCCTACAGCACGCTCTCCCTGGACGTGCCGGACACCGACGACGAGTCGCCGGCGGTCGCGGACACGCTGGGCTCGGAGGACGAGGCGCTGGAGGGCGTCGAGTACCGCGAGTCCCTCAAGCCGCTGCTGGAGGGGCTTCCGCCGCGGGAGAAGCGGATCCTGCTGCTGCGGTTCTTCGGCAACATGACCCAGTCGCAGATCGCGCAGGAGGTCGGCATCTCCCAGATGCACGTCTCCCGGCTGCTGGCCCGCACCCTGGCCCAGCTCCGCGAGAAGCTCCTGGTCGAGGAGTAGCCGGGGAACGGCGCTCGGGAGGGACTTATCGGGCCTGGTCTCCGGGCCCGATTCCGAGCGCCCGGGTCGCCGTCGGGTTCACGAGGAGGACCACGACGGCCACCGCGGCCAGGGCCAGGGCGACGGCGGCGATCCGCATCGCGCCGCCCGTGTTCCACAGGGTCCAGGCCACCGGCATCGCCATCAGCTGGGTGATCAGCGCCGGGCCGCGGCTCCAGCGGCGGCCCAGGTGCAGCCCGCGCGCCGCGATCAGCGGCAGGGCGGCCAGCCCGAGCAGGGTGATCCCCCCGGTCTCGGCCTGCTGCGCGGAATCGGGGTGGCCCGCGATGCCGACGTACAGCATGTAGAGGCCGAGTCCGGCCAGGGCCAGACCCTCCAGCGCGGTGAGCACCGCGGCGCCGGTCAGCCGGCCGGGCAGGGCCGCGGGCTCCGCTCCGGCGGCGGCGACGGCGGGGGCGGCGGGGGTGTGGGAGGTCGGCTTTTTGCTCACCCCAGCAGGGTAGCCGCGGCCCGCGGGGCGCTGACGGTACGGTCGGTAGGGGTCGCATATGACGGGGTGGGTAGTCTGGCGCTCATGCGTGCACTTCTCGTGGCCAACCCAGCAGCGACGACCACCAGTGCGCGCACGCGCGACGTCCTGACCCATGCGCTCGCCAGCGAGATGAAGCTGGAGGCGGTGACCACCGAGTACCGGGGGCACGCCCGCGACCTGGGCCGCAAGGCCGCGCACGAGGGTGTGGACCTCGTGGTGGCGCTGGGCGGCGACGGCACCGTGAACGAGGTCGTCAACGGACTGCTGCACGAGGGCCCCGATCCGGAGCGGCTGCCGCGGCTGGCGGTGGTACCCGGCGGTTCGACGAACGTCTTCGCCCGCGCGCTCGGGCTGCCCAACGATTCGGTGGAGGCGACCGGCGCCCTGCTGGACGCGCTGCGGGAGCGGCGCGAGCGGACGGTGGGACTGGGACTGGCCGCCGGCACCCCCGGGACCGAGGACGAGTCGGTCCCGGCGCGCTGGTTCACGTTCTGCGCGGGCTTCGGCTTCGACGCGGGTGTGGTGGGGCGGGTCGAGCAGCAGCGCGAACGCGGCAAGCGTTCGACGCACGCCCTGTACGTGCGACAGCTCATGCGCCAGTTCTGGGAGGAGCCGAACCGCCGGCGCGGGACGATCACGCTGGAGCGGCCCGGCGCGGATCCGGTGACGGATCTGGTGCTGTCGATAGTCTGCAACACCTCGCCCTGGACGTATCTGGGCAATCGTCCGCTTTACGCCTCTCCGGAGGCGTCGTTCGATACTGCGCTTGACGTATTGGCCCTCGACCGTTTGTCAACTCCGGCCGTCGCCAGGTACGCCACGCAGCTCCTGACCTCGACTCCTGAGCGCGGCCCGCACGGCAAGCATGCGGTGTCTCTGCACGATCTGACCGACTTCACCTTGCATTCGAAGGTTCCCCTCCCGTTCCAGATGGACGGGGACCACCTCGGACTGCGCACCAGCGTTCGGTTCACAGGCGTACGCCGTGCACTGCGTGTGATTGTGTGAGTGGAAGAGCCAAAAGTCCTTCCACTCGAACGTTTACACGCCGGTCCACCCCCAGGAACTAGGGCTGTGACCTAGTAGACACCGACGAATCCAAAAAAACTTTCCGGAAGGGGTTGTATCCCCGTCCGAGGTTTGCGAATCTCTACATGGCGATCGGGACAGCCCGCAAAACCCGGCACCCACACAGAACGCCAGAACCCCTCCACGAATCTTCGGACCCCACCAGTCACCTGGGGGTCGGCCCTTCCCTCACGGGGGGATTCGTGAAAGCGTTCACATTCACAAGCAACCTGCCCGCAATACAAGGAGATGGAGCAGCCATGGACTGGCGTCACAACGCCGTTTGCCGCGAGGAAGACCCCGAGCTCTTCTTCCCCATCGGCAACACCGGTCCTGCGCTGCTGCAGATCGAGGAAGCCAAGGCCGTCTGCCGCCGTTGCCCCGTCATGGAGCAGTGCCTGCAGTGGGCGCTCGAGTCCGGTCAGGACTCCGGCGTCTGGGGTGGCCTCAGCGAGGACGAGCGCCGCGCCATGAAGCGCCGCGCCGCTCGCAACCGGGCGCGTAACGCCACCGCCTGACATTCGACTTTTCGAGCCTCGACGCGCAGCGCGTAGTACCAGACAAGCGCTCAGCAACGTGCTCTTGAGCCCCGGACCGGGAACCATTCGGTCCGGGGCTCAGTGCTGTTCCCCTCACGTTGCGTAACGCGGTTCCGGCTCCCGCGGCGGGCTACTTCTGCGGGCTCGCCGGTACGTCGAGGACGACCTTGGTGCCGCGCGGCTCGGCCCGGAGCATGTCGAAGGTGCCGCCGAGCTCCCCCTCCACGAGGGTCCGTACGATCTGCAGCCCGAGGTTGCCGGCCCGCTGCGGGTCGAAGCCCTCGGGCAGACCGCATCCGTCGTCGAGCACCGTGATCAGCAGCCGGGCGTCGGCGCGGCCGGTTCCGGTGCGGGTCGCGGACACCTCGACCGTGCCGCCCTCCCCCTGGGTGAAGGCGTGCTCCAGGGCGTTCTGGAGGATCTCGGTCAGCACCATCGACAGCGGAGTGGCGACCTCCGCGTCCAGGATCCCGAAGCGGCCGATGCGCCGGCAGCGCACCTTTCCGGGCGAGATCTCGGCGACCATCGCGATCACGCGGTCGGCGATCTCGTCGAACTCGACGCGCTCGTCGAGGTTCTGAGACAGGGTCTCGTGCACGATCGCGATCGAACCGACGCGGCGCACCGCCTCGTTCAGCGCCTCGCGGCCGTTCTCCGAATCCATCCGGCGGGCCTGGAGGCGCAAGAGCGCGGCCACGGTCTGGAGGTTGTTCTTCACCCGGTGGTGGATCTCCCGGATGGTGGCGTCCTTGGTGATCAGTTCGCGTTCGCGACGGCGCAGTTCGGTGACGTCGCGGCAGAGCACGAGGGAGCCGATCCGGGTCCCCTTGGGCTTCAGCGGGATGGCGCGCAGCTGGATGACCCCGCCGTTGCCCTCGACTTCGGTCTCCCGGGGAGCCCAGCCGCTGGCCAGTTTGACGATGGCCTCGTCCACCGGGCCCCGGGTGGGGGCGAGTTCGGCGGTGGTGGTGCCCAGATGCTGGCCGACCAGGTCGGAGGCGAGGCCCAGACGGTGGTAGGCGGAGAGCGCGTTGGGGGACGCGTACGTCACCACGCCCTCGGCGTCGAGCCGCATCAGGCCGTCCCCGGCGCGCGGGGAGGCGTCCATGTCGACCTGCTGGCCGGGGAAGGGGAAGGAGCCCGCGGCGATCATCTGCGCGAGGTCGGAGGCGGACTGGAGGTAGGTGAGCTCCAGCCGGCTGGGTGTACGCACAGTGAGCAGATTGGTGTTCCGCGCGATCACGCCGAGGACCCGGCCCTCGCGGCGGACGGGGATCGACTCGACGCGGACCGGCACCTCCTCGCGCCACTCGGGGTCGCCCTCGCGCACGATGCGGCCCTCGTCGAGGGCGGCGTCGAGCAGCGGGCGCCGGCCGCGCGGCACCAGGTGGCCGACCATGTCGTCCTGGTACGAGGTGGGGCCGGTGTTCGGGCGCATCTGCGCGACCGAGACGTAGCGGGAGCCGTCGAGGGTGGGCACCCAGAGCACGAGGTCGGCGAAGGAGAGGTCGGAGAGCAGCTGCCACTCCGAGACCAGCAGGTGGAGCCACTCCAGGTCGGTTTCACTGAGAGCGGTGTGCTGGCGTACGAGGTCGTTCATGGAGGGCACGTGGCGAGCGTACCCCGGGTACGGGGATGACTTTCCACACGGCGAATACTCAGGAGTACCCAGGAGGGGCCCACTCCGCGTACTGTTGGATGAAGTGACGGGATTGCAGACCCCGCCATTGGATGGACAGGACAGATTGGTCTAGTCCACAATTGTGTCAAGTTTCCGCCCTCCCCGCACAGGAGGACGGATCGAGGTAACCGCGCGCTCTGCCCTGACCGCGCAGGCACCTCCCACCGGCCGTCGGGAACCGCACACCCGGTCGGCCGTAAGTACTCCGGGCTACGGTGCCGGGCGGGCTGAGGGTCCCGTCCTGCACCGTGGCCCAGAGGAAAGCAACGCTGCGGAAAGCCGGCGCGACGGAAAGTGAGCGCGCCGGAGGGGTGCGGCACGATCGAATTCGCCGCCCGGGAATTCCCCCGCCGACAGGCCGCGGAAATCCACGCGGGTCCCCTACGCCGGCCAGGCGCCCAGCGCCAGCTCCGCCACCGCTTCCAGCTCTTCCCGGCCCGCCCCGTCGCGCGACTGCTGCGACATCCCCTGGAGCACGGCCCCCGCGTAGCGGGCCAGCGCCCGCGCGTCCGTGCCGGCGGGCAGCTCGCCGGTGGCGACGTCGGCCCGGATGCGGCTCTCGAACAGCTCCAGGTTGGCGTTGCGGCGCTCGCGCAGGGCATCGGCCACCTCCTGCGAGGTGGTGTTGACCGCGGCGCTGATCACCATGCAGCCCGGCGGGTGGGCCGGGTCGGTGTAGATCTCGGCGGCCTCGCGCAGGATCCGGCCGATGGCGGCGCGGGCGGTGGGCTCCTCCGCGAGGGCGACGCCCGCGAAGTCCCCGTACCGGCCGCCGTAGACCACCACGACCTCGTCGAAGAGCTTGCGCTTGTCACCGAAGGCGGCGTAGAGGCTGGGCGCGCCGATGCCCAGGGTCCTGGTCAGGTCGGCGATGGACGTCGCCTCGTAACCGTTCTCCCAGAAGGCGAGCATGGCCTTGTCGAGGGCGGCGTCCCGGTCGAAGGAGCGGGGCCTGCCACGTTGTCCGGTCACCATGCGCCACATTCTATAGCGACCGCTAGACATCTGGTACGGTCCATTCTGTATCGACCGCTAGCAAATGCTGAAGGGGGGCGCGCCATGGGCGTGCTCAAGGGGAAGACGGCACTGGTCACGGGCGGCAGCAGGGGCATCGGACGGGCGGTGGCCGAGCGCCTCGCCCGCGACGGCGCCCTGGTCGCGGTCCACTACGGACACGACGAGGGGGCCGCCGAGGAGACCGTCGGGGCGATCACGGCGGCCGGGGGCCGCGCCTTCGCCATCGGGGCGGAGCTCGGGGTGGCGGGGGACGCGCAGGCGCTCTGGGCGGCGTACGGGGCCCATCCGCGGGCCACGGAGCGGGTGGACGTCCTGGTGAACAACGCCGGGGCGGCGACCTTCGCCGGCATCGAGGAGACGGACGAGGAGACCTTCGGGCGGATCCAGGCGCTCAACGCCCGGGCGCCCTTCTTCGTGATCAAGCACGGGCTGGAGCGGCTGACCGACGGGGGCCGGATCGTCAACGTGACCGGCACCCCCGCCATCGCACTGCCGGCGATCCTGGCCACGATCATGGCCAAGGGCGCGGTGAACGCGCTGACCGTGTCCCTGGCCGCCGCGCTCGCCCCGCGGGGGATCACCGTGAACTCGGTGGGTCCGGGCATCACCGAGACCGACCTCAACGCCGCCTGGCTCGCCGACCCGCAGGCCCGCGCGCACGCCTCCTCGCGCTCGGTCTTCGGCCGGGTGGGCACCCCGCAGGAGGTCGCCGACGTGGTGGCCTTCCTGGCCTCGCCGGATTCCCGCTGGGTCACGGGCCAGCACCTGGACGCCACGGGCGGTCTCCAGCTGGCGCTGTAGGACCCCCGGCGCGCGGCCGGGCGGGGGGCGGGGATCGGGAAGACGATGGAAGGGGCACGAGCCCGCCCATCGGCGGGCACGCTCTGCTAGATTGGTCTATACCACAAGTGTCCGCACCTCTCTCAGATCGGCAGGCCCCGCGTGGAAGTTGTCATCGTCCCGGACGCCAAGGCAGGCGGCGAGCTCATCGCGGAGGCCATGGCCGCCCTGGTCCGCCGCAAGCCCGACGCCCTGCTCGGCGTGGCGACCGGCTCTACCCCGCTGCCCGTCTACGAAGCCCTCGCCGCCAAGGTCAGGGCCGGCGAGGTCGACGCCTCCGGGGCCCGGATCTGTCAGCTCGACGAGTACGTCGGCCTGCCGGCCGGGCACCCGGAGTCCTACCGCGCCGTCGTGCTCCGCGAGGTCGTGGAGCCGCTCGGGCTGACCGAGGGGTCCTTCATGGGCCCCGACGGCTCCGCCGCCGACGTCCAGGCCGCCTGCGCGGCCTACGACCAGGCCCTCGCGGACGCCGGCGGGGTGGACCTCCAGCTGCTGGGCATCGGCACGGACGGCCACATCGGCTTCAACGAGCCGTGCTCCTCCCTGGCCTCCCGCACCCGGATCAAGACGCTGACGGAGCAGACGCGCGTGGACAACGCGCGCTTCTTCGAGGACGACATAGACCAGGTGCCCCACCACGTCATCACCCAGGGCATCGGCACCATCCTCGACGCCCGCCACCTGGTCCTGCTGGCCACCGGCGAGGGCAAGGCCGAGGCCGTCGCGCAGACCGTGGAGGGCCCGCTGTCCGCGCTGGTCCCGGCCTCCGCGCTGCAGCTGCACCGGCACGCCACCGTCGTCGTGGACGAGGCGGCCGCCTCCAAGCTGAAGCTGGCCGACTACTTCCGCCACACCTTCGCCAACAAGCCCTCCTGGCAGGGCCTGTAGGAGCACCGGCGCCACGCGGAAAGGGCCGGGCCCCCTCCTCGGGGGCCCGGCCCTTCGCGCGTGCCCGGACGCGGCGGCGCCGGACACCCCCGTGACGGGTGTCCGGCGCCCCGTCCGACGGCGTCAGTCCCGCCGCGTGCCCGCGATGACCTCGGCGGCGGCCCGCCCGCAGACGCGGGAGGCTCCGTGCGTGGCGACGTACAGGGCCCCGCGCGGCTCGGCGAGCGGTACGCCCATCTCCACGACCACCGTGTCCGGCCGGGCCGCGACCAGGGCGTCCAGCACCTCGGCCATCCAGGGGTGCCGGTGCGCGTCGCGCACCACGGCGACGACCGTACGGGACCCCGCCGCGGCCAGTACGTCCCCGGCGGCGCTGCCCTCGGGGTAGACGCCCGATCCGGTGCCCGGGACCAGCCCGGCCAGCTCCGCGGCCACCCCCCACGGGGTCTCGTCGCCGACCGCGATGTTCGCGACGGGCGCGAGCGTGGCCACGTAGGGGGCGGACACGGTGGCCGGGGTGCCCGAGACGACCACCGCGCGGCGGGCCGCCGTCAGGCCGATGCCGGACGCGCGGCTCCCCTCCGGTCGCGCGTCCGGCCGGGCCCGGCGGGTCCATTCGGCGAGGGCACGCACCCGGGCGGCGGCGTCGGCGAGCCGCTCCTCCGCCAGCGTGCCCTCGCGTACGGCGGCCACGAGGGCGTCCCGCAGGCTCAGGACGGTCGCCTCGTCGGCCAGTCCCCCGCCGACGCAGATCGCGTCGGCGCCGGCGGCGATGGCCAGGACCGAGCCGCGCTCGATGCCGTACGTCCCGGCGATGGCGTTCATCTCCATGCCGTCGGTGACGATGAGGCCCTCGTAGCCGAGCTCCTTGCGCAGCAGACCGGTCAGGATCTGCGGGCTGAGCGTGGCCGGGCGGGTCGGGTCGAGTGCGGGCACCAGGATGTGCGCGCTCATCACGGCCTTGCTGCCGGCCTCGATGGCCGCCCTGAACGGGACCAGCTCGCGGACCTGCAGGGTGTCCAGGTCCACGTCGATGCGGGGCATGGCGTGGTGGGAGTCGACGTTGGTGTCCCCGTGGCCCGGGAAGTGCTTGGTGCAGGCGGCGACCCCGGCGTCCTGGAGGCCCTCGACGTAGGCGGCGGTGTGCCGGGCCGCCAGGGCGGTGTCGGCGCCGAAGGAGCGGACGCCGATGACCGGGTTGTCGGGGTTGGAGTTGACGTCCGCGGACGGCGCCCAGTTGAGGTTGACCCCGCACTCGGCGAGGCGGCGGCCCAGTTCCCGGGCGACCTCGCGGGTCAGGGCGGTGTCGTCGACGGCGCCGAGCGCGAGGTTGCCGGGGAAGGACGAGCCGCCCCGGACCTCCAGGCGGGTGACGTCCCCGCCCTCCTCGTCGATGGCGACGAGGACGTCGTCCCGTTCGGCGCGCAGTTGCGCGGTCAGGGCGGCGAGCTGCTCCGCGGAGGCGATGTTGCGGCCGAAGAGGCCCACGGCGGTGAGGCCTTCGCCGACCCGGCGCAGCACCCAGGCGGGGGCGGTGGTGCCCTCGAAACCGGGCTGGAGGACGGCGAGGGCGTCGCGGGTGAGGGTGTCCGCCCGGTGCGCAAGGACAGTCATGGGCCGTTATCCCTTCACGGCGCCGGCGGTCATGCCGCCGACGGCCTTGCGCTGGAGGAAGATGAAGATCAGCAGGACCGGGACGGCGAACAGCGAGGACGCGGCCATGGTCGCGCCCCAGTCGTTGCCGAAGGCGGTTTTGAACTGGGTCAGCCACAGCGGCAGGGTCTGCGCGGTCTTGTCCTTGTTCAGGATCAGGACCATGGCGAACTCGTTCCAGGCGGTGATGAAGCCGAAGAGCGAGGTGGACATCAGACCGGGCGCCAGCAGCGGGAAGATCACCTTGCGGAAGGCCTGGCCGCGGGTGCAGCCGTCGATCTGGGCGGCTTCCTCCAGGGTCACCGGGACGGCGGCGATGAAGCCGCGCAGGGTCCAGATGGTGAAGGGGAGGACCATCACGAAGTAGATCGCGGTGAGCATCGGGAGGCTGTTCAGCATCTCGGCGTCCCGCAGGATCATGTACATCGCGATGACCATGACCTCCCAGGGGGCCATCTGCGCCATCATCACGGCCAGGACCATGCCCTTGCGGCCGCGGAACTTCATGCGGGCGATCGCGAAGCTCGCGGCGAGGGCGACGAGCAGGGCCAGCAGGACCGCGCTGACGGTGACGACGAGACTGTTCGTCACGTACGTCCAGAAGTTGTCGACCCCGGTGGCCTTCTCGAAGTTCTCCGTCGTCGGGGTGAAGACGAACACCGGGTCCTTGGTGAGGATCTCGCTCGACGGCTTCAGTGCCGAGGAGAACATCCAGTAGACCGGGAAGAGGAAGAGCAGGGCCAGCAGCAGGGCGCCGAGGTTCTTGGCGACGGTCGCGGGGCGCAGCGGGCCGCGGGTGCGCAGCCGCTGGGCGGGCTGTGCCGACGGGGCGGTCCGGGCCGGCTTGGGGGCGGTGGTGGTGCTCACTGCTCCTCCTCCTGCTTCAGGATCAGGCGGAAGTAGAAGGACATGATGACGATCAGGATCAGGATCGTCAGGACGGAGATCGCGGCGGCGAGACCGTAGTGGGACTGGCTCTGGCCCTCGACGAAGGCGAAGACCGGGAGGATCTCGGACGCGCGGTCGGGGCCGCCCTTGTTCATCGCGTAGACCTGGGTGAAGGCCTTGAAGACCCAGATCACCTCAAGGAAGGTGGTGATCAGGAAGAAGGGCTTGAGCTGCGGGAAGACGACCTTCCAGAAGGTCTGCCAGCCGTTGGCGCCGTCCATGCGGGCGGCCTCGTACAGTTCGGCGCCGACGGTGGTCAGCGCGGCGTACATGTTGAGTGCGACGAAGGGGATGGAGCCCCAGACCACGAGGACGGTGACGATCGTCAGGGTGGACAGGCCGGTCTCGAACCAGTTGTGCTGCTCGTAGCCGGAGAAGCCGGCGGTGCGCATCACCCAGTTCATCACGCCGAACTGCTCGTCGAACAGCCAGTAGAAGACCTGGACGGAGGCGACGATCGGCATGGCCCAGGCCATCACCAGGGCCATCGACAGGACCAGGCGCATCTTCTTGCCGAGCTTGTTCAGCAGGAGGCCGATGAGGCTGCCGATCGCCATGATCAGGACGACGTTGGCGAGGGTGAAGCCGAAGCTGCGCAGGACGACGGTCCAGAAGTTCGAGTCGCCGAGCAGCTGGGTGTAGTTGTCGAAGCCCGCGGAGGGGTACTTGCGCTGGATGAACTCGATCTTGTTGATGTCCTGGAAGGACAGGATCACGTTCTTGATCAGCGGGTAGACGAGCAGGACCGCGAGGCTGAGCACCGCCGGTGCGATCAGCAGGTACGGCAGCCACCCCGTGGGGAGCTGCTTTCTGCCCCCGCGAGGAGACGGTTGGCTGGGGCCGGCCGGGGCGGCGGGTGCTTTCGGCGGCAGGCCGGCGGACTTCGGTGGTGCGTCCTGTGGAGCGGTGGTCGCCGCTCCCTGGGAGTGCACGGTCATGTCTGGGCTTCCTCGCGGTTGACTGTGGAGTCAAATGCGCGACCGGGGGCGCGGCAGGCGCTGCGGGGCGCCTCCCCCACCCCCCGGTGCGATCACACTGCTGGGTGCTGCGGGTGCTGCGGGCTTCGGGTACTGCCGGTACTGCGGGGCGGTACTACTTGTTGATGCGGTTCGCGATTTCCTTGTCCGCGTCCGCGCCCGCCTTGGCGGCGTCCTCGCCCTTCAGGACCTTGGTCATGAACTCCTTGATGGGGTTCGGCTCGGTCTCGACGTTCGCCCAGCCGGCCGTGACCGGGGTGATCTTGCCGGAGAGGGCGGCCTTGGCCATGGACTCCGCGAAGGAGCCGGGGGCGGCGGCGAAGTTGGCGGCGGCCTGGTTCGGGAGCAGGGCGCCCTCGGTGGCGGCGGCGTACTTGGTCATCTGCTCCTTGCCGGCGGCGAGGGCGAGCCACTCCTTGGCGAGCTCCTTGTTCTTGGAGCGCTCGGCCACGGCGAGGTTCGAGCCGCCGAGGAAGACGGAGCCCGGCTTGTCGGCGGTCTTGCCCGGGATCGGGAAGTAGCCGAAGTCGCCGTCCTTGCCGGCGTCCTTCAGGGCCTTCAGCGCGCCCTGGGCCTCCCAGCCGAGACCGATCCAGGACGAGACGCCGCCCTTGGGGACGATGTCGGTGGACTGCTGCGGGGTGGCCTCGTCCTTGTCCTTGGGGGCGGTGGAGTAGGACTGGAGCTTCTTGTAGAAGTCCATCGCGGAGGCGGCCTGCGGGGTGCTCAGCTGGCCCTTCCACTTGCCGCCGTCCTTGACGGCGAGGTCGCCGCCCTCGTCCCAGACGAAGCCGGCGAGGATGTACCAGCTCTGGCCGGGCAGGTAGATCGGCTGCGCGGCCGGGTCGGAGGCCTTCAGCTTCTCCAGACCGGCGACCCACTCGTCACGGGTCTTGGGGGCGGTGATGCCGGCCTTCTCGTAGGCCTTCTTGTCGTAGATGACGACGCGGTTGGCGGCGTACCAGGGAGCGGCGTACAGCTTGCCGTCGACCTCGGCGGAGGACAGCATGCCCTTCGACCAGGCGTCGGCGCCGAGCTTGGACTTGTCGTCGGACAGGTCGGCGAGGCCGCCGGTGACCGCGTAGCCGACGGTCTGGGTGTTGCCGAGCTCAAGGACGTCCGGCGGGGTGTTCTCGGAGAGGGCGGTGGTGACCTTCTCCTGGATGCCGGTCCACTTCTGCTCTTCGACCTTCACCGTCACACCGGGGTGCTTGGCCGAGAACTGCTTGTTGACCTCTTCGAGCCAGGCCTTCGGTGCGGAGCCGTCCATCACCCAGACGGTGATCTCCTTGGCGCCACCCGACGCGTCGGCCTTCGGCTTGTCGTCGCCGCCGTTGCCGCACGCCGCGACACCGACCATCATGCCCACGACACCGACCGCCGCAATGAGCTTGCGCTTCACGCCACCCTCCTCAGGGATGCTGCCTGCAACTTCCCTCGCCCGCCGCGGTGACGTACGTACCAAGTACTGCCCGTGGGGCCGGGATCCGATCCATATTGGTGTAGACCAGTAACCGGAGCTTGGCCTAGACCTTTAGGGGTGTCAAGGGTCTAATGAGCGGGTGCTCGGTCCGTTACCGGACCGACACCTGGGGGAGGGAGGAGGCCTGTCCTCCCTCCCGTGTCACCATGTGACCGCACATATCGGAGGAGCCGGTGACGGCAGCGAAACTGGAGTCGGGAAGGCGGGCGGCGATGGCCACCGAAGGGGCGACCACGGAGCCGGAAGGCGGGGCGGCCACTCGCACGGCGCGTGTGCCCAAGTACTACCGACTCAAGCGGCACTTGCTCGACATGACCGAGACGCTGCCGCCCGGCACGCCGGTGCCGCCGGAGCGCACGCTCGCGGCCGAATTCGACACCTCCCGGACCACCGTCCGGCAGGCCCTGCAGGAGCTCGTGGTCGAGGGGCGGCTGGAGCGCATCCAGGGCAAGGGCACCTTCGTGGCGAAGCCGAAGGTCTCGCAGCCGCTCCAACTCTCCTCGTACACGGAGGACATGCGGGCACAGGGGCTGGAGCCGACCTCCCAGCTCCTGGACATCGGCTACGTGACCGCGGACGACACCCTCGCCGGACTCCTCAAGATCTCCACCGGCGGCCGGGTCCTGCGCATCGAGCGGCTGCGCCTGGCGAGCGGCGAGCCGATGGCCATCGAGACCACGCACCTTTCGGCCAAGCGCTTCCCCGCGCTGCGCCGCTCGCTGGCCAAGTACACCTCCCTCTACACCGCGCTCGCCGAGGTGTACGACGTACGGCTCGCGGAGGCCGAGGAGACCATCGAGACCTCGCTGGCCACCCCCCGCGAGGCCGGACTGCTCGGCACCGACGTCGGCCTGCCGATGCTGATGCTCTCCCGCCATTCGCTGGACGCCGACGGCGAACCGGTCGAATGGGTGCGATCGGTGTACCGCGGCGACCGTTACAAGTTCGTGGCCCGCCTTCAGCGACCCGCCTTGTAGAAGACGGTTGACTCCTGTTCGGCCTCCGGTGGAACCTCATACCGCTATACGGACGGGGACTTACGTCCACCGGTCGGGTCCCCGTAGATTCCCTGCGCTCGGCAGATGATCAACGAGGGGACGAGGATCATGGCGGAACCGGAAGCAACACGGACAGATCGGGCTCCGAACCCGAGGGGCGCGGCGGGCCCCGGCGACGGGCCGGGCTCGCCCCCTCCGACGGGAAGGCTCTCTCCCCGGTCCCTGGCGACCTGGCTGGCCGTGGCCCTCGTAGGGGCCGTCGGCTGGGGGGTGCTGGCGCTCTCCCGGGGTGAGGAGATCTCGGCCGCCTGGCTGCTCGCCGCCGCACTGGGCTCGTACGCCATCGCCTACCGCTTCTACGCGCGGTTCATCGCGAACCGCGTGCTGAGGGTGGACAAGACCCGGGCCACTCCGGCCGAACGCCTCGACAACGGTGTCGACTTCCACCCGACCGACCGGCGCGTGCTCTTCGGCCACCACTTCGCGGCCGTCGCCGGCGCGGGCCCGCTGGTCGGCCCGGTGCTCGCCGCACAGATGGGCTACCTGCCCGGCACGATCTGGATCGTCGCGGGCGTCATCTTCGCCGGCGGCGTGCAGGACATGGTGACGCTGTTCTTCTCCACGCGGCGCGACGGCCGTTCGCTCGGCCAGATGGCCCGGGACGAGATCGGCCCGGTCGGCGGAGCCGCCGCCCTCCTCGCCGTGTTCGCCATCATGATCATCCTGCTGGCCGTGCTCGCGCTCGTCATCGTCAACGCCCTGGCGCATTCGCCGTGGGGCGTCTTCTCCATCGGAATGACCATCCCGATCGCCCTCTTCATGGGCGTCTACCTGCGCGTCCTGCGGCCGGGCCGGGTCACCGAGGTCTCCGTCATCGGCGTGGCGCTGCTGCTCCTCGCCATCGTCGCGGGCGGCTGGGTCGCCGAGTCCTCCTGGGCGGAGTTCTTCACCCTGGAGAAGGAGACCCTGGTCATCTGGATGATCGTCTACGGCTTCATCGCCTCGGTGCTGCCCGTGTGGCTGCTGCTCGCACCCCGCGACTACCTGTCCACGTTCATGAAGGTGGGCACGATCGCGCTGATGGCGGTCGGCGTGGTCGTCGCGGTGCCGACGCTGAAGATGCCCGCGGTCACCGACTTCGCCACGCGCGGCGACGGCCCGGTCTTCGCCGGCTCGATGTTCCCCTTCGTCTTCATCACCATCGCCTGCGGGGCGCTGTCCGGCTTCCACTCGCTGGTCGCCTCCGGCACCACCCCGAAGATGATCCAGAAGGAGACCCAGGTCCGGGTCATCGGCTACGGCGCGATGCTCACCGAGTCCTTCGTCGCGATCATGGCCGTGATCGCCGCGTGCATCATCGAGCCCGGCCTGTTCTTCGCGGTCAACTCCCCCGCCGGGGTCATCGGCACCACCGTCCAGACCGCCTCCGAGGCCGTCACCCACTTCGGCTTCGCCATCACCCCGGACGCCCTCGCGCAGGCCGCGAAGGACGTCGAGGAGGCGAGCCTGCTGTCCCGTACGGGTGGAGCCCCGACCTTCGCACTCGGGATGTCGGAGATCTTCTCCTCCGTCATCGGCGGATCCGGCATGAAGGCGTTCTGGTACCACTTCGCCATCATGTTCGAGGCCCTCTTCATCCTGACCACGGTCGACGCGGGCACCCGCGTCGGGCGGTTCATGCTCCAGGACACCCTCGGCAACGTGCACAAGTCCTTCAAGGACGTCAGCTGGAAGCCGGGCGTCTGGCTGGCCAGCGCCATCGTGGTCGGCGGCTGGGGCTACTTCCTGTGGGTCGGCGTGAAGGACCCGCTGGGCGGCATCAACCAGCTCTTCCCGCTGTTCGGGATCGCGAACCAGCTGCTCGCCGCGGTGGCCCTGGCCGTCTGCACCACGCTGCTGGTGAAGTCGGGGCGGCTCAAGTGGGCCTGGGTCACCGGTGTTCCGCTCGCCTGGGACGTGGCCGTCACCCTCACCGCGAGCTACCAGAAGATCTTCTCCGACGACGTGAAGGTCGGCTTCTTCGCCCAGCGCGACAAGTACCAGACCGGCATCGACGCGGGGAAGGTGCTGCCGCCCGCCAAGAGCATGGACGACATGCACACCGTGGTCACCAACGCCACGGTCGACGGCGTCCTGTCGGTGCTGTTCGCCGTCCTGATCCTGATCGTGCTGGCCGACGCGGCCCGGACCTGCTTCAAGGCCGCCGCCGACCCGGACTCCGTGCGGCTCTCCGAGGTGCCGTGGACCGAGTCGAAGATCGTCGCCCCGGCCGGCCTGCTGGCCTCCGCCGAGGAGAAGGCCGAGCTCGCGGCGGCCGGCCTCGACGGGGGCGGCGGCCGGGTCAAGGAGCCCGTGGCATGAGCGGGGTCCGCGCGGCGCTGGCCAAGGCGCGGTTCTACGTCCGGGAGTTCTCCGGCGAGGCCGCGTACGACCGCTACGTCGCCCACGCCCGCTCCCACGACCCGGACGCCGAGGTCATGACCCGGCGCGCCTTCGAGCGGGCCCGTACGGACGCCCGCGAGGCGGACCCGCGCGAGGGCTTCCGCTGCTGCTGAACCCCTGCCGCGCGCACGAAGGGCCCCGCCGGACCGGCGGGGCCCTTCGGCGCACTCAGCGCACCCAGTCCTTCAGGACTTCCGTCCGCAGGGTGAGGGAGACCGGGTCGGGGAGGGCGATGTCCGTCCCGTACGGCACGATGTGGACGCTCTCGTACCGGCGGCCGTTCGGCTGGCTGTAGACCGAGAGCTCGCACTTGGCCCGGTCGATCAGCAGGTAGACGGGGATGCCCGTCTCCGCGTACGCGCGCGGCTTCTCGACGTGGTCCCGCCGCTGCGTGTCGGAGTCCCATGACGTCACCTCGACGGCCATGAGGACCGGAGCGGGATCGACCCAGTCACCCTGGCCGACGAAGGCCTGAGAAGGCGCCAGCACGGCGTCCGGGATGGCCCGTCCTTCGCGGTATTCCTGAGCCCTGATCCCCTGTCCCCCGTGCAACCAGAGCTCCGGCCGGTGTTGCATGCAGATCCGCGTCAGCCACTGGATGATCATCTGGTGGTCGCCGTCCGGCATGGCCTTGCTCCTGATGACCCCGTCGATGAACTCCAGCCGTGTCCCCTCCCTCTCACGGGCGGCTGTGCGCGCCACGGCCTCGAAGTCCTCGGGCAGCATGTGGGGCCGGTCGGTCATCACGGTCATGCCTCGCTCGCCTTCCTCGACGGTGCCGATTCCGACGATAGCGCCGGGCACCGTCACGCGTGGCGCACACTCGACGGCATGGACATCGAGATCAGGACGGCGAGGGCCGCCGAGTACGACCGGCTGGGCGAGATCACCGGGCAGGCCTACACCGGGGACGGGCTGCTCGACCTGAACGAGGACGACACCTACCTGAACGTCCTGCGGGACGTCGCCGGCCGGGCCGGGGACGGGGAGGTGATCGTCGCCGCGCGGGACCAAGAGGTCCTCGGAGGAGTGACGTTCGCCGCACCGGGGAGCCCCCTCGCCGACATCGCGGGCCCCGGCGAGGCCGAGTTCCGGATGCTGGCCGTGGCCGCCGAGGCGCGCGGGGCGGGGGTCGGGGAGGCCCTGGTGCGGGCCTGCGTCGACCGCGCGCGGGCCCTGGACGGGGTGTCGGCGCTGGTGCTGTCCACCCAGCCCGCCATGCTCGGCGCCCAGCGGATCTACGCCCGCCTGGGATTCGTACGCACTCCGGAGCGGGACTGGGCGCCGGTCCCCGCGCTGACCCTGCTCACGTACCGGCTGGAGCTGTAACACCACGCTCAGCAAGGGGCCGACACAACATGTGGGGGGTCACGCATCGGGCCGCCCCCACATGTATGCTCATCCTCGCTGTCGCCGCAGGGGAATCCGGTGTGAATCCGGAACTGTCCCGCAACGGTATGACGTGCACCCATTGGTGCATTCTGCAAGTCCGAGGACCTGTCGGCAGCGCGCCCGGATCGACCGACCCGGGTAGAGACACGTCCGGGCCTCGCGGTTGGGCCGGTGGACGCCATGCGGCACGTCGCGCCTTCCCGTGCGCCCGCATGCGCCCGCCCGCGCCCCCGCCGATGACCGGGCCGAGCGAGGGAGAGCTCCCGCCGTGACCATCGCGCCTTCCGCACCGCGCGCCGAGTCCACTTCTGGCGACACCACCGAAGGCCCGGGGGCCGCGCTGCTGCGTACTCTCACCGAGCTGACCGTCGACCTCCCCGACACCGACCCGGGCCGGGTCGCCGCCGCCGCCCTGCGCGGCCGCAGCGCCGTCGCGGACGAGGCCGAGCTGCGGGGGCTGGCCACCGAGGCCGCCGCGGGCCTGATCTCCGAGGACCCGGCGTACTCCCGCCTCGCCGCCCGCCTGCTGACGCTGGCCGTGGCCGACGAGGCCGCGGGCCAGGGTTCGGCGTCCTTCGCCGAGTCCGTCGCCGTCGGCCACCGCGAGGGCCTGATCGCGGACCGCACCGCCGAGTTCGTCGCCCTCCACGCGGCCCGCCTGAACTCCCTGGTCGAGCACGCGCTCGCCGAGGGCGCGGACGACCGCTTCGGCTTCTTCGGCCTGCGCACCCTGCACAGCCGCTACCTGCTGCGCCACCCGATCACCCGTCAGGTGATCGAGACCCCGCAGTACTTCATGCTGCGCGTGGCCTGCGGCCTCGCCGAGAACGACACCGTCCAGGCCGTCGAGGAAGTCGCCTCCCTCTACCGGCTGATGAGCCGCCTGGACTACCTGCCGTCCTCCCCCACGCTCTTCAACTCCGGCACCCGCCACCCGCAGATGTCCTCCTGCTACCTGCTGGACTCCCCGCTGGACGAGCTGGACTCGATCTACGACCGCTACCACCAGGTCGCCCGCCTCTCCAAGCACGCCGGCGGCATCGGCCTCTCGTACTCGCGCATCCGGGCCCGCGGCTCCCTGATCCGCGGCACCAACGGCCACTCCAACGGCATCGTCCCGTTCCTGAAGACCCTCGACGCCTCCGTCGCCGCCGTCAACCAGGGCGGCCGCCGCAAGGGCGCCGCCGCCGTCTACCTGGAGACCTGGCACGCGGACATCGAGGAGTTCCTGGAGCTCCGCGACAACACCGGTGAGGACCAGCGCCGCACCCACAACCTGAACCTGGCCCACTGGGTGCCGGACGAGTTCATGCGCCGCGTGAACGCCGACGCCGACTGGTCGCTGTTCTCCCCGGCCGACGTCCCCGAGCTGGTGGACCTGTGGGGCGACGAGTTCGACGCCGCCTACCGCAAGGCCGAGGCGTCGGGCCTGGCCCGCAAGACCATGCCCGCCCGTGACCTGTACGGCCGGATGATGCGCACCCTCGCGCAGACCGGCCAGGGCTGGATGACCTTCAAGGACGCCTCCAACCGCACGGCGAACCAGACCGCCGAGCCGGGCACCGTCGTCCACTCCTCCAACCTCTGCACCGAGATCATCGAGGTCACCAACGACGGCGAGACCGCCGTCTGCAACCTCGGCTCGGTCAACATGGGCGCCTTCGTCGTGGACGGCGAGATCGACTGGGAGCGCCTGGACGAGACCGTCCGCACGGCCGTGACCTTCCTCGACCGCGTGGTGGACATCAACTTCTACCCGACCGAGCAGGCGGGCCGCTCCAACTCCCGCTGGCGGCCGGTGGGCCTGGGCGCGATGGGCCTGCAGGACGTCTTCTTCAAGCTGAAGCTGCCGTTCGACTCGGCCGAGGCGAAGGCCCTGTCCACCAAGCTCTCCGAGCGCATCATGCTGGCCGCCTACGAGGCCTCCTGCGACCTCGCCGAGCGCAGCGGCCCCCTCCCGGCCTGGGAGCAGACCCGCACCGCCCGCGGCGTGCTGCACCCCGACCACTTCGACGTCGAGCTGAACTGGCCGGAGCGCTGGGACGCCCTGCGCGCCCGCATCGCGAAGACCGGCATGCGCAACTCCCTGCTGCTGGCCATCGCCCCGACGGCGACGATCGCCTCCATCGCGGGCGTCTACGAGTGCATCGAGCCGCAGGTCTCCAACCTCTTCAAGCGCGAGACCCTGTCGGGTGAGTTCCTCCAGGTCAACGGCTACCTGGTGGAGGAGCTCAAGCAGCTCGGCGTGTGGGACGCGCAGACCCGCGAGGCGCTGCGCGAGTCCAGCGGCTCCGTGCAGGGCTTCGGCTGGATCCCGGCCGAGGTGCGCGAGCTGTACCGCACGGCGTGGGAGATCCCGCAGCGCGGCCTGATCGACATGGCGGCCGCCCGCACTCCGTTCCTGGACCAGGCGCAGTCGCTGAACCTGTTCCTGGAGACGCCCACCATCGGCAAGCTCAGCTCGATGTACGCGTACGCCTGGAAGCAGGGTCTGAAGACCACGTACTACCTGCGGTCCCGCCCGGCGACGAAGATCGCCCGCGCCGCCTCCGGCAGCGCCGTCCCCGCGGCCGCCACCCCCCTCCCGCAGGCCGTCGACGCCGAGGCACTGGCCTGCTCCCTGGAAAACCCCGAGTCCTGCGAGGCCTGCCAGTAATGAGCTCCACCGACAAGAAGAAGAACCTGCTCGACCCGGGCTTCGAACTGACCCTGCGCCCCATGCGCTACCCGGACTTCTACGAGCGCTACCGGGACGCGATCAAGAACACGTGGACGGTCGAGGAAGTCGACCTGCACTCGGACGTCGCCGACCTCGCGAAGCTGACGCCGGCCGAGCAGCACATGATCGGCCGTCTGGTCGCGTTCTTCGCGACCGGTGACTCGATCGTCTCGAACAACCTGGTGCTGACGCTCTACAAGCACATCAACTCCCCGGAGGCGCGCCTGTACCTGTCGCGCCAGCTGTTCGAGGAGGCCGTGCACGTCCAGTTCTACCTGACGCTGCTCGACACCTACCTGCCCGACCCGGACGACCGCGCGGCCGCCTTCGACGCCGTCGAGGAGATCCCGTCGATCCGCGAGAAGGCGCAGTTCTGCTTCAAGTGGATCAACGAGGTCGAGAAGCTGGAGCGGCTGGAGACGCAGGCCGACCGCCGTCGCTTCCTGCTGAACCTCATCTGCTTCGCCGCGTGCATCGAGGGCCTGTTCTTCTACGGCGCCTTCGCGTACGTGTACTGGTTCCGCTCCCGCGGCCTGCTGCACGGTCTGGCCACCGGCACCAACTGGGTGTTCCGCGACGAGACCATGCACATGAACTTCGCCTTCGAGGTCGTGGACACGGTCCGCAAGGAGGAGCCGGAGCTCTTCGACGACGCGCTCCAGCAGCAGGTCACCGACATGCTGAGGGAGGCCGTCGAGGCGGAGCTGCAGTTCGGCCGCGACCTGTGCGGTGACGGCCTGCCGGGCATGAACACCGAGTCGATGCGCGAGTACCTGGAGTGCGTCGCGGACCAGCGTCTGGTGCGCCTGGGCTTCCCGGCGGTGTACGGCTCGCAGAACCCGTTCTCGTTCATGGAGCTCCAGGGCGTCCAGGAGCTGACGAACTTCTTCGAGCGCCGCCCGTCGGCCTACCAGGTCGCGGTGGAGGGCACGGTCGACCTGGACGAGGACTTCTAGCTCCCGCTACGGTCCCGCCCATGGGAAGTTCCACCTGGGCGGGGAGCGCCCGGCTCCGGCCCGGCGGGCTGGTCTACGGCGGCGCCGTCGGGCCGGCCACCGCGCACGCGCACCATTCCGTCCAGGTCATCGCGACGCTGGACGGGGACCGGGACGGGCTGCTGCTCGAAGGCCCGGCGGGCGAGACCATCGCCTGCCGGGCCTTCGTCGTGCCCGCCGGGGTGCGGCACGCGGTGCTGCGCGGGGCGGAGCGCGCGGTGCTGCTGCACTACGACCCCGCGTCGGCCGCGGGGCGCCGGCTGGCGGAGCGGGCCGGGGTCCGGGAGGGGCTGCTGCCGCCGGGGCTGCCGGCCGATCCCTTCGAGGCGGCGTGTGCGCTGGACTCCGTACTCCTGGAGACCCGGCTGCCCGCCGCGGCCCGGCATCCCGGGCTGGCCCGGGTGCTGGCGTGGCTGCCGGGTCGGGGTCCGGTGCGGCTGGCGGAAGCGGCCGCGGTGGCCGGGCTCTCCGAGAGCCGGCTGTCGCACCTGTTCCAGGCGGAGCTGGGGCTGCCGTTCCGGCCGTACGTGCTGTGGCTGCGGCTGATGCGGGCGGCCGAACTGGTCTCGTGGGGGCGGACGCTGACGGAGGCCGCGCACGGGGCGGGCTTCAGCGACAGCGCACACTTCAGCCGGGTGTGCCGCCGGATGTTCGGGATCGCGCCCTCGGAGTTCACCCGCCGGATCCGCTGGCGGTAGCAGGTCCGTTCAAGCCGTCCGCGCGGTCCGGGGGCAGGGTGGGGGCCATGAGATCCAAGCCCATGTCACCCGCCGTACGCGATGCCTTCGAGGCCGAGCTGGCCCGCGCGCGCACCGCCTCCCCCGACACCGCCGCCATGTGGACCGCCCTGGAGCGGGCGCACATCATCTCGCAGTCCTGGCCCTGGCCGCACACCCGGGCGCACTGGCACATGTTCCGGCTCGCCGTGCGCTGCCGGGACAGGGGCGAGGCCGCGGGGCAGGTGGTGCGGCTGCTGGTCGCGGGCGTCGGGTCCACGACCGGTCGCGTGCCGCACGGCAACACGGGGCGCACGCGGGCGGGCCTGTTCACGCCGATGCCGGTCCCGGCCGACATCCGGGCCCTGCTGGACGGTGCTCCGCCGGCCGCCCGGCTGCCGGGCCCGGCTGATACCCCGGCTGATACCCCGGCTGCCGCCCCGTGCCACCCCGAACGCCTCGCGGCGGGCGATCAGGGGGTGGCGGGCGGCGTGAGACGGATCGGCTGACCGGCGGATCAGTCGTTGGCGACGACCGGGTAGCGCGGGGTGCCCTCTTCCATCTGCCGCAGGGCGTCCTTGCGCTCGCGCTTGGAGAGGCGGTCGATGTACAGGTACCCGTACAGGTGGTCCGTCTCGTGCTGGAGGCAGCGCGCGAAGTAGCCGGTGCCGCGGATCTTGATCGGGTTGCCCTGGGCGTCCTGGCCGGTCACCTCGGCGTAGTCCGGGCGGGCCAGGGGCGCGTACGCCGTCGGGACCGAGAGGCAGCCCTCGTTGGAGTCGTCCAGCACGCGGCCGGCGGCCGGCAGTTCCACCAGCTTCGGGTTGACCACGTAACCGGTGTGCCGCTTGCCGTCGTCGTCCGGGCAGTCGTAGACGAAGACCTTGGCGTCCACGCCGACCTGGTTCGCGGCCAGGCCCACGCCCTCGGCGGTCTTCTGGCTGGCGAACATGTCGTCGATCAGCTGCGCCAGCTCCTCGCCGAACTCGGTGACGTCCTTGCACTCCCGGTGGAGCACCGGGTTGCCGACCACCGTGATGGGAAGGGAGGTGCCGCGCTCGCGGTGGGCGACCTCGCGCGCCTCACAGTCCTCGGTGTCCACGACGTAGCCCTCGTCGTCGACCGGAATCACCTGGTTCTCCTGCTGCGCCATGTCCGCCGTACGCCTTCCGTAAGTCACCGATGTGCCGGTACAGCCTACGGCCCGGGTTCAGCAGACTTCTTCGAGATCCCGCCATTCCCGGCTGTCGGGGCTGTCCGCGACCCATCCGTCGAGCAGTCCGCGCACCAGGCCGGCCGGCGCCGCGATGCCGCATTCGCGCTCGGGCACCCACAGGGAGCCGGAACCGGCCGTGCGGTGGCCGAGCGGGCCCGGATGTCCCGGTTCGCTGTGGTCGTGGGGGTCCAGGTGGTCCCCCTCGCCCTCGCCGCTGGGCATCGCGCTCTCCGAGCAGGTCCGGCACAGCAGCCGGACGGACGAGGACCAGTCCTCGGCGGCGAAGCCGGCGTCGGAGGCCAGCTGCTCCAGGGCGTCGCGGTCGGCCTCGGTGGCCGCCTCCAGGAGCACCACCCAGGTCGGCACCGGGGAGGGGGCCCACAGCTCGATCTCGTCGAAGACCGGGTACGAGGGGCCGGCCGCGGTGATCCGCTCGCCGTGCGGGACGCCGTCGTGCAGGACGACCTCGCCCCAGCGCCGTCCCGAGGAGGGAAGCGGAATGGACAGGACCTCCATCCGGGCCGGATCGAGCCTGCGGCCCCACACGACCTCGGCCTCGCCCTCGGGCGACAGCCGTACCGCCGCGCTGCCGAGTTCCATGCCGACCGGCTCGCCCGTCCCGGCGGTGCTGTGCGGGTCGCCGGGCACCCTCAGCCCGTAGGCCTGCCAGGCCCGGCGGGCCAGCGGCCAGTCCTGGAGGGCGGTCGCGGCGATCCCCACGTTCCACCAGTCCGGGGCGCCGGTCTCGCGGTCCAGCAGGGCCACGGCGCGCAGCCCGGCGGCCCGCGCCTGCTCCCAGTCGTGCCGGAACTTGTGGAGCAGGGCCAGGTTGAACCAGGACTCGGACAGCCAGGGCTCCAGATCCGCCGCCCTGGTCAGCAGCGCGCCCGCGTCCTCGTACCGACCGTCGCCGATCAGCGTGAACGCGCGGTCGGTGGCCTGCCGCCACGAGGCGGAGGGCCGATGGCGTACCTTCCCGAAGATCCTCACGATTCCCGCCTGCCGGTCCAACGGTGCAGCCTTGCGGACACCCTCACGGACACTCCTACTGCATCCAACCATGCCCGCTCGGACGGCCGCTCATTACCCATGGGTTACCCCGGTGCGACGGGGACGACTCCGCCCCGCCCGCCCCTGGCCAGAACCCTCGCCAGGGACTCCACGACCTCGGGCTGGTAATCGTGCCCGGTGCCCAGCCGGAGCTGCTCCAGGGCTGCCAGTGGGCCGCCCGGGTGACGGTTCCCGCCCACCAGGTCGTCGTACGCGTTCACCGCGCGCACGATCCGGGCGGCGACGGGCTGGTCCCGGTACGGGTCCGCCTGCCGCTCCACGATCACCGCGACCTCGGGCGGCACCCCGGTCTGGCGGGCCACCTCGCCGCCCAGCCCGGCGATCCGGCGGGCCTCGTCGGCGGGCAGGCCGGCGGTGGCGCCGGAGGGGACAGGGTCGACCAGCGAGAGCTGCCCGATGTCGTGCATCAGGGCGGCGTACTCCAGCACCGTGAGCTCCCGCTCGGAGAGCCCCAGCTCGCGGCCGACGGCGCAGCTGAGGGCCGCGACCCGGCGGGAGTGCCCCGGTGGGGTGTAGCCGGCGATCTCGGTGGCCCGCGCCAGGGAGGTGATGGTCTGGCGGTAGGTGGTGCGGATCGCGGTGATCCGGTGGAAGGACATCTGGGTCAGCAGCAGCGGCACGCTGAAGACGGGCAGGGCCCACAGGCCCGCCACGGCCACGCCGAGGGCCATGACGACCCCGGTGGCGCAGATCGCGGCGCCGATGCCGAGCCGGGCGCGCAGCTCGTCGCGCAGCAGCGGCCCGTAGGGCCATCCGGTGCGGGACCGGGCCGACGCGGCGGCGAGGACGGCGTCGCACAGGGCGGTCAGGCCGAGCAGGAGCAGCAGGAACAGGACCGTGTACGGGCCCTGCCCGAGCCACTGCCCCAGCCGCCCGGAGTGGTGGAGGGGCTGGAAGCAGGCCGCGGCGAAGCCCACGGTCAGGACCCGGCGGGCCACGTGGTCCAGGGCGGGCCCGCGCCCCCGGGCGACGTGCGGCACCACCCCGGCCAGGGCCGCCGCGACGACGACGGCGACGGTCTGCAGGACCCCGTGCTGGGTGGGGTGCCCGGCGTTCTGGCCGAGCAGGGCGTACGCGAGGGCTGCGGCGAAGCCCAGCGGCGCGGGCCGGCGGTCCTCACCGGGGACGTGCCCGGCGGGGTCGCGGTGGTCGCGCCGGGCCAGTTCCCCGACGGTGATCAGGATGCCGAAGGCGAGGGCGACGCCCGGGTCGGCGACTCCGGTCCACAGGGTGTGGCCGAGTCCCGCCAGGGTGAGCAGGGCGGCGGCCGCCCGCACGCCCCACGCGGACCGGGCCCTCACCGGGCACCCGGTGCGGGCCGCCCGGGCGCCGGCTCGCCCTCGCCGCGCGGACGGTCGGCCGCGGGGCCCGGCGGCTGGGCGGGCACCGCGGGCAGCGCCGGCACCGCGGTGGCTGCCGTACCCGCGGCGGCGGCCGTACCCGCGGCCGTACCCGCGGCGGCGGCACCGGCACCGATCACCTGGAGGTCGTCGTCGGAGGTGACCACGGGGTGCCAGCCGTCCCGCCCGATGGCGGTGACCAGCGCCCGCACCATGGCCGGGTCGAACTGGGCCCCGGCGCAGCGCTCCAGTTCCGTCAGGGCGACCGCCACCGGCCGGGCCCGGCTGTAGGAGCGGGTCGAGGTCATCGCGTCGAAGGAGTCGGCCACCGCCACCACCCGGGCCAGCACCGGGATCTGCTCCCCGCTCAGCCCGTAGGGGTAACCGGAGCCGTCGACCCGCTCGTGGTGGTGCAGGATCGCGGACCGGGCCTCCCCCAGGAAACCGATGCCCCGGACCATCTCGTGCCCGTACTCGGGGTGCAGCTCGATGACCCGGCGTTCCTCGGGGGTCAGCGGCCCGTCCTTGCGCAGCAGGCGGGTCGGTACGCCGAGCTTGCCGACGTCGTGGAGGATCCCGGCGATGCGGACGACCTCCAGGCGGTCGTCGGCCATGCCCAGCTCGCGGGCGATCATCGCGGAGGCCTGGCCGACGCGTTCGCTGTGGCCGCGCGTGTAGCGGTCCTTGATGTCGACGGCCCGCACCAGGGCGCGGATCGTGGCCCGGTGGGCGGCGCGCTCGCGGTGGTACTGGGCGAAGACCCAGCAGGAGACGGACATGGGCAGGAGGACGAGCAGGGCGGCCGGGATCCCGTAGGGGCTGCGCCACATCACGGCCATCATCAGTCCGGCGAGGCCGTGCACGCAGTGCGGGGCGAGGGACCTGGTCAGGAGACCGTGCCAGGCGTCGGCGGCCGGCCGGCGTTCGGCGGCGGCCAGGATCCCGCCGTCGAGGGCGGTGAGCACCAGGCAGAAGGCGACGGCGGCGGCCGCGGCGGGGAGCATCACGGAGGGGAAGCCGGCCACCCAGAGGGAGGGGTCGGCGCCGTGACCGGTCCCGACCGGCAGGCCCGTGCCGCCGGCGGATCCCCCGGCTCCGGCCGTCGGCTCCCGGCCGCCGAGGAGCCCGTAGACCCGCCCGGCCAGGTGGGCGGCTATCGCCTGCTGGGCCCCGTGCCACACCCGGCGGACCCCGGCGGACCGCCGGACGACGGTCTGGGCGAGCGCGCCCGGCACGGCCACGAGGGCGGCGGCCGCGGGCGGCAGCAGGAAGACGGCGGCCATCACGACGGGGAGGAAGGGGCCGGGGCCGTCGGGCGCCCGGCGGCCCGCAGGGGCGAGCACCCGGACCAGTTCGCAGCCCAGGGAGAGCGCGGCGAGCAGGACGACGGCCGTCCAGGGCGTCGCGGGGTCCGTCAGGGCGGGGGCGGCACACGCGGCGGCCGCGAGCACGGCGGCCAGCACGTACGCGCGCGCCGTCGGCGGAAGTGCCCGCATGGCGCTCGCCTCCCCCCTGTGCCGTGCGCACCGGGTGCCGAAGGGAACCGGCACCGAGAGGGGAGAATAGGCGGGCCCTCCGGGAAAGCAGGGCACATTTTCGCATTGCGCCGTACGGGCGCCCCCGGATTAGCACCTTCGAGTGAACGAAGTGGACTTCCGGGGGCGGTTGTTCAGCCGGCTCAGCCGGCGGCGGGACCGGCGGTCACGTCGTGGTCGGGCACGGCCTGGCCCGATCGGATCAGCTCGATCCGTCCCATGACCTTGGAACGCAGATCGCTCGGCACGTCGTCCGAACCGCAGCAGCGCTTCACCAGCTTCTTGACGGCCTGCTCCAGGCCGTACTTCTCGAGACAGGGATTGCACTCGCCGAAGTGGGTCTCGAACTTCGTGCAGTCACTGTCGGGCATCTCGTGGTCCAGGAACTCATAGAGATGGTCCAGAACCTCGGCGCACTCCGTCTCGTGCGGCTCTCCGCAGCTCATGAGCCCGAGCCTTTCAGGTCGTTCGACTCTCCCGCGCCCGCGGGGACCAGCCCGCGCTCACGGGCATAGTCCTCCAGCATTCCGCGGAGTTGACGGCGGCCACGGTGCAGTCGCGACATGACCGTACCGATGGGTGTACCCATGATGTCCGCGATCTCCTTGTACGCAAAGCCCTCTACGTCGGCAAGATAGACCGCGATGCGGAACTCTTCCGGAATGGCCTGCAGGGCTTCCTTCACATCGGAATCGGGCAGGTGGTCGAGCGCCTGCGATTCCGCGGAACGCAGACCGGTCGACATGTGCGACTCGGCGCGCGCCAGCTGCCAGTCCTCGATCTCCTCCGCCGCGCTGCGCTGCGGCTCGCGCTGCTTCTTGCGGTAGGAGTTGATGAACGTGTTGGTCAGAATGCGGTACAGCCACGCCTTGAGATTGGTGCCCTCGCGGAACTGGTGGAAGGACGCGTACGCCTTCGCGTACGTCTCCTGGACCAGGTCCTCGGCGTCGGCCGGGTTGCGCGTCATGCGCAGCGCGGCGGAGTACATCTGGTCGAGGTAGCCGAGGGCGTCCCGCTCGAAACGCGCGTTGCGCTCCGCCGTTGTCTCCTGCGCCTGGCCTTCGTCGGTCCCAGCGACAGGACCCACCTCCTCCGACAGCGTGGCGGCTCCGAAAGCGGATCCGCTCGAATCGGAGAATAGTCGACCATCCCGGCCTTCCGCCGCCCGAAGCGAGGCGCGCTTGGGGGCAGGCAGCACCGTCCAGTCCAGGTCAGCGGCCTGCGGACGGTTCTGGCTGATGACCTGGGTCATGCGCTCCCTCTCCTCCGACGAATTCCCCTACGTTCCGACACTCCACACAACAGGCGGGCCGTGCAGGGCATTCCCGGGCCCGCCAAGGGCTTTCGGCCGTATTCCGGTCCGGCCGGGGCGGGGTGACCGGGATCACTGCGGAATCCGTCAGGTCGGGCGCGCGACCGCCCTCACCCGATGAGCCGGTCGAGCCACGGGCCCACCGCACCGGTGATCACGGCGAGGGTTTCCTCCCGGGTCGGGCCCGCCTTCTTCGGCACGGCGAAGCCGTGGTCGGCGTGGGCCACCTCCACCAGCTCGTACGGGTCCGCTCCGGCCGGCGCCGGGAACTCCTCGGGCCGCCCGAAGGGGTCCCTGCCGCCCTGCACCACCAGCACCGGCCGGCCGGCGCCCAGCAGCTCCGCCTCCCGGGACTTCTCGGGCCGGCCCGGCGGGTGCAGCGGGAACGCCAGCGCGAGCACCCCGGCGGCGTCCAGCTCCCCGGCGGTCCGGCAGGCCACCCTGGCCCCGGCGCTGCGCCCGCCGGCCACCACGGGCAGGCCCGGCCGGCGCAGCACGGGCCACACGGCGCGCCAGCCCGCGTCGAGCGTCCCGGGGGCGGCGGCGACCTTCTTGCCCGCGACCCGCCAGGGCTGCTCGACCAGGGCGACGGTGACCCCGCGCGCGGGCAGGGCGGCGGCCAGGGCCGCGAGGTCCCGGGCCTCGATGCCACCGCCGGCACCGTGGCCGAGGGCCAGGACGAGCCGCGCGGCGCGGGCGGGGTGCCAGGTGACGCGGGCCTCGCCCGCCGGGGTGTCGACGCTCTCGGTGGTCATCCCCCGATCATGCCGGTCACGGGGTCAGAAGAGGGTGCCCTCCTCCGGCGCGGCCAGCTCGCCGAGCAGCTCCGGCCCGTTGTTGCGGACGTTGCTGACGGCGGTGGACACCGGGTAGGCGCGCATCAGCCCGCCGGGCGGCGGGGCGAGGAGGCCGCGCAGCTCGTCCTCGTCGGTGCGGGCGGGGTCCAGCCAGGCGTCCCAGCGGTCCGGGGTCAGCATGAGCGGCATCCGGGGGTGGATGTCGGACAGCGAGCGCGGGCCCTCGGCGGGGGCCGAGCCCAGCGGCCCGGTCTCGGCCTCGGCGGTGATCACCGAGCAGGTGGCCCACCAGGCCTGCGGGTGCTCGGGCGGCAGGGTCCCGTCGCGCCAGAACTCGTAGATCCCGGCCATGGCGAAGACGGAGCCGTCGGTGGGCAGGACGAAGTACGGCTGCTTGCGGGACCGCTTCTTCTTCCCCTCGACCTCCAGCTGCCGCTCGTCGTGGGCGGTGACCCACTCGTAGTAGCCGTCGGCGGGGACGATGCAGCGCCGCTGGGCGAAGGGGCGGCGGAAGGACGGCTTCTCGTGGAGGGTCTCGGACCGAGCGTTGATCATCCGGGCGGCGCCCTCGGGGTTCTTGGCCCAGGAGGGGACCAGGCCCCACTTCAGCACCCGCAGCTGGCGAACCGGACGCGGGTCCCGCGCGTCTTTGAGGGGACGGTCGAGGACGACGTGGACCTCCTTCGTCGGCGCCACGTTCCAGTCGGGGGCCAGGGTCTCCTGCGGCTCCCACCGCTCGACACCGAACACCGCCGCCAGCTCCCGGGGCGTCCGACTCGCCGCAAACCTTCCGCACATGGCTGACACACTGCCATGGCACCCGCCCTCCACCGCAAGGAGTCCGCCACTCCATGGACAGCACCACGACGGCCGGTCTCTGGGACCGGCTGACCGGCATACAGCCCCAGCCCGACCGGTGGCTGGTGGTCCTGACGGGCCTGGCCGCCCTGGCGGCGGTGGGGCCGCGGCCGGTGTGGCTGCTCTCGCGCAACGCGATCACCATCGCCCACGAGGGCGGGCACGGGCTGCTGGCCCGGCTGACCGGACGGCGGCTCGACGGGATCCGGCTGCACTCGGACACCAGCGGGGTCACCGTCAGCAGCGGCAAGCCCACCGGGCTCGGGATGATCCTGACGGCCGCCGCCGGTTACACGGCGCCCCCGCTGCTGGGCCTGGGCGGGGCCGCCCTGCTGTCGGCGCACCGGATCACGCTGCTGCTGTGGGTGGCGACCGCGCTGCTCCTCGCGATGCTGGTGATGATCCGCAACGCGTACGGACTGCTGACGGTGGTACTGACCGGCGCCGCGTTCGTGCTGGTGTCCTGGCTGGCGCCGCCCGAGGTGCAGGCGGTGTTCGCCTACGCGGTGGTGTGGTTCCTGCTGCTCGGCGGGGTGCGGCCGGTGTTCGAGCTCCAGGCCACGCGCCGGCACGGCGGAGCCCCCGATTCGGACGCCGACCAGCTGGGGCGGCTCACCCATGTGCCCGCGCTCGCCTGGCTGCTGCTCTTCCACGCCGTCGCCCTGTGCTCGCTGATCGGCGGCGGTCGCTGGCTTCTCGGCCTCTGAGACGGGCCCGCGATCAAGATCTGGGCCCGGGGGAAGCCACTAAAGTGGTGGCCATGACCGAGACCCCCGCGCTCCACGCCCTCTGGCCCGCCCCCCTCGCGGACGGGGCCGTCCACGCCACCGTCACCGTGCCGGGGTCCAAATCGGTCACCAACCGCGCGCTCGTCCTGGCCGCCCTCGCCTCCGAGCCGGGCTGGGTGCGCCGCCCGCTGCGTTCGCGCGACTCCCAGCTGATGTCGGACGCGCTGCGTGCGCTGGGCGTCGGCATCGAGGAGACCGTCTCCTCCAGCTCCAGCTCCGGCGACGGCGTGGGCGGCGAGGCCTGGCGGATCATCCCGGCGGCCCTGCACGGCCCGGCCACCCTGGACGTCGGCAACGCGGGCACGGTCATGCGCTTCCTGCCGCCCGTCGCGACCCTGGCCGCCGGCGACATCCGCTTCGACGGCGACCCGCGGTCCTACGAGCGCCCCCTCGGCGAGGTCATCAACGCCCTGCGCGTCCTCGGCGCCCGGATCGACGACGACGGCCGCGGCGCGCTGCCGATGACCGTCCAGGGCGGCGGGGCCCTGGAGGGCGGCACGGTCGAGATCGACGCCTCCAACTCCTCGCAGTTCGTCTCGGCGCTGCTGCTCTCCGCCCCCCGCTTCAACCAGGGCGTCGAGGTCCGCCACACCGGCGCGACCCTGCCGTCGATGCCGCACATCCGGATGACGGTGGAGATGCTGCGCGCGGCGGGCGCCCAGGTCGACACCCCCGAGGCCGGCGGCGAGAAGAACGTGTGGCGGGTCGCCCCGGGCGCGCTGCTCGGCCGCGACATGGTCGTGGAGCCGGACCTCTCCAACGCCCAGCCGTTCATGGCCGCGGCCCTGATCACCGGCGGCACGGTGACCGTTCCGGACTGGCCGCGCCGCACCACCCAGCCCGGTGACGCGCTGCGCCGGATCTTCACCGAGATGGGCGGCTCCTGCGAGCTGACCGACGCGGGCCTGGTCTTCACCGGCACCGGCAAGATCCACGGCATCGACGTGGACCTGAGCGAGGTCGGCGAGCTGACCCCGGGCATCGCGGCGGTCGCGGCGCTGGCCGACTCGGAGTCGGTGCTGCGCGGCGTCCAGCACCTGCGCCTGCACGAGACGGACCGGCTGGCCGCGCTCACCGCGGAGATCAACGGGCTCGGCGGCGACGTCACCGAGACCGCCGACGGCCTGCACATCCGCCCGCGCCCGCTGCGCGGCGGCGTCTTCCACACCTACGACGACCACCGGATGGCCACGGCCGGCGCGGTGATCGGCCTGGCCGTCAAGGGCGTGGAGATCGAGAACGTGGCGACGACCGCGAAGACCCTGCCGGACTTCCCGAAGATGTGGACAGACATGCTCGCGGGCACGGGAGCGGGAGCGTAGGGCCCGTCATGCGCAGGTACGGCAAGCACACCGACGAGGACGACATCCGCCAGCGCCCGAACCCCAAGGGCAACCGGGCGCGGACGAACATCCGGCCCAAGCACGAGGACGCCTCCGAGGGCTTCGTGCTGACCGTGGACCGCGGCCGGCTGACCTGCCTGGTCGGGGACCGCACGATCACCGCGATGAAGGCCCGCGAACTGGGCCGCAAGGCGGCGGTGGTCGGCGACCGGGTCTGGATCGTCGGTGACCTGTCCGGCAAGAAGGACACCCTCGCGCGGATCGTGCGCATCGAGGAGCGCAAGTCCGTCCTGCGGCGCACCGCCGACGACGACGACCCGTACGAGCGGGTGGTCGTCGCCAACGCCGACCAGCTGGCCATCGTCACGGCGCTGGCCGACCCCGAGCCCCGGCCGCGCATGATCGACCGCTGTCTGGTGGCCGCGTACGACGCCGGGCTGGAGCCCCTGCTGGTGCTCACCAAGTCCGACCTGACCTCCGCCGACAAGATCCTGGAGATCTACTCCACCTTCGGCCTGAACTACGTGGTGACCAACCGCGAGGAGCTGGCCACGGGCGGCGCCGCCGACCGGGTGCGCGAGCGCCTGAACGGCCGGATCACCGCCTTCGTCGGCCATTCCGGCGTCGGCAAGACCACCCTGGTGAACTCGCTGGTCGCCGAGGGCCGCCAGCGGGCCACCGGCCACGTCAACGCGGTGACCGGCCGCGGCCGCCACACCACCACCTCGGCGCTCGCCCTGCCGCTGCCCGCCGGGGACGGCTGGGTCATCGACACCCCGGGCGTGCGCTCCTTCGGCCTGCACCACGTGGACCCGTCCCGGGTGATCCTGGCCTTCCCGGAGCTGGTGCCGGGGACGGAGGGGTGCCCGCGCGCGTGCAGCCACGACGAGCAGGACTGCGCGCTCGACCAGTGGGTGGAGGACGGCCACGCGGACCCGGCGCGGCTGTACTCGCTGCGCCGGCTGCTGCAGACGCGGGAGCGTCGCGAGGGCGACTGACCGGGCGGCGGGGTTTGCAGGGCGTCCTGTCTGGTAAATGCATCATCGCACCAAGTGACGCGACGTCACGCGAGGCGGGGAGGCAATCGACATGGCGTGGCTGTTGGTGGTGGTCGCGGGGATCCTCGAGACCGGCTTCGCCGTCTGCCTGAAGCTGTCCCACGGTTTCACCCGGCTGTGGCCCACGATCGCCTTCGCCTGCTTCGCCCTGGGCAGCTTCGGCCTGCTGACGCTGGCGCTGAAGAAGCTGGACGTGGGCCCCGCCTACGCGGTCTGGACGGGCATCGGGGCCGCCGGGACCGCGATCTACGGCATGGTCTTCCTCGGCGACCTGGTCTCCACCCTCAAACTCGTCTCGATCTCGCTGGTGATCCTGGGCGTCATCGGGCTCCAGCTGTCCGGTTCGGCGCACTGAGCGGCGAACGGGGGGCCGCCGCCGGAGGCGACCCGGCCGGCAGTCCGAGCAGCCCCAGCAGCTCGGCGGCGGCCCGGTCACCGATGGCGTCCTCCCCGGGGGCTATCACGTAGGACAGCGCGAGCCGGACGGCGAGCTCGCAGCGCCAGGCCGGTTCTCCCGGGCTCAGCGCGGCCGCGGCCCGGTCCCGTACCGTCCGGGCCAGTTCGCCCGGCGCGAGGGCCTGCCGGGTGCCGGGCGGGGGCGGCGCGGGCAGCGCCGGCTCCCAGCCGCCGGTGAGCAGGGCCCGTACGAGGGGCCGGGTGCGGGCGGCGCGCACGGTCCACTCCGCGACGGCGGCGAGCCGGCCGGCGGCGTCCGTGCCCGTGTCCGGTACGGAGGAGGGTCCGGGGGCCAGCGCCCGGTCGACCCCGTCGAGGTACTCCTCGGCCGCCCGGCGCACCAGGGCGCGCCCCAGGCCGTCCTTGCCGCCGAACTCGTTGTAGAGGGTCTGCCGCGAGACCCCGGCGGCGGCGGCGACCTCCACCATCCGCACGGCCGGCCAGGGGCGCGCGGACAGCGCCGCTCCGGCCGCTCGCAGCAAGGACTCCCGGCCCGCCGGCATCGTCGCCTCCCCCGCTGTCGGTCTCCCGCTGTCGGTTTCCCGCTGGGCTCCCCCGTCAGAGTTGACGGGTCGACAGATCCTGTCAAGGGCGCCTCCCGGCCGCACTGTGGACCTCGTTCGCTGGGCCGCCCCGGTGTCGATACTGTTCGGGCATGTCCACGTATGCCGATGATCTGCGCCTTGCCCTCGAACTCGCCGACGCGGCGGACGCCGTCACGATGCGGCGGTTCCGCGCCCTCGACCTCCAGGTCGAGACGAAGCCGGACATGACCCCGGTCAGCGAGGCCGACAAGGCCGCCGAGGAGGTCGTCCGGGCGGGGATCCTCGCGGCCCGGCCCGCCGACGCGATCCTGGGCGAGGAGTACGGGCTCCGGGGCGAAGGCCCGCGCCGCTGGGTCGTGGACCCGATCGACGGTACGAAGAACTACGTCCGCGGGGTCCCCGTCTGGGCGACGCTGATCTCCCTCATGGCGGAGGGCGGCGACGGGGTGTTCCGCCCGGTCGTCGGCGTGGTCTCGGCCCCGGCGCTGGGCCGCCGCTGGTGGGCCGCGCAGGGCTCCGGGGCCTTCTCCGGCGGGGCCCTGGGCGAGCCGACGCCCCTGGGGGTCTCGAAGGTCGCGGGCCTGGGCGACGCCTCCTTCGCGTACTCCTCGCTGAGCGGCTGGGAGGAGCAGGGCCGGCTCCCCGGGTTCCTGGACCTGACGCGCGCCTGCTGGCGCACGCGGGGTTACGGGGACTTCTGGCCGTACATGATGGTCGCGGAGGGTTCGCTCGATCTGTGCGCCGAGCCCGAGCTGAACCTGTGGGACATGGCGGCGATCGCGGTCGTGGTCCAGGAGGCGGGCGGCCGGTTCACCGACCTCGACGGCGTCGAGGGCGTCCACGGCGGGAACGCCGCGGCGTCCAACGGCCTGCTGCACGACGAGATGCTCGCGCACCTGCGCCCCCGGGCCTGACCCCGCTGCGCGGGCGAGTGCGCTCAGCGCGCCCTCTTGATGACTCTCCGTACTCGTGGGAATCTGAGACTCCCCCGCTTGTGCACTTGTGAAGCGATTCTCGAAAGGGGCGCCCACGGGTGCACCCACCCAAGCGGGGGAATCACCCAGGAGGTGGCTCCCTTCATGCTCGTCCGTGACGCCATGAGCACCGTGATCCTCACCCTCGGACCCGCGCACACCCTTCGACAGGCGGCCTGCCTGATGTCCGGCCGGCGCGTCGGCGCGGCCGTGGTCCTCGACCCCGACCACAGCGGCATCGGCATCCTCACCGAGCGCGACATCCTCAACTCGATCGGCGCGGGTCACGATCCCGACCGGGAGTCGGTGGGCGCGCACACCACGAACAACGTCGTCTTCTGCACCCCGGAGGCCACCGTGCAAGAGGCCGCCGAGGCCATGGCGCTCGGCGGCTTCCGGCACCTGATCGTCCTGGAGGACGGCGGCCCGGTGGGCATCGTCTCCGTCCGCGACGTCATCCGCTGCTGGGTGCGGGCGCGGCGCAGCATCGCGGCGTAGACCGGAGGGGCGGCCCCCTTGAGGGGGCCGGCCCTCCGGCTCTCGGCGCGCGGCCGTCCATCGAGATGCCCGCGCGGCGGCCGAACCGCCGCCCCGAGAGCGGCGGCGGTTCGGCCGCGAAGGAGGCTGTCAGCCGCGAAGGGCCCGGACCGCGGCCTCCAGCCGCTTGCCGAAGTCGCCGTCCGCCTGGCGGAAGTTGCCGATCGCCCGCTCGGCGATGTCGTCACGGGAGACCTTGGCGATGAAGCCGGACAGGTTCTCGATCAGACGGGACTTCTCGTCCTCCGACATCAGGCGGTAGAGGTCGCCCGCCTGGACGAAGTCGTCGTCCTCGGAGTGCGACGGGGTCGCGTGGTTGCCCGTGCCGCCCGTCACCGCGGCGGACTGCCACAGCGGGCGGTCCGTCTGGAAGGGGCCGCCGAAGCTGTTCGGCTCGTAGTTCTTCGCGCCCTTGTGGCGGCCGTCGTACAGGGAGCCGTCACGGGAGTTGGTGCGCGCCTCGGTGGCGTGCGGACGGTTCACCGGCAGGTGGTCGGCGTTGATGCCGACGCGGTAGCGGTGGGCGTCGCCGTACGCGAAGAGACGGCCCTGGAGCATCTTGTCGGGGGACGGACCGATGCCGGGGACGAAGTGCGCCGGGGAGAAGATGGACTGCTCGACCTCGGCGAAGACGTTCTCCGGGTTGCGGTTGAGCTCCAGCTTGCCGATCTCGATCGGCGGGTAGTCCTCGTGCGGCCACACCTTGGTGAGGTCGAACGGGTTGAAGCGGTACCCGTCGGCGTCGGCCGCCGGCATGATCTGGACCTGCACCGTCCAGGTCGGGAACTCGCCGCGCTCGATGGACTCGCGCAGGTCGCGCTGGTGCGAGTCGGGGTCCTCGCCGGCCAGGGTGTTGGCCTCGGCCTGGGTGAGGTTCTTGACGCCCTGGTCGGTCTTGAAGTGGTACTTGACCCAGAAGACCTCGCCGGCCTCGTTGTTCCACTGGAACGTGTGCGAGCCGTAGCCGTTCATGTGGCGGTAGGACGCCGGTATGCCGCGGTCACCGAAGAGCCAGGTCACCTGGTGGGTGGACTCGGGCGACAGGCCCCAGAAGTCCCAGACGTTGTCCGGCTCCTGCGAGCCCGTGTACGGGTCGCGCTTCTGGGTGTGGATGAAGTCGGGGAACTTGATCGCGTCCCGGATGAAGAAGACCGGGGTGTTGTTGCCGACGAGGTCGTAGTTGCCCTCCTCGGTGTAGAACTTCAGCGCCCAGCCGCGGGGGTCGCGGCGGGCGTCGGCGCCGCCGAGGCTGTCCGCGACGGTGGAGAAGCGCAGAAACGTTTCCGTCTCCTTGCCGACCTCGGAGAGGAACTTCGCCCGGGTCCACTGCGTCACGTCACGGGTGACGGTGAAGGTGCCGTAGGCACCGGCGCCGCGGGCGTGCACCACGCGCTCCGGGATGCGCTCGCGGTTGAAGTGGGCGAGCTTCTCCAGCAGCAGCTGGTCCTGGACGAGAACGGGCCCACCGACGCCAGCGGTCTCGCTGTTCTGGTTGTCGGCGACCGGAGCCCCGGCCTCCGTGGTGAGCGGTCCCTGCTGCGTCACGTGCGCCTCCTGCGTCATTCCTGCATGTCCTGTCCTTGGCGTTTGCCATATCCGATCCTACGATGGACTTTGTCTAAGTCAAGTAAGCATCCAAGTCCACACCGGTTCGGGATCTGCACCGAATCCCCACTGTTAGGCTGGCTGTATGAGTGACCTGCTGGAACGACTTCGCGGACGCGGCTGGCGCATGACGGCCCAGCGGCGCGTCGTGGCCGAAGTGCTCGACGGCGACCACGTCCACTTGACGGCCGACGAGGTCCACGCGCGAGCGGTGACCAAACTGCCCGAGATCTCTCGAGCGACGGTCTACAACACCTTGGGCGAGCTGGTCACCCTCGGCGAAGTCCTGGAGGTCTCCACGGACCGGCGGGCCAAGCGGTACGACCCGAACGCCCACCGCCCCCACCAGCACCTGGTCTGCGCCCAGTGCGGGGCCATCCGCGACGTCCACCCGGCGGGGGACCCGCTGGCCGACCTGCCCGCCGCCGAGCGCTTCGGCTTCATGGTCTCGGCGGTCGAGGTGACGTACCGCGGCGTCTGCCCGAACTGCGCGGGCGCATAGCCACACAGCCGCGCAGCCGGCTCACGCGCGGACAGCGAGAAGGCCGGGGGCCGTGGCCCCCGGCCTTCTCGCTGTCCTCCGGACCTTCCGGCCGCCACCACGGGGCGGCCGTTCACGATCAGAAACGACTCAAGGCCCGGATCCATGGGATCCGGGCCTCGGGCCTTCAGTAGCGGGGACAGGATTTGAACCTGCGACCTCTGGGTTATGAGCCCAGCGAGCTACCGAGCTGCTCCACCCCGCGTCGGTAAACACGACTGTACGTGAGGCCACCCGGCAGATGCAAATCAGTTAACCGGCACCTCAGGCCGACCATCTCAGGCCGACAGCTCCTCCGCCAGCGCGTCGCGCAGCCGGGCCGCGCGCTCCGAGACCTCCGCCGGGCCCAGCTCCATGGCCCGCACGCACCACTTCTGCCCCTCGGACAGGTCTCCGTGCCGGGCCGCGAGCAGGCCCAGCCGCAGCGCCGCCCTGCCGTGCCCCGCCACCGCGGCGCGGGTCCACCACAGGGCCGCCTCGGGCTCGTTGCCCTCGCGGGCCAGCAGCAGCCCGAGGTTGAACGCGCCGTTGCGGGAGCCGGCCTCCGCTGCCTCCCGGTACCACCGCGCGGCCACCGTCAGGTCGCCCCGGGCTGCGGCCAGCATCCCGACCCGGACCTGGGCCCGCCGGTGACCCTGCTCGGCGGCGCGCTCGTACCACTCCTCGCTCTCGGTCCGCGCGGCCCCGCCGACCGGCTCGCCCAGCGCCACCGGCTCCGGCGGCGGGGCGAGCGACTCCAGCAGGGAGGCCAGCCGGAACGCCGCCTCGGCGCTGCCGCCGCCCGCCGCGCAGCGCAGGTGCCGCTCGGCGGCCCGCTCGGCCCCGTCGCGCACCAGGGCGATCCCGACCTGGAGCGCCGCGTCGGTGTGGCCGGCCGCGGCGGCCCGCTCGTACCACTTCAGCGCCGTGCGGTCCTCGTCGCGGCTGGCGAAGAGGATGCCCAGGTTGAAGGCGGCGTCCACGCTGCCGGCCTCCGCCGCCTTGGAGAACCACGGCTCGGCCCCGGCCGCGTCACCGCCCTGGAGGAGCAGGATGGCAAGCGCGTTGGCGGCCTCGCGGTGGCCCGCGTAGGCGGCCCGGCGGTACCACTGCTCGGCCTGCGCCGTGCGTTCCTGCGCGGCGCAGAGCAGGGCGAGGTTGTACGCGCCGTTCTGGTCGCCCGCGTCCATCGCGGCCCGGTACCACTTCTCGGCCGTCTGGGTCTCGCCCCGGGCGGCGTGCAGCGCGCCCAGGGCGTTCGCCGCGTTGCCGTCGCCGTCCTGGGCGGCCCGCAGCCACCACGATGCCGCGCTCTCCTCGTCCCCCGCGTCGCGCAGCAGGAAGCCGAGGGCGCACGCCGCCCGGGCTTCACCCTGCTTCGCCGAGCTGAGGTACCAGCGTCCGGCCTCCTTGAGCTCGCCGCGCGCCTCCAGCAGGGCGCCCAGGTGCAGCCCGGCGCGCCGGTGCCCGCGCGCGGCGGCCTGGCGGTACCACTGCTCGGCCTCGGCGGGGTCGCCCTTGCGCAGGTGCCGTGCCAGGCGGTACGCCGCCTCGCGGTGCCCCTGCTCGGCGGCGGCCCGGAACCAGCGCTCGACTCCCTTGTCCCCGCGGTGCTCCAGCAGGTCGGCCAGGCCGTAGGCGCCCAGGGCGTGGCCGGATTCGGCCGCCTGGCGCAGCCAGTACTCGGCGGCGGGCTCGTCCCCGCGCTCGCGGTAGTGGCGGCCCAGGGCGTGCGCGGCCGGGGCCGATCCGGCGACGGCCGCGACCCGCCACCAGCCGGCGGCGTCGTCGGGGTAGCCGCGCTGGTGCAGGAGGACGCCGAGGTTGTTCGCGGCGGCGCGGTCGCCCGCCGCGGTGGCTCCGCGCAGGTACGGTTCGGCACCGGCCAGGTCGCCGCGACGCAGCAGCAGGGCCCCGAGCACGCTCATGGCGCCCGAGTCGCCCTTGTCGGCGGCGAGCCGGTGGCGGGCCTCCAGCTCGGCCTCGGTGGCGCCTTCGGCCTCGCCGAAGGCTTCTTCCGCGAACACCGCATCGGTCAGTGCGGTCTGCGCGTTGACAGACTGAGCCGCCTCACCGGACTCCGTACCCGACTCGGCCTCCGCCCTCACAAACCGCCCTGTCTCCAGCAGAGTTGACCTGTCCCCCATAAATCCCATCGTCGCATCACCTGCTACCCGCGTACACCTGGTATGTCGCAGCCAGTGAGGTCACTACAGCGTTTTGTCGACATGCCCACAGAGAGACAAGTCAAACACGCCCACACCCCAACTCACCCGCCCCAGTGACCCCGTGTCTCCCGGCTTCTTCTTCCGGCCCCCGCCCGGACATGACGAAGGCCCGGATCCCATTGGATCCGGGCCTTCGTCTTCAGTAGCGGGGACAGGATTTGAACCTGCGACCTCTGGGTTATGAGCCCAGCGAGCTACCGAGCTGCTCCACCCCGCGTCGGTGAAACCACAGTATCACGACGCGGAGTGGGGCCTTGACCACGCGGGTGCCTAGCCGCCCGTCTTGGGCGCCGTCAGCTTCGCCTCGGCGTCGATCGCCCGCTTCAGCGCGGCCTTGATGTCGTCCTGGGCCTTGCCGTAGGCCGTCCAGTCGCCGGACTGCCGGGCCTTCTCCGCCGCGTCGATGGCCTTCTGGGCGTCCTCCAGGGCCGCCTTGACCGTCGGGTCCTGGGCGGTGGGCGGAGTGACGGTGCCCTCGCCCGGCGGGGTCGTCGTCGGGGGCGTCGTCGTCGGGGGCGTGGTGGGGGCCTCGGCCCCGAAGACCACGTTCAGCGCCTTCTCCAGGGTGTCCTCGAAGGCCGTCTGCCCGCCGTAGGTCACGAGCACCTTGCGCAGCAGCGGGTACTTGAGCCCGGAGCTGCGGACGTACACCGGCTCCACGTAGAGCATGCCGCCGTCCAGCGGGACCGTGAGCAGGTTCCCGTACTCGACCTCGGAGTCACCGCCGCGCAGCAGACGGATGGACTCCGCGATCTTCGGCTCGGAGTTGAACTTGCTCTGGACCTGCTTGGGGCCGTCGACCGGGCTGCTGGTCGGCAGCTTCAGGAGTCTGATCTTGCCGTAGTCCGGGGTGCCCGGATCCGCGTTGACCGCCATGAAGGCGCTGAGGTTGTCCCGGCCGTTCGGCGTGAAGGTCGTCGTGAGGGAGAAGACCTGGTCCTTCTCCTTCTGCGCCGGCATCTTCATCGACAGGTAGTACGGCGGAACCGCCGTACCGGCCTTGGTGGTCGGGTCGTCCGGGACCTGCCAGGCCTCGCTGCCGCTGAGGAAGGTCTGCGGGTCGGTGACGTGGTACCGGGTGAGCAGCTCGCGCTGGACCTTGAAGAGGTCCTGCGGGTAGCGCAGGTGGTCCATGAGCGCCTTGTCGATCGCGCTCTTGGGCTTCACCGTGCCCGGGAACGCCTTCATCCAGGTCTTCAGGACCGGGTCCTCGGTGTCCCACTGGTACAGGCTGACCGTGCCGTCGTACGCGTCGACGGTGGCCTTCACCGAGTTGCGGATGTAGTTGACCTGGCTCTCCTGGGCCACCACCGCGCGCTGGCTGTTGGTCAGCGAGTCGGCGGTGCTGTCGCCCAGCGTGGTGCGCGAGGCGTACGGGTAGCCGTTCGTCGTCGTGTAGGCGTCGACGATCCACTTGATCCGGCCGTCGACGACCGCCGGGTACGGGGCCCCGTCGATGGTCAGCCAGGGTGCGACGGCCTCGACGCGCTCCTTGGGGGTGCGGTTGTAGAGGATCCGCGAGCCCTCGCCGATGGCGCCCGAGTACAGGATCTGCGGCTCGCTGAACGCGAGCGCGTACGCGGCCCGGTTGACCGGGTTGTCGAGGTTGACGCCGGAGTCGCCCTTGTAGCTCGTCTCCTTCTCGCCCTTGTCGTCCGAGTAGTCGAGCTCCTTCTGCGGACCGCCGACGATCGAGTACTGCTTCGTCTGCTCGCCGTAGTAGATGCGCTGCTCGAAGTCCGTGCCGAACATGCCCTTGGAGGGCAGGTCGGACTGGGTGAAGTCGGGGGCGCCCTTGTCGGTGGCGGTGTTGCCCTTGGCGGCGACCACGCCGAATCCGTGCGTGTAGCGGAAGTGGTCGTTGATCCAGTTGTTCTTCGGGATGCCGCCGATGTTCAGCTCGCGGAGCCCGATGACCGTGTCCTGGCCGCTGTAGCGGTCCACGGCGAGCGTGGACGGGAAGGCGTAGTAGCCCTTGACCTGCTGGAGCTGCTGGAAGGCCGGGGAGACGATGTTCGGGTCGAGGAGCCGGACGCTGGCGGTGGTGTCCGCCGTCTTGCGCAGCTGGTCCTTGTTCGTGCCGGGGGTGGGCACGCCCGGGTAGTCCTTGACGTCGCTGCCGGCGATCCCGTAGGCGTCGCGCGTGGCCTTGATGTTCTTCTCGACGTACGGGGATTCCTTGGCCTGCTCGTTCGGCTGGACCTGGAACTTCTGCACGATCGCCGGGTAGAGCCCGCCGATCAGGATCGCCGACAGGACCATCAGGCCGAAGCCGATGACCGGCAGCTGCCAGGTGCGGCGCCACAGGGTGGCGAAGAAGAGCAGCGCGCAGATGGCCGCGATGGCGACGAGGATCGTCTTCGCGGGCAGGTAGGCGTTGGCGTCGACGTACCGCAGGCCGGTCCAGTTGTCGGCGGCCTTGAAGTCGCTGGACTTCACGGCGAGGCCGTACCGGTCGAGCCAGTAGGCGACGGCCTTGAAGGTCACGAAGAGGCCGAGCAGCACCGACAGGTGCCCGGTCGCCGCGGCGGTGGCCCGGGCACCCGGGCTGGTCACGCGCAGGCCGCCGTACAGGTAGTGCACGACGACGGCGGCGATCACCGAGAGCACGACGGCGGCGAAGCCGAAGCCGAGCAGGAAGCGGTACCAGGGCAGGTCGAAGGTGTAGAACGACACGTCCAGGCCGAACTGGGGGTCCTTGCGCCCGAAGGGCACCCCGTTCACGTACATCAGCCAGGTCTTCCACTGGCCGGCCGCCGAGGCGCCCGCGATCAGTCCGACGACCGCGGCGATGCCCAGGAGCAGCCACTTCTTGTACGGGGCGACGCTCATCCGGTAGCGGTCGAGGCTCTGCTGCTCCATCGACATCGCGCTGAGCGGCGGCCGCAGCCGGTGCGCCAGCCAGATGTTGAACCCGACGGCACCGGCCATCAGCAGACCGAAGACGGCGAAGAGGCCGATCTTGGTCCACAGGGTGGTGGTGAAGACCGTGGAGTACTTGACGGAGCGGAACCAGAGCCAGTCCGTCCAGAACCCGGCGAACATGATGAACGCCATGGCCAGGACGGCCAGGACGCCCAGGGTCATCAGAAGAGTCCGGGCGCGCCGGGAGGGGCGGCCGACTCTCATCCGTGGCCCGGAGGGGCCTCCGCCGCGGTCCGGCATCTGGAAAGCCAAGGTGCGCACCTCGAAAGTCGCTGTGGTCTGGTCGGTCTCTGGCGTACTGGAAAAGTGTCCAAAGCTGGGCCCCCGATCGTAGGGCCCACTCATGCAACTTACTGAGGCTTTAGTCAGTTCCCGCTATCGGGGAGAAAGGAGGCAGGATGTTGTCCATGTCCAACCTTTCTCCCTCCCCCGGCACCCCGATGGCGGCCGGTCCGCTGACCCGCGCCGTCCTCGAAATCGACGAGTACGCCTCCACCCTCGGCTGGGACAAGCCCGCCCGGCTCTTCGCCCTGGTCGACACGGCCCGCCTGCGCCGCTCGGAGCCGGGCCTCGCGAACCAGCTGGGCCTCGACCAGGACGACGCCGGCAAGAGCCAGCTGACCCCGATCGAGCAGGACCAGGTCCCGGCCGGGATGCCGCTGGACAAGTTCCTGGGGACCATCGCGTGGCCCGACGCGATCGTCGGCTGCGCCCTGACCGTGGAGCGGCTGATGCTGCCGCCGTCCGCGGAGGCCTCCGTACCGGAGGGGCTCAGCGACAAGCAGCTGGCCAAGTGGGTCGCCGGGCACCCCGACCGGCAGGAGGTCCGCCTGACGGTGGGCGTGCTGCGCGACGGGTCGCGGGAGTCGGCCGTGCGGCTGCGGGAGAAGGACTCCTCCAGCGAGGTGCTGACCGGGGCGACCCTGGTGCCGGGCCTGGCCGAGGCCCTGGCCGCGACCTTCCTGGACTAGTCGGGCCGGCCGGGCGGGACCCGGCGGGTCCGGGTGCGGCGGGGTCCGGCGGTCAGGACTTCGTGCACCGCGGCAGACCCGCCGTGTCCCCCTTGCCGATCTTCTCCAGGGCCTTGGTGGCGTCGTCGATGGTGGAGACCTTGACCAGGGTCAGGCCGTCGGGGGTGTGCTCCGACGCGGAGGCGCAGTTCTCGGCCGGGGTGAGGAAGTACTCGGCGCCGGCCTGGCGGGCGCCGATGGTCTTCATCTGGATGCCGCCGATGGGGCCGACCTTGCCGGTGTCGTCGATGGTGCCGGTGCCCGCGATGAACTTCCCGCCGGTCAGGCTCTGCGGGGTGAGCTTGTCGACGATGCCGAGGGCGAACATCAGCCCGGCGCTGGGGCCGCCGACGTCGGCGAGCTTGATGTCGATCGGGAACGGGAAGGCGTGGTCGGTCCCGGCCCGGATGCCGACGATGGCGTGGCCGTCGTCGGGCGCCTTGCCCGCGGTGATGGTGACCTTGGTGCTGCCGGTGGGCTCGCGGTTCTCCTTCTCGGCCGCCGCCGCGTCGGCGGCCGGGACGATGGTGAACTCCACCGGCTCCCCGGGCTTGTGCTTGGTGACGAGCTTGGCCACGTCGCCCGGCTCGTTGACCGGGGCGCCGTCCACGTCCTTGATCACGTCCCCGGCGTGCAGCTTCCCCTCGGAGGGGCTGCCCTTGACGACGGTGGAGACGATGACGCGGGCGGTGACCGGGATGCCGAGCTGCTTGAGGGCGGCCACCTTGGCGCTCTCCTGCGACTGGCTGAACTCCTCGGCGTTCTCCTGCGTCGACTCCTTGTCCGTCTTGCCGTTCGGATAGAGGTTCTCGTGCGGCACGACGATGTTGTCGCCGGCCACCCAGCCGTAGACCGCTTCCAGCAGGTTCATGTCGTAGTCCGCGCCGGTGACGCGGACCGTGGTCATGTTGAGGTGACCGCTGGTCGGGTACGTCTTGCGGCCCGAGATGTTCAGGACCGGCTCGCCGCGCGAGTCGCCGAGCGTGTTCACGGTGGGGCCCGGGCTCATCTCCGAGTACGGGACCCTGACGAACACTCCTACGCAGAGCAGCGCGAACAGCACGAGGAAGGAGGCGAGCATCGTCGCGGTGCGGCGTGGCATGGCTCGACAGTACGTGACGGCCTCTGCGGGCGGCCCCCGGGGCCGGTCCGTACGGGGCCCCCGGGCGGAACTCTCAGGTGATTCTCAGCGGAGCCGAACCTTCCGGCGGAGGGGCTCGCGGTACCCCCGCGGTGCCTTCCCGCGGTGTCTCCCCGCGCAACCGTCCGGCGGTGCTTCCCGGCGGGACTCTCGGGACGCGTCAGACGGCGTCGGAACCGGAGTGCGCCTTTTCTTTCATACGGGCCCGATGGGCCCGGTCGACCTCGTCCATGACCTCGCGGAACCTCGCGTAGCCGGCGAGCTCGGATATGTCGCCTTGAGTGCGGTCGCGTGCCGCCCAGCTGCCCCATATCGCCGCCCCGATCGCGGCGAACAGCGGAATCAGCAACCACGCCAGTGACGCCATGGACGTGCCTCCCTGCCCCGAAAAGTACGTGTCGTCGATGGCTTCAACGCTCGTGCCCGGGAGGGGGTTACGCAAATCGAGGGCGTGTTGCGCGGCCGAACGGGTGTGAGGCTACTCCCCGGCGGGGAGACCCCGGCGCCCGGGGTACCCGTTCGCGGCCGTCCGCGTCAGCAGGCGCCGACCCACTCCTCCGTGCCGTTCGAGAACGTCTGGTGCTTCCAGATCGGGACCTCGTGCTTGAGGTCGTCGATCAGCATCCGGCAGGCCTCGAAGGCCTCGCCGCGGTGCGGGCAGGAGACGGCGACGATCACGGCGAGGTCGCCCACGGCCAGGTCGCCGACGCGGTGGACCGCGGCCAGCGCGCGGACCGGGTACTTCTCGATGACCCGGTCGGCGACGCGCCGCATCTCGGCCTCCGCCGTGGGATGGCAGGAGTAGCCGAGCGAGTCCACGTCGGCGCCGCCGTCGTGGTTGCGCACCGTGCCGACGAAGAGGGTCGTGCCGCCCGTCGCGTCGTCGCCGACGGCCCGGAAGACCTCGTCGATGGAGAGCGGGGCGTCACGGATCTCGAGCAGCCGGATCGGGTCCGGAGCGGCCTGCTCGCCGGGGTGGTCCAAGTGCGGTGCCATGTCTTCCATCGTGCCCTAGCGGCCGGGGTGGTGGAATAGCCGATTCGCCCGGGCCCGGCCCGCCCGGTTGGGAGCCTCCTACAGGTGCCCCGCCCCGCGGGGCGGGGCACCGGTCCGGTTCAGATGCCCCGGCGCCGGCGGGCCCGGCGGACCGCGGCGGCGGCGCCCAGCAGGGCCACCGTCGCACCCGCGGCGCCGGCGGCGGTGGCGGCGTCCTTGCGCCCCAGCCTGCGGCCCGCGACGGTGTGCCGGCCCGCCACCTCCTGAAGCAGCTCGGCGAGCACCTCCTCGTTGGTCCAGCGGGGCCGCCAGCCCGCCGCGTGCAGCCCGCTGACGCTGACCACCCACGGGTGCATCGTGTACGCGAGGTCCCCGGCCGGGGAGGGGGTCAGGCCGATCCGGTGCAGCCGCGCGGCCGCGCCCAGGGCGACAGCCGAGGGCAGCTCCATGCGGCGGATGCCGCTCAGCTCCTCGACCTCCTCCTGCTCCAGCCAGCCCTCGCAGCCGACGGCCAGCTCGCCCTCGGCCTTCTCCAGCGCCGCGTACTCCAGGGCGCTGACCAGGTCCTCCACGTGGCAGAACTGCCAGGTGGGCCGGGATCCGGCGACGACGAGCAGGCGCGGGGACTCGAAGTACCGGGTCAGGGCGGTGTCGGTGCCGCCGACCAGCACCGCCGGGCGGACCACCGTCACGTTCAGCCCGGGGTGCGCGCGCGGGGCCCGGCGGCCCAGGCGCTCGATCTCCAGCAGGTCGCCGACACCGGTCGCCTCGGCGGTGGCGCGCAGCTCGGAGTCCTCCGAGAGCGGGATGTCGTTGTCCGGGAGGGCCCCGTAGACCATCGCGGAGGTGCACAGCACGACCCGGTGCACGCCGGCCGCCGCGGCGGCGGTCAGGACGGTCTGGGTTCCGCGTACGTTGTACGCGGTACGGGCCGCGGGGTCGGTCTCCAGGTCGAGGTCCAGCGCGAGGTGGACCACGACGTCCGCGCCGCGCAGCTTCTCCGCGATCGCGGGGTCCCGTACGTCCAGCACGTGCCACTGCGCGGACGCGCAGTCCCCGCGCCGCTCGTCGATGGCGACGACCTGCTTGACCTCGTCGGACACGGCGAGCCGGGCGACCAGGGCCGCGCCGACCCCGGACGCGGCGCCGGTCACCGCGATCACGGGGCTGCGCCGTCGCGGTTCGGCCTGGTTTCGCGACTGGCGAACGCCGGGGGCGCTGTCGCCGTGCTCGGGGCGGATTTCGGCGTCGTGCGGCGCGCGAGCCTGCGGATCTGGGGAACTCACCGGGCGTCTCCAGCGGTTGTCTTCAGTGGGGACGCGTCGTGACGCGTACCCACCAGGTGATGTCCATCCTGCCGCAGCCCAGGAGTCGGCGGAGCACCGAGCCCGGAAGCGGGAGTGGTGTCTACGCTGGGTGGTGTTGTCGGACCATTGCCCGTCGGCTCCCGCCGACGGCCCTACGAGCCGAGGAAACCCGTGAGCGACACCCCATTCGGATTCGGCCTTCCGCCGGAGGAGCCGGAGAACGGCGACGAGGGCAAGAAGGGCGGGCAGGGCGGTCCCGCGAATCCGTTCGGGTTCGGCCCTGGCGGCCTCCCCGGCGGTGCGGACAACCCCTTCGCCGCGATGTTCGGCTCGATGAACCCGAACGACCTCGGCGCCGCCTTCCAACAGCTCGGCCAGATGCTGAGCTACGAGGGCGGTCCGGTCAACTGGGACATGGCCAAGGACATCGCCCGCCAGACCGTCGCCCAGGGCACCGCGGACGGCGTGAAGGACGTGAGCGTCGGCGTCGCCGAGAAGTCGGCCGTCGAGGAGGCCGTGCGCCTCGCCGACCTGTGGCTGGACGGGGTGACCTCCCTCCCGTCCGGCGCCAACGCGGCCGTGGCGTGGAGCCGCGCCGAGTGGGTCGAGGCGACCCTGCCCGTGTGGAAGGAGCTCGTCGACCCGGTCGCCGAGCGCGTCGGCACGGCCATGGGCAGCGTGCTGCCCGAGGAGATGCAGGCCATGGCGGGCCCGCTGCTCGGGATGATGCGCTCCATGGGCGGGGCCATGTTCGGCCAGCAGATCGGCCAGGCCGTGGGCACGCTCGCCGGCGAGGTCGTCGGATCCACCGACATCGGGCTGCCGCTCGGTCCGGCCGGGCGGGCGGCGCTGCTGCCGCTGAACATCGAGGCCTTCGGCAAGGACCTCGGCGTCCCCTCCGACGAGGTCCGGCTGTACCTGGCCCTGCGCGAGGCGGCCCACGCCCGGCTCTTCGCCCACGTGCCGTGGCTGCGCTCGCACCTGTTCGGCGCGGTCGAGGGCTACGCCCGCGGCATCAAGGTGGACACCTCGAAGCTGGAGGACGTGGTCGGCCAGCTCGACCCGTCGAACCCGGAGCAGCTGCAGGAGGCGCTCCAGGGCGGCATGTTCCAGCCGCAGGACACCCCGGAGCAGAAGGCCGCGCTGGCCCGCCTGGAGACGGCGCTCGCGCTGGTCGAGGGATGGGTGGACGCGGTCGTGCACGAGGCGGCCAAGCCCCGTCTGACCTCGGCCGACGCGATGCGCGAGACCATGCGCCGGCGCCGTGCCTCGGGCGGCCCGGCGGAGCAGACCTTCGCGACGCTGATCGGGCTGGAGCTGCGTCCGCGGCGGCTGCGCGACGCCTCGCGGCTGTGGGCCTCGCTCACGGACGCGCGCGGGGTGGACGGCCGCGACGGACTGTGGGAGCACCCGGACATGCTGCCGACCGCCTCCGACCTGGACGACCCGGACGGTTTCGTCCACCGCGAGCAGCTGGACTTCTCCGAGATCGACAAGATGCTCGGCGAGGCCGCCCGCAAGCGCGACGAGGACGGCCGCGGCGGCGACCAGGACGGCGACGAGAAGAAGTGAGCCTGCACGAAGACGCGGTCCTCGTCCTGAAGCGGTACGAGGACCAGCCCGAGCTCCGCGACCTGTACCTGGAGCACCTGGCCGCCCACCCGGACGGGGTCTACAAGCCCTGCGGGGCCGGTCACGTCACCGGCAGCGCGCTGGTCGTCGACCCGCAGCGCGGGCGCGTCCTGCTGACCCTGCACAAGAAGCTCGGCATGTGGCTCCAGATGGGCGGGCACTGCGAGCCGGGCGACGCCACGCTCGCCGGGGTGGCGCTGCGCGAGGCCGCCGAGGAGTCGGGGATCGCCTCCGGGCTGACCCTGCTGCCGGGCGGGCCGGTGCGCCTGGACCGGCATCCGATCCCGGCGCCCTGCAACTGGCACCTGGACGTGCAGTACGCGGCGCTGGCTCCGGCCGGTGCCGTGGCGGAGATCAGCGAGGAGTCGCTGGACCTGCGCTGGTTCCCGTACGAGGAGGTGGCGGCAGTGGCCGACACCTCGGTGGTGCGGCTGCTGGAGGCGACCCGGGCGCGCCTGGGCGCGTAGGGCCGCCGGTACGGCGGAGGGGGCCGGTCCGGGCGGACCGGCCCCCTCCGCCGTCGCGCGGGGTGCGATGGCTCAGTTCCAGGCGTTGTTCTGGTTCTGGGCGTGGGCGCCGTGCTGGCCCATGCCGTACTGGGCGGCCATGCCCTGTCCGAGCTGGGCGTTCTGCGGCGGGAGCAGCTCGCTGGGCTGGACCAGCGCGAAGCCGGTGCCGAGGAAGCTGAGCTCCCAGCCCTCTCCGGTGTTGCCGCGGCGCCGCCACACGCCGGTGGAGTGCGTCTGGGCCTGCATCTGCACGCGCAGGGAGGTGGACCAGGCGACGATGGCGTCGGCGTCGGCGTTGACGTACTTGTCGGGGGTGACCTGCATCATCAGCGGCTGGCCGGAGGTCATGAGCGCGACCTTGCCGCGGCCGCTGATGTTGAGCTGGTACTTGCCGGAGCCGGAGATGCCGTACTGGCTGTCGACGGCGATGGCCTCGGTGTGCAGGGTGGAGTCCAGGGCCAGCACGTAGCTGTTGTCGACGGTGAGGCCGTCCTGGTCCACGTCGACGACGTGGACGTGCTGGGCGAGGTTGGCCAGGTAGACGGTGCCCTGCCCGGAGCAGCGCATCAGGTCCAGGCCCTCGCCGGTGCGGGCGCGGGCGGTGCGCTGGGTGGTGCTCTGGTACTCGCCGTCGAAGTCGACGATGCCCTGGTAGGCCACCATCGCGCCCTTGCGGGCGAGGACGTCGTCGGAACCGGTCAGCGAGACCCGCAGGAGCTGCGGGTTCTGGACGGTGTACCGGTCCTGGGACTGCGCTTCCGCGTAGCCGAAAAGTGAGCTCTGCATGATGTGTCCGCTCCCCCTCAGCCCCGGGTCCGGAGCCGGTCGGTGCTGTCCTCGCTGGGCTGTACGACGACGATGCCCTGGCCCGAGAAGGCCATCTGGTAGGCCTCCCCGCTGCCCCGGCCGATCATCGACGAGGCCTTGAAGCTGCGCTTCCCCTTGACCTTGAGGTTCGGGGACCAGGCGACGAGCGCGTCCGGGTCCACGTAGGTCTCGTCCTCGCCGCGGCCGCAGTCGACGACGATCGGGGTGCCGCGGGAGGTGATGGCGACCCATCCGGTTCCGGACACCTGGACGTTGAACAGGCCCTGGCCAGCGAACTTCGCCATGCCCTTGACCCGCTCGACGCCCCACTGGAGGTGGGCGTCGAAGGCGAGGAGGTTGGTGCCGTTGACGGACAGGGCGTCGTTGTTGAGGTTGACGCAGACGACGTCGGCGCCGTAGTCGGCGAGGTAGAGCAGGCCGTCGCCGGTGCACTTCATCAGCGGGGCGCCCTCGCCGGTCAGCCACTGCGAGGCCATCTGGCGCACGGCCGGGGGGTTGGGCTCGTACTGGACGAAGCCCTCGTAGGCGACCATCGAGCCGGTGCGGGCGAAGAGGTCCTGGCCGCTCTGCATGGCGACCTTGAGCATGGCGCGGCCGTGGTTCTCCATGCGGGCCGTGACGGGGGTGGGGGCGTAGCCCGCGAGCTGCTGGTTCATTGCGTTCATGGCGTTCATGTGGGGCTCCCTCAGACCTCGTACGGCTGGACGACGATGAAGTTGCCGGGAGCGCCGCGGAACTGGAGGTTCACGGTCTCCCCGCTGTGGCCGGGGTAGGCGTTGCGCCGCAGGCGCACCTGGCTGGAAATGATCACCTGGGAGGCGGCCGACCACGCGACGATGGCGTTGCTGTCCGCGAAGGTGGTCGGGGTGACGGGGAGGACGACGGGGGCGCCGTGCGTCTTGACGATCACCGTGCCGGAGCCCTGGAAGAGCATCGTGAACAGGGCGCCGCCGGGGATGCCGTGGCCCTCGATCCGGCGGACCTCGTGCTGGAGGGACTCGTCGAAGGCGAGGACGCTCTCGGCGGAGACGCAGATGCCGTCGCCCTGGAGCTCGATGGCGTGCAGGTGGGCGCCGTTCTCGGCGAGGAAGACCTGGCCGCGGCCCGAGCAGCGCATCAGCTGCATCTCCTGGCCGGTGGCGTTGCCGACGATGCGGCCGGCGAAGCCCGCGCCCTTGTAGCTGAAGTCGACCTTGCCCTGGTAGAGGACCATGCTGCCCTGGCGGGCGAGGACGGGCTGGCCGCCCATCGACAGGTCGACCCGCATGAGCTGCTGGTTCTGCGGGGTCCAGCGGGCGCCGGTGGGGGCTTCCTTGTACGGCTGGAGGGCGGCGGCGAGGCCGTGGCCGGCGGCCTGCGGGGCCTGGCCGTAGGCGGGCGGGGGCTGCTGGCCGTAGGCCGGCTGCTGCTGGCCGTAGCCGGGCTGCTGACCGTACTGCCGGCCCGGGACCTGGCCGTACGAGGGCTGCGGCTGCTGGCCGTAGGGCGCGGGGGCCGGGGCCGGCGGCGGGACCTGGGCGCCGTACGAGGGCTGCGGCTGCTGCTGGCCGCCGTACGAGGGCGGGCCGGGCTGCTGCGGCGGGTGGGGCGGCTGGCCGTACGGGGCCGCGGGGGCGGGCGGGGCCAGCGGGGCGATCATGGTCGGCTGCGAGTGCACCGGCGCGGGGGCCGGGGGCTGCTGCTGCGGTGCCGCGTAGGGCGCGGGCTGCGGCGGCTGGGGCTGCTGCGGCGGCTGTTGCTGGGCGGGCGCGGCGAAGGCCGGGGCCGGGGCGGCCGTCTGCGGGGGCGGGGCGAAGCCGGGCGCGGCGGGCTGCGGCGGGGCCTGGGCCGGCACCTGCTGCTGCGCCGGCTGCTGCTCCTCCTCCTCGGCGACCTCGCCGCCGAAGTTCTTCAGCAGCGCGGCGAGTCCGCCGTCGAAGCCCTGGCCGACGGCGGCGAAGCGCCACGCGTCCTTGAAGTAGAGGTCGCCGATCATCAGCGCGCGTTCGGTGCTGAACTCGGAGCCGGTGAACGAGTACCGGACGACTTCCTCGCCGCCGGCCACGATGCGGATGTAGCCGGGGCCGATCTGCGACATCTGGCCGGCGCCGTCGAGGGTGGCGCTGAAGGACAGCTTCCGGACGGCCGTCGGCACGCGGTCGAGGGTCACCCGGAAGGATTCCGTGTCACCGGCCTGCGGGCCGAGCTGCTGGATGGACTCCTCGGGCGACTTCGGCTGGTTGTAGAAGACGAAGTAACGGTCGTCCGAGAGCTGCTCGTTGGCGTCGAGGCCGAAGCAGCTGATGTCGAAGGTGAGCCCGGGCCCGGCGATCTGGACGCCCACGTACAGATCGGTGCCCGCTGTCAGATCACTGATCTTGGCCTTGTGGCCGCGTTGGAATTCCCTGGCCATACGTCCGACCGTCCCCCATCCCGACTGTGAATGCGTACCGCTGAATGCGTGCCGCTCAGGCTAACGGCTCCTGCGGACATCCGGCCAAGCCGGTACCGACCCGGTACACAATCGCGTTCCGTGACAGAAGGTCATTCCTCGCGGGCGCCCGGAATCCGGGGGAGGCGTTCCGCGGCGACCACGCCCTCAAGGAATCCGCGGGCCCGCTCCGTCTTCGGGTAGGCGTCCAGCAGCTCCCAGAAGCGGGGGCCGTGGCCGGGCACCAGGAGGTGCGCCAGCTCGTGGAGCAGCACGTAGTCGACGACGTACTCCGGCATGCCCTGCAGGCGGTGCGAGAGGCGGATGCTGCCCTCGGCGGGGGTGCAGGAGCCCCAGCGGGTGTTCTGGTTGGTGACCCAGCGGACCGAGCGGGGGCGGGCGCGGCCGGCGAAGAACTGCTCCGACAGGTGTTCGGCGCGTTCGGTGAGTTCCGTGTCGCCGAGGGTGCGCTTGCTCTCCTGGGCGGCGAGCTTGTCCAGCATGACGCCCACCCAGCGCCGCTCCTCCGCCTCGGACATCCGGGCAGGGATCAGTACGACCGTCCGGTCACCCTCGCGGTAGGCGGATACGGTCCTGCGGCGGCGCGCGCTCCGGCGGACTTCCACGGCGCGCTGGGGTGGGTCGGCGGACACGCCTCGAAGGTACCCGGTCGTCGTGTCGGAAGTCCCGCGCGTCCGCCGTTCGAACAGGATCGAGGCGCGGGCGATGCCGGAGGGGGCCCGAACGGGGTGCCGGAGGGGGTCCGTTCTCCCTCTCACAGGCCACCGATATCCATCTCATATACCTAATACACCTCGCCTGTGGACAAACTCCCGCACGCCCGGCGGAAGACGGGCATGGTGTCGGAAGAAGAGAAGGCGCGGCGGAGGGACGGTGGTCCCCGGCCGCGCGTCGGGACGCACCACGAGGGGGAAGCCGTGTATCCGAAGGTGAAGCCGGCCCTGGCCCGGGCCTGGAGGGATCTGCAGACGGTCCAGTTCGGTGTGACGCCCGCGCACGCGGTGGTGCTCGGGCCGGTCGACACGGCCACGGGCTCTCTGATCGACCGGATCGACGGCACGCGGGGCATGGACCTACTGCGGACCGAGGCCCGGGGGATGGGGCTCCCGGACGGGCAGGTGGACGAGCTGGTGCGGCGGCTCGCGCGCGCCGGGCTGCTCGACGACGTCACCGCGGGAGGGCCGCGGGCCCAGGCGGTGCGGCGCCGCCCCGAGGCCCTGGAGCGGCTCGGGCCCGATCTGGGCTCGCTCTCACTGGTCCACCGTGAACCGGGCGGTGACTTACGGGGCCTCGCGGCACGCCGGGCGATACGGGTCCAGGTGCGCGGGAGCGGCCGGGTGGGGGCGGTGGTCGCCGCCGTCCTGGCGTCGGCGGGGGTCGGGGCGGTCGACGTGCTCGACGGGGGCCGGGTGACCGTGGCCGACGTGGCGCCCGGCGGGCTCGGTCCGGCCGATGTGGGCCGGCTGCGGGCCGAGGCCGCGAGGGCCCTGGTACGGGGGTCGGCGCCGGGGAGGCCTCCGCGCGCCGGGGATCCCGAAGGGCCGGAGCCCGGCCCGGCTCTGGTGGTGGTCGCGCCCCGGGACGGGCTGCAGGCGTGGGCCCCCGATCCGGCCGCCGCGGCCGACTGGGTCACCACGGGCACCCCGCACCTGTACGCGGGGGTGCTGGAGGGGACGGGGCTGGTCGGCCCGCTGGTGCTGCCGGGTGCCACGGCCTGCGCCGGATGCATGGAGCGCGACCGCGTCGACCGGGATCCGGCCTGGCCGAGGATGCTGGTCCAGTGGCGGTCGGCGCACCGCCGCCGGGATTCGGGGGCCTGCGACGTGGGGCTGTCCACGGCGGTGGCGGGGCTGGCCGCGGCACACGCCCTGGCCTTCCTCGACGGAGAGCTGCCCGCCTCCACCGCCGCCCGCTGGGAGGCCGCCCTTCCGGGGGCGCACTGGGAGCGGTCCCCGCTGCGCCCCCATCCGGACTGTCCCTGTGCGGCGGCGCCCGCCGTGGCCGCCCCGGCGGTGCGGTCGTGAACGGCCGGAGTCGCGGCGGACCGGGGGCGGGTGCCCGGGTCCGCGGGCGAGGGGGCTCGTGACAGGATGCGTCGGGGGCCGAGGGGCCGTCCCGGATCCGCCGCTCGCGGCGCAGCCGTCTGGGAACTGGAGGGGCATATGTCTGATCTTCCCCGGAAGGCGGTCACCCGTACCGTCAAGCTGGCCGCGCTGCCGCTCGGCATCGCCGGCCGGGCGACCTGGGGGCTGGGCAAGCGGATCGGCGGGAAGTCGGCCGAGATCGTCGCCCGGGAGCTCCAGCAGCGCACCGCCGAGCAGTTGTTCCGCACGCTCGGCGAGCTGAAGGGCGGTGCCATGAAGTTCGGGCAGGCCCTGTCGGTGTTCGAGTCGGCGCTTCCCGAGGAGGTCGCGGGCCCGTACCGGGCGGCGCTGACGAAGCTTCAGGAGGCGGCCCCGCCGCTGCCGACGGCGCGGGTGCACCAGGTGCTGGCGGAGCGGCTCGGCGAGGACTGGCGGGAGCTGTTCGAGGAGTTCGAGGACAAGCCCGCCGCGGCCGCCTCCATCGGGCAGGTGCACCGGGCGGTGTGGCACGACGGCCGGCAGGTGGCGGTCAAGGTCCAGTACCCGGGGGCCGGAGAGGCGCTGCTGTCGGACCTCAAGCAGCTGAGCCGCTTCGCCGGACTGCTCGGGCCGCTGATCCCGGGCATGGACGTGAAGCCGCTGATCACCGAGCTGCGCGACCGGGTCGCGGAGGAGCTGGACTACGAGCTGGAGGCCGAGGCGCAGCGCGCGCACGCGGACGCCTTCGACGCCGACCCGGACGTGGTGGTCCCGGACGTGGTGCACCAGGGCGACCAGGTGCTGGTGACGGAGTGGATGGAGGGCACCCCGCTGTCGGAGGTGATCGCCGACGGCACGCGGGAGGAGCGTGACCGAGCAGGGCAGTTGCTGGCCCGGTTCCTCTTCTCGGGGCCCGCGCGCACGGGGCTGCTGCACGCCGATCCGCATCCGGGCAACTTCCGGCTGATCGAGGGGGCGGACGGCCGGATGCGGCTGGGCGTGCTCGACTTCGGCACGGTCGACCGGCTGCCGGGCGGCTGGCCCAAGCCCATAGGCCGGTCGCTGCGGTTGACCCTGGACGGGGACGCCGAAGGGGTCTACGGCCACCTGTGCGCCGAGGGGTTCGTGAAGGAGTCCATCGAACTCGACCCGGACGCGGTGCTCGACTACCTCAAGCCGATCATCGAGCCCGCCGAGGCGGACGAGTTCACCTTCACCCGGCCGTGGCTGCGCGGGCAGGCGGCGCGGATCGCCGATCCCCGCTCCCCCGCACACCAGTTGGGGCGGCAGATCAACCTGCCGCCCTCGTACCTGCTGATCCACCGGGTGACGCTGAGCACCATCGGGGTGCTGTGTCAGCTGGGTTCGACGGTGCGGCTGCGCGACGAACTGGAGTCCTGGCTGCCGGGGTTCCTGCCCGAGGACTGAGTCCCCGGGGCCGGCCCGGTGGCGGCCGGGGTCACCACCAGGAGGAGTCGAGGCGGCCCTCGATGGCCCGGAGGTTGGCCCGCGCGCAGTCGACGCAGAAGTACTGTCTGGTGCCGTTCTCCACCGAACAGGTCCAGGTGGGCGGGGCTCCGTCCGGGGAGCGGGCGCCGCAGCGCGCGCAGACGACGGGCTGGGCCCCGGGTCCCGGAGGGTCGGGGTGGGGAGTCTGCTGGTCCACCTCCAGACGATATCCCCGCGGAGGGCGTCCGGGGCCCGCAACGCACCGGGGGGACCGGTCCGTTCGGACCGGTCCCCCGGGGGCCGGGTCACCCGCTCGGTGACCCGGTGGCTCGGCGAGCCTCAGTGCATGACGGCCATGGCGAGCGCGCGCCGGGCGCGCATGGAGACGCGCTCGGCCCTGCGCTGCATGCGCCGTGCTGCGACCAGGCGCAGGGCGTGACGCTCGGCGTCCGCCTCACGCATGCGGTCGTCCATATGGGCACGGGCCATGGCTTCTGGAATGAGTTGCATTTCGCGGGTCCTGTTCTGACGCGAGGTGATCGCGCCGGCGGTGATGAAGTCTGCGGTGGCGGAGCCGTGCGGCTGCTCGCTCGTGGTGGCGTAGGGGGACATGGGGGCCTGCTTCAGGGGGTCGCGCGTCAGGGGGCGGTCGATGGTTCCGATGGCGGTCATGCCGCTGCAACCGGGTTCTTGCGCGGACGGCCACGGGGACGCTTGCGCGCCACCACGACGCCCTGGACGAAGAGCTCTCCGCCCCAGACGCCCCAGGGCTCGCGGCGCTCCTGGGCGCCGGCGAGGCAGGCCTCGACCAGCGGGCAGGTGCCGCAGAGGGACTTGGCGTACTCGACGTCGGCCGGGGACTCGGCGAAGAAGACCTCGGGGTCGAAGGTGCGGCAGGGGACGGGTACGCCGAGGTTCTCGATGGCGTCGTCGAGCGCGGTGAGCGCGGTGAGGGGGGTCAAGGTGGAGTCCTCCGGGACTGCGGGCGGGGAGATCGTTCGGTTCTGCGGTACGGACGGGGCGTGCGCTTCGAGTTGCACGGTGTTTTCTTCCTCGTCTTGTTCGACTAGTCGTTCCGGCCGGTTGGCCGGTCGCGGCTTGGTACCTGGTCTTGCCAGTCCCGAGGCCCCTTCGCTCCGTCGTCCCCGTTCGGGGACAAACAGAAGGGCCGCGGATCCCGGGTGGGGTTCCGCGGCCCTGAAGGCGCCGGCCTGATCATGCGATCAGGCTGGATCACTCCAGGGTTCGAGCCCGCGGAAGGCCCACATCAGGTGGTGCTGGTGCTTCTTCGTCTGCGTCTGGGATCCGGCACCGGCTGCGGCCGCGAAGCCATAGGCGCCATGCGCCTGGGCTTCCAGTACTGCCACCGGTGCCTGGGTCGGTCGCTCATTGCGCTCGCTGACCGCAAGGGTCGCCAGCAGGGCGGGCCGGTCAGCGGAAATCGCGGACAGACCGGTACCCAGGAGGGAGACGGAACCGAGCAGGCAGGAAGCGTCGACCGAGCGATCGGTCATTTTGGTGAAGGTCATGAAGCTGGTCACTGGTCTCGCCTCCTCTCGGCGTCTCGGGGACTCGGCCCGGAGGCCTGTCCCATGCGTATTCGGATAAGTACAGCACGGATCCGGGGCTTCGGAGAAGCCACCGTTTCCGTTGCTAAGAACCTATGGGGATTCGCCGGGCATGTGCAAACTATTTTTCCGACGAGTTTCTACGCGTCGTCAGGATCCGCGCCCACAGGCTCCTGGCCTGCGCAGATGGCCAGGACATCGGCCCCGTACCGCTCAAGCTTGCGGCCACCCACGCCGGAGATCATCGAGAGCTCCCCCGCCTCGGCGGGCGCGGCCTCGGCGATGGCCATCAGGGTCTTGTCCGTGAACACGCAGTACGCGGGCATCCCCTGGAGCTTCGACTGGCCGGCACGCCAGTCGCGCAGCCGTTCGTAGAGGCCCTCGTCCATGTCGGACGGGCAGTCCTCGCAGCGCATCAGCTTGATCTCGCCGGCCTCGGTGAGGGTCCTGCCGCAGACCCGGCACAGCGCCGGTCCGCGGCGGCCGCGCTTGCGGGCGGCTCCCGCCTCGGGCCCGCCCGGCCGACTGCCGGGGGCCACGGAGCCCGGCCGCAGGCCGTTCAGGAAGCGGCTGGGGCGACGGGAGGCCCGGCCCCCCGGAGCCCGGGAGAGCGCCCAGGAGAGGGTCAGGTGGTGCCGCGCCCGGGTGACCCCGACGTACAGGAGCCGGCGCTCCTCCTCGACCTGCTCGTCGGTCTTGGCGTAGGTGATCGGCATCATGCCGTCGGTGAGGCCGACCAGGAACACGGCGTCCCACTCCAGGCCCTTGGCGGCGTGCAGCGAGGCGAGGGTGACGCCCTGGACGGTCGGCGCGTGCTGGGCGGCCTTGCGCTCGTCGAGTTCGACGGCGAGGTCGGCCAGGGTCACGCCCGGCCGGCTGCGGGCGAAGTCCTCGGCGAGGCGGACCAGCGCGGCCAGGGACTCCCACTGGTCACGCACGGCTCCGGAGCCGGCGGGCGGCTCGGCGGTCCAGCCGGTGGAGCTGAGCACGGCCCTGACCTGGGAGCCCAGTTCCACCACGTCCTGCAGCAGGGGGTCGTCACTGCCGCCGGAGCGGGCGGCTCCGCGCAGGGCGAGGACGGCCTTCTGGACCTCGGCCCGCTCGAAGAACCGCTCGGCCCCGCGCAGCTGGTAGGGGACCCCGGCATCGGCCAGGGCCTGCTCGTACACCTCGGACTGGGCGTTGATCCGGTAGAGGATGGCGATCTCGCCGGCCGGGACGCCGGCCGCGATCAGGTCCCGGACCCGGCCGGCCACGCCCTCGGCCTCGGCGGGCTCGTCGGGGTACTCGGCGTAGGCCGGGTCGGGGCCGGGCTCGCGCTGGGAGACCAGCTCCAGGCGGTGCTCGGCGGCCCTGCCCCTGGCCTGGCCCAGCAGGCCGTTGGCCAGGTGGACCACCTGGGGGGTGGAACGGTAGTCGCGGACCAGCTTGACCACGGTGGCCTGCGGATAGCGGGTGCGGAAGTCGAGCAGGTGGTCGGGGGTGGCCCCGGTGAAGGAGTAGATGGTCTGGCTGGCGTCGCCGACGACGCACAGGCTGTCGCGGTCGCCGAGCCACAGTTCGAGCAGGCGCTGCTGGAGCGGGCTGACGTCCTGGTACTCGTCCACCACGAAGTGCTGGTACTGGGCGCGGATCTGATCGGCGATGTCGTGGCGGTCCTGGAGGACGCCGACGGTGAGGAGCAGCACGTCCTCGAAGTCGATCATGCCGCGGTCGCGCTTGAGTTGCTCGTACGTGCCGTAGATCTGGGCGATCTCGGCCAGGTCCCGGGGGGCCTCGCGGCCGGCCTTGAGGGCGGCGGCCGGATAGTCGGCGGGCACGGTCTGGGTGACCTTGGCCCATTCGATCTCGCCGGTGACGTCGCGCAGCTCGTTGCGGTCGAGGCGGATGCGGCAGCGGGCGCCGGCCTCGGCCACGAACTGGATCTTGCGCTCCAGGAGCCGGGGCAGCTCGCCCCCGATGGCGCGGGGCCAGAAGTACTGGAGCTGGCGCAGGGCCGCGGAGTGGAACGTGCGGGCCTGGACCCCGCCCGCGCCGAGGGCGCGCAGGCGGCCGCGCATCTCCCCGGCGGCACGGTTGGTGAAGGTGACGGCGAGCACGCTGGCCGGCATCAGCCGCCCCGAGCGGACCCCGTACGCGATGCGGTGGGTGATCGCGCGGGTCTTGCCGGTACCGGCTCCGGCCAGCACGCACACCGGGCCGCGCAGGGTCGTGGCGACCTCGCGCTGCTCCGGGTCCAGGCCCAGGAGCACGGCGTCCGCGGCGTCTGCGTCGGCCGGGGAAACTGAGGAGTGCGTTGCTGCTGTCACCCCGCCATGCTGCCAGGTCCCGAGGGGCGGACGGGATGACCGTCCACAGGTGAGGGGCGTCCGTCATACCGTCGCACCGGCCCCACCAGCCGGAGCGTCTGCAGCAGTCGGATCCGTCACACCGGCCGTCCCGTCCCCCGTGCCGGGAATGGCTCGGGGGCGGGGGACGTTCGATTGTTCGGACCGATCACCGAGACCCGGTCCACCGAGACCTCCCAGAGGAGCGAGCATGCAGGACACGGGCACCGTCACGATGTACAGCACCACCTGGTGCGGCTACTGCAACCGGCTGAAGAAGCAGCTGGACCGGGAAGGCATCGCGTACAACGAGATCAACATCGAGCTCGACCCGGAGTCCGCGAAGTTCGTGGAGCAGGCCAACGGCGGCAACCAGACCGTCCCCACCGTGCTCGTGAAGTCCTCCGCCGGCAGCGAGTCCGTCATGACGAACCCGTCGCTTGCCCAGGTCAAGCAGGCACTGGCCGTCTGACCCGATCCCCCTCCTTACATACAGACTGGCCCCCGCTCCGGCGGGGGCTTTCTGCTGTCCCGTCCGAGAACGCTCAGGGGCGGGTTTATGCGAAGACGCGCATAGTCGCGTTCACGCATAGACGGTCCCCGTGGCCTCTCCGTACGGTCATGGTCATCAGGCCCAGCGGGGGCCTGGCACCGAGGGGGCTCCACATGGCACGTGAGGAACTGACCCGGCTCACAGGCAACGGAAACGGCGAGTGTGGGCAGGGCGACTGCCCGAACGTCTACCGGACCGCGTCCGGCTCGTTCATCGTCCAGGGCGACACGTCGGACGCCTTCACCCCGCCCACCGGCGAAGGGCTCGTGGAGATCCCCGAGGCAGTGCTCATGGAGGCTTTCCGTGCTCTTGGATGGTGAGGGCTGGGCGTCGAAGTTCAAGACGTTCCAGACGGAAGCCTGGCGGCTTGAGACCCTGCCCCAGTACCTCGTACCGCAGGAAGCGGAAGAGTTCGCAGCCTTCAAAGCGGGGGCCCGGTTCCCCGGACCCTACGAAGACTCGTGGACGGAGATGGTCCGTACCCGCAGCGTCGGGCGTGTGCACGTTCTCACGCGGCCGCTGACCGACTACCTGCGGTTCGAGTTCGAGCGGTACTACCAGCACCAGGCCCCGGCCGGAGAAGACATCCGGATTCTCGACGTGACCGACCAGCCGAACCCGCTGCCGGACTTTCAAGACTTCTGGATGTTCGACCGCTCCACCGTCGTCCTCATGCACTACGAGGCGGACGGCAAGCAGATCAGCCGCGAACTCTACGAGGGCGACCCCGCCCCATTCATCGAGTACCAGCGCATCGCCGTAGCCGCGTCTGTGCCGTTCCTGGAGTACGTCGGTACGTGAGTGTCGAACCAGAGGAGCTTGGCCAGTCAGGCGAGGAACTGGCGGCCCTGCTGAAAGCGGTACGCAAGCGGTCCGGGCTCTCAGGGGCTCGGGCCGCTGCCCGCTGCAACATGTCTCAGTCAAAGGTCAGCCGGATCGAGAACGGCAAGGTCCGCCCGTCCCTCGTGGACGTGGAACAACTCCTGAGGGCCTGCGATGCGGCCCCCACGCTGGTCACACAGGTCATGACCCTGGCGCGTCTCGCGAACACGGAGTGGCAGGGCTCCCGGGGCATGCGGCGCAAGGGCCTGGACAAGAAGCAACTGGAGCTGGCCGGCCTCGAAGCATCGTCGGCCGAGTTCCGCTTCTTCCTGCTGTCGATGATCACGGGCCTGCTCTCGACACCGGAGTACATCCGGGCGAGTCTCGCCCACATCCCTGGTGACCACTCGAAGACCATCGCCAGGAAGCTGGAACGGCAACAGGTCCTGTACGACCGCTCGAAGTGCTTCACCTTCATACTTACTGAGCAGGCGGTCCGGTGGCCCCTCGTCGGCCCGGACGCGCTCGCGGTGCAGATCGACCACCTGGCCTCGCTCACGCACCTGCCGAACGTACGGCTCGGGATCATCCCGCTGACCGTCCCCACCGGGCCCGCACCGCTGAACACCTTCACGGTCTACGACGACCGCATCGCCACGGTCGAGCTGTCCACGGGGGTCATGGTCTTTCGGGACCCCAGGGACGTGGTGAGCCACCTGGAAGAGTTCGCCCACCTTGAGGACCGGGCCATCTTCGGAAGCGACGCACGGGCCTTCTTGAGCGGGTGCGCAGCAGCCCTCAGATGATCTTTAGTCCATGACGCGCATGATCGTGGAATGCGCACCATGGCGGTGAGAGCCTGCATCGAATTCGGAGGATGCGGCGAAGGGGTGCGTGATGGCTTCGAGTAGGACCGACAGCGCGAACGACACTGACGCGCGACTCTGGGAGTACGAGACGTTCGCCCCGCCGAACGAAACCTGCCCCGCCTGCCTGACACGGCTCAAGTCCCTGGATCGTTGCCGACGCGGGTCCCTCGTGAAGGACTCCGTGCCCGTGGTCGTCTACCGGCACATCGACTGCGCCGACCCCGACCTGTCGGAGATGCGTCGGAAGGCCCGGCGATGATCCGCAGCGTCTACCGGTTCGAAGACCTCTCGATAGAGCACGTGCCCGAGGGCGGCGTCATATGGGAAGTCTTCTGCGCCGCCTACCAATGCGGCCAGGGCTCCGGCGCGCAAGACGACCAGGACACGGCCCAACGGTGGGCCCTCAGCCACTCCGGGGCCACGGGCCACAACCTCTTCCGCCGAGTTGTCACCGACCACGCGGACGTGATGTACGCCGACGCCCCCGCAGCGGAGAAGGAACGTGACTCGCCACTACGTCGGTGACAAGGTGATCGACCGCGAGCGGCAGTTACGGGGAGAGGTCATCAAGCTCTACCCATCGCCAGAGGTCATCCGCCTCGTGGACTCGGGCGGCTTCCAGTGGATCGCCCATACCGGGGCCTGCCTCAACCTGCGCAAGCGGGACCCCCGCACCAAACCCGACCAACAGATCCGTGCCCCGCGCGGAACGGCCCCCGTGGACTGTCCGCCGCATCAACTCCAAGTTGGCGATCTCGTCCTTGCCGGGGGTGCACTCCTCCCCATCGCAGACCTGCGATACAGGACCGGCGCCACCCGGACGATGATCCTGCACAACGGGTCCGTGTGCGTCGCCGAGAAGACCATCCGCGTCTACCGCCGCTGCTGAGAGACCGCCCCATCCGGCCGACCGGGTGGGTCTTCCATACATCGAGTTGTAAACGTTTCCTCGGAAACCTGGCAGGTCAGCGCCTCCGCCGGCCCGGGCGTAGAGGCCCGACTGCATACCTTCCGAATGGCCCCGTGACTGGGGCAAGTAGGTCGCAGGTTAGCCGGAGAACGAGGACCACCCGTTCGACACGCCCCGTGTGCGGAGCATGAGCCCACAGACCTATTTTGTAGATTCCCGCACGCCCTCGCATCAGGGAGTTGGCTATGTCGAGCTCAGTCATCGACGAATGGGGAGCTCAGGACTTCCTGAACCGAGGCGTGAGCCTGATCATGTCCGATGCTCTGTGGACGCGATCTCTGGACAACCCCGAGCTGAGTCCTGAGGCCGTCGGAGAACTTGCCTCAACTGGGATGACCTACGTCTTGAAGCCCTGGCTAGACCTCACCGACCCGGACGCGCTTGAGCCCGTCCGACGCTTCGTCGTCGAACACGCGGAGCCAGCATCAGAGGAAGTCCGGGCATGGTTCAACGGAGAAGTCCCAGAGCAGTGGACGTCACTGGCGGACTCCGGCTCCTTCGGCGAGGTCATGAGCGACGCATTCACCCGGCTGGCTAACCGCCACCATGACGAGGCCAGCATCCTCAGGGACAAGCTCAAGACGCTCGAAGACGGCCGCTGGACATCCGGAGACCTGACCACCCAGGGGTTGTGCAACTTGATCTTGTCTCTGCTCGGGGCCGCCTACGCCAACAAGAATCATGCCGCCGTAATGTTCCTCATGTACATGTACAACCATGCAGGCTGCTAGCGGGGCTCGGAGCGGCTTCCCCAGTTGTGGCTGCTCATCTGGCACCCACAGGGCGCAGCTCGTACAGCGAAGCGTGGGGCGCGGCCATCGGTCGTTGCCGTGCTTGGCGCTGTGGCACCACTCGAAGCCGGAACGAGGAGCGAACGTTACCTCTCGCTCGTTCGGCCGCGTCGCGATCAAGGACGGCGACGGCTTCACGCTCGGACTGTGCCCCGAGTACGGCCCCGTCCTCCTCGAAATGATCCGGCTGTTCATCGCCGCGAAGTCGTTCACGGTCGTCTCGGACTGGCTCAACGCAGGCAAGGTGCCGACGACTGCGGACATCGCCCGGATGCGTGCGGCGGCAGGGACGTCCACTACCCGGCTTGACGAGTCCAAGGCCAAGGCTCGTGGCGCCGTCTGGTCCCCCACCTCGGTTCAGGCCGTACTGGTCTCCCGGTCACTGCTCGGGGAGTACGAGGGATGCCCGGGGCACTCGTTCGTTGGCGAAGACCTCTACGGGGTCATTGGGATGACGTTGAAGGCACAGATAGGCCGGGGAGTCCGTCAGGGAGCGGAGGACCGTCACAGACGACTCCAGGGCCGTCCGCGTGGCCATTCTCGACGCACGCGCCGACCAGCTCATGAAGGAGCATCGCGCGGGCAAGCTCAGCCGTGCCGAGTACCGGCGGCTTGAGGACGAAGTCTTGGATGAGCGGGAAGCGATCACCAGCACTCCAGCTGCCAAGCCGGTGGAAGCCTGGCATGTCGTCCAGCACCACGCCGACGACTGCAAGGGCGGCGTCTGCGCGTGCCCGCCGCTGACCTACGGCGAGTGGTGGGACAACGCCACCCGCGACGAGCGGAGAGAGAAGCTGATCGAGTGGGGCGTGAAGGTGTACGCCTCTCCCGAGGCTGTGAGGTTCGAATACGGCGACAGCTTCCCGGCCACCCGGGCAACGTGGGCCGGGATCGACTTCTCGAAGCCCAAGGGTGAGCGGATCAGTCTCCACACCGCCGATGGGGGCACGCGCCCTCTCCTCTGGGGGGATCAGGTGACGCTCGCCGCATGAGCCCCCGTGGTGGAAAAACTCAAGACCGTCCCCACGGTGCTCGTGAAGTCCTCCGCCGGCAGCGAGTCCGTCATGACGAACCCGAGCCTGGCCCAGGCCAAGCAGGCCCTCGCCGTCTGACCGGCCCCGGCCCCGGCCCCGGCCCCGGCCCCCAGAATGGCCCCCGCCTCGGCGGGGGCCTTCTGCGTGCCGGTGGCGGCCGTCAGACGGTCGTGGACGGCTTCGGGAGGGGCTGGCCGTACCAGAGCTCGACCAGGCGGGCCGCGATGGAGATGCCCGACGGCGGCAGGACCTCGCCGGCCTCGATCGCGGCGCGCAGGTCCTCCCGGGAGAACCAGCGGGCCTCCTGGATCTCCTCGCCGTCGACCGTGATCTCCGAGCTGACGGCCCGGGCGGTGAAGCCCAGCATCAGGCTGTACGGGAACGGCCAGGGCTGGCTGGCGACGTACTCGACCGTGCCGACCTTGACGCCCGCCTCCTCCCACACCTCGCGGATCACCGACTGCTCGATGGACTCGCCCGGCTCCACGAACCCGGCCAGCGTCGAGAAGCGGCCCTCGGGCCAGTGCACCTGGCGGCCCAGCAGCGCGCGGTCCTGCTCGTCCGTGACCAGCATGATCACGGCCGGGTCGGTGCGCGGGTAGTGCTCGGCGCCGCAGCCCGGGCAGCGGCGGATGTGCCCGGCGGCCGCGACCACCGTGCGCTCGCCGCAGCGGGAGCAGAAGCGGTGCATGCGCTGCCAGTTCTCCAGCGCCACCGCGTGGACCATCAGCCCGGCGTCGCGCGGGCAGAGCAGCAGCCCGGCCTCGCGCAGTCCGGCCGGGCGGGCGGACTGGTCCATGCGGCCCGGCAGGGAGTCCTTCTGCAGCGCGAAGTACCGTACGCCGTCCTCGTCCGTCCCCAGGAAGTAGCGGTGGGTCTCGGTGACCGGGGCCTCGAAGGCCGGGGTCATCACGATGGCGGTGCCGCCGTCGGGGGTGTCGTCGATCAGGACCTGGCCGCCGGAGACGACGAAGACGCGGGTCGTCGGGTGGCTCCAGGCGGCGGCGAGCCACGCCTCGTCGAGGCGGTGGTGCGCGGCGCGGTCGATTCCGCTGGGCTCGGCGAGCGAGATCGGGCGCTCGGGCTCGGTATGGGTGCTCACAGGTACTTCCAACTCCCCCGGTGTGTGGGACAAGGCAGGCTGCTCGGGTGCGGTGCGGTGCGTGCGGTGCGGTGCGGGTGTGTCAGGCGGTCGCGGGCTTCCAGTGCTCGGCGAGGTCGCCCCACAGGTAGGCGGTGGTCTCCACGCCCTTGAGGAGGAGGTCGAGCTCGACCTTCTCGTTCGGGGAGTGCCAGCCGTCGGACGGCACGGAGATGCCGAGGAAGAGGACGGGGGCGTCCAGCACGTCCTGGAGGTCGGCCGCCGGGCCCGAACCGCCCTCGCGGGTGAAGCGGACCCGCTGCCCGAAGGCGCGGCCCATGGAGCGGACGACCGACTGCAGCGCGGGGTGGTCCAGCGGGGTCAGGCAGGGCCGGGTGGGGGCGCCGAAGACGATCGAGTGCCGGATCCCGGCGGGCACGCGGGCCGCGACCCAGTCCCGGACGGCCGCCTCGACCTCGTACGGGTCCTGCCCCGAGACGAGGCGGAACGACAGCTTCAGGTGCGCCGAGGCGGGCACGATGGTCTTGCCGCCGGGGCCCTGGTAACCGCCGCCGATGCCGTTGACCTCGGCGGTCGGGCGGGCCCAGACGCGCTCCAGGGTGGAGTACCCGGCCTCGCCGGCGGCCGCGTGGGACTTGGCCGTACGGAGCCACTCGGCCTCGTCGAAGGGCAGCTCGGCGATCAGCGCGCGCTCGGTGTCGCCGAGCTCGGCGATGCCGTCGTAGAAGCCCGGGATCGTGACCCGGCCGTCCTCGTCGTGCAGGGCCGCGACGAGGCGGGCGGCGGCGGTGGCCGGGTTGGGCACGGCGCCGCCGAAGGCGCCCGAGTGGATGTCCTGGTCGGGGCCGTGGAAGTCGATCTCGCAGTCGGCGACGCCGCGCATGCCGGTGCAGACGGTGGGGGTGGTCTCGGACCACATGCCGGTGTCGGAGACGATCACGACGTCGGCGGCGAGGCGCTCGGCGCGCTCCTCGACGAGGGCGCGGAAGTTCGGGGAGCCGGACTCCTCCTCGCCCTCGATCAGCAGCTTGAGGTGCACCGCGGGGGCCGCGGCGCCGGTGGCCGCGAGGTGGGCGCGCACGCCGAGGGTGTGGAAGAAGACCTGGCCCTTGTCGTCGGCCGCGCCGCGGCCGTACATGCGGCCGTCGCGGACCACCGGCTCGAAGGGCTCGGTGTGCCAGCCGTCCGCGAGGGCGGCGGGCTGGACGTCGTGGTGGCCGTAGACGAGGACGGTCGGGGCCGCCGGGTCCTCGCTGGGCCACTCCGCGAAGACCGCGGGCGCGCCGGGGGTCGGCCAGACCTCGGTGACCGGGAAGCCGGTCCCCTTGAGCTTCGCCGCGAGCCATTCCGCGCTGCGGCGCACGTCGCCCGCGTGCTCGGGCTGGGCCGAGACGGACGGGATGCGCAGCCACTCGGCGAGGTCGTCGAGGAAGGCCGCGCGGTGGGTGTCGATGTACGTGCGGACGACGCTGTCCGGCAGGGTTTCGCTCATGGCCCCGAGCCTATCCGTCCGCCTGAGCATCACCGTCCGTGCCCGTTTCGCCTTGGAGGATCCGCTCAAGGCGGGCCCGTCCGGGCAGGTCACGGGGGCGGATGACGCGGCCGCTGCGGACGTGGAGGAAGGCGGCGGAGACCCGGTCGAGGGGGGTCCCGGTGGCTTCCGCCCAGGCGAGGCGGTACACGGCGAGCTGGAGGGGATCGGCCTGGGTGGTGCGGCCGGTCTTCCAGTCGACCACCTCGTACGAGCCGTCGGGGTTCCTGTACACGGCGTCGATCCGGCCGCGGATCACCCGGCCGGCGAGGGTGAGCTGGACCGGGGCCTCCATCCGGTACGGCGTCCGCTCGGCGTACTCGCTGCGCTCGAAGGCGGCCTTGAGGGCGTCGAGGTCGGCCTCGTCGGCGACCTCCTGGTCGGAGCCGGGCAGCTCGGTGGCGGGGTCGAGGAGGTCGAGGAGCGGCAGGGGCAGCTCGTCGAAGCGGGACTCCACCCAGGCGTGGAAGCGGGTGCCCTGGCGGGCGGCCGGCTGCGGAGGCCTGGGCATGGGGCGGGCGAGATCGCGTACGAAGCCCTGCTCGTCGGCGGCCAGGCGCATGAGCTGGCTCGCGGAGAGGGCGGAGGGCAACTCGACGTCGCGGACGGCCGCCCGTGCGCGGCGGAGCTCGCCTTCGAGGGCGTCGAGATCGCGGTCCCAGGAGGCGATGGCGCGGGCCTCTTCCGGGGTCGGGGGCGGGGCGGCGGAGCCGTTGCGGGCGCCGGTGGCGGAGGAGCCACCGGGCAGGCGGGGGCCGGGCAGCCGTGCGGGGCCGCTGCCGCGGGGGGCTTCGGTGGGGTGCGCGGTCTCCCCGGCCCAGAGGTCGTCGGGCCCGCCGGGCTCCACCGCCGGGGCGTCACCGGCCGAGGGCTCGGCAGCCGGGGCGTCACCGGCCCGGGGCTCCGCCGCCCAGGCGTCGTCGGCCCAGGGCTCCATCGCCCAGGGGTCGTCGGCCGAGGGCTCGGAGGCCCAGCCGTCACCAGCCCGGGGCGCCACCGCCCGGGGGTCACCGGCCCAGGGCTCGACCGCCGGGGCGTCGTCGGCCCGGGGCTCCGCCGCCCAGGCGTCACCGGCCCGGGGCTCGGACGGCCAGGCGTCGTCGGCCCGGGTGCCCCCCGGCCGGGGGGCGTCGGTGTCGGCGGGGCCGGGCGGAAGGGGGACGTCCCCCACCCCGCCGGGGCCGTCGCCACGGCCCGCCGCAGCGGGGCCGGGCGCGGTGGAGCCGCCCGGTGGGGCCTCGCCGGGCCAGGGTGCGTCGTACCAGGCGTCGTCGGGCGCGGACCCGGCGCCGCCCGCGGTGGGTTCCCCGCCGTGGGCGGCCGGGGCCCGGCCCGGCCGCGCGGTGGTCCCGCCAGGCCGGGCCTGTCGGGGCCCGGAGGGGGACCCGGCACCGGAGGAGTCCGGCCAGGAGCCGCCGTCGTCGGACGGGTCCGGCCACGGCTCCGTGTCGTACGACGGGTCCTCGCAGTCCGGGGGCCACAGGTACGGGTCCTCGGAGGGCGGGGGGCCGGCGGCGAGGTGGGACTCGACCAGGGCCGCCGCCCGGCGGCGCAGGGTCAGGGAGGCGGGGTCCAGGGGCAGGGGCCAGGAGTGGTCGGGGGCCCCGGCGGAGGCCAGGGCGGGGTTCTCCGCGTCGGCGTCGGGCTCCGGCGCCCAGGCCTCGATCTCCCCGGATCCGGCCTCGCAGTGCGCGCGCAGGGCGTCCAGGAACGCCGAGGGGCCGCGGCGGCGCTTCTGCGTCGGGCCCCACCAGTGGCCGGAGGCCAGCAGCAGGGAGCGCGGCCGGGTGAAGGTGACGTACCCGAGGCGGAGTTCCTCGGTCTGCTTGTGGGTCTTGAGGGCGGCCTTGAAGGACTTCAGGCCCGCCGAGGTCCACTCCGGGTCGGCGGGAAGGGTGGGGGCGTCGCCGCGCAGGCCGTACGGGAGGACCTTCGCGTACGAGGTCCAGGCCTCCGGCGGCTTCTCCTTCGGGAAGGAGCCGGCGCACAGGTCGGGGACGACGACCACGTCCCACTCCAGCCCCTTGGACTTGTGGGCGGTCAGGACCTTGACGGTGTTCTCCCCGCCCGGCAGGGCGTGGTCCAGGCCCTTCTCGTACTGGGCGGCGGTGCGCAGGAAGCCCAGGAAGGCGAGGAGGGTCGCCTCTCCGTCGAGCGCGGCGAAGCCGGCCGCGACGTCCATGAAGTTCGACAGGGTCTCGCGGCGGCGGGCGGCCAGCGCGTGCGGGGACGCGGAGAGTTCGACCTCCAGGCCGGTGGTGGCCAGCACCCGGTGCAGTACGTCCATCAGCGGATCGGCGAGCGAACGCCGCAGGTCGCGCAGCTCCTGCGCGAGGTGCGCGAAGCGCACCCGGGCGGCGGCGGAGAAGGGCAGGTCGTCGGGGGCGGCCTGGCCGGCGCCGTCGAGGAAGGTCTCCAGCGCGTCGGCCAGCGAGACGATCTCCGCCGGGTCCACGCCCTCGACCGCCGCCGCGAGCCTCCCGTCGGGGCCGTCGTCCGCGGCGGCGCGGGCCACCAGCTGCCGGGCCCGGCGGCCGAGCAGGGCCAGGTCCCGGGCGCCGATGCGCCAGCGCGGGCCGATGAGGAGCCGGACGAGGGCGGCGTTGGCCCCCGGGTCCTGGAGCACCTCACACACCGAGACCAGGTCGGCGACCTCGGGGAGGTGGAGGAGGCCGGACAGGCCCACGACCTCCACCGGCACGTCACGGGCCACCAGCACGGCCTGGATCTGCGCGAAGTCCGCGGCGGAACGGCACAGCACCGCGATCTCGCCCGGTTCGGTCCCCGTCCGCACCAGGTGGGCGACGGAGTCCGCGAGCCACTCCAGCTCCTCGGCGTGGGTCTCCAGCAGGGCGCAGCGCACCACGCCGTCGCGTTCGGCGCCCGGGGCGGGACGCAGCGCCTCGACCCCTTCGTGCAGGGCGCGCAGCGGGGCGGCGAGGCCGTTGGCCAGGTCGAGGAGGCGGCCGCCGCTGCGCCGGTTCTCGCTGAGGGAGAGCCGGGTGGCGGGGCGCCCGTCGGCGTGCGGGAAGTGGGCGGGGAAGTCGTCGAGGTTGGCCACGGAGGCGCCGCGCCAGCCGTAGATGGCCTGGCAGGGGTCGCCGACGGCGGTCACCGCGTGCCCGGTGCCCCCGCCGAAGAGCCCGGAGAGCAGCAGTCGCTGGGCGACGGAGGTGTCCTGGTACTCGTCGAGGAGGACCACGCGGAACTCCTCGCGCAGCAGGGTGCCGACCTCGGGGCGGGTGGTGGCGAGCCGGGCGGAGAGGGCTATCTGGTCGCCGAAGTCGAAGAGGTCGCGGGAGCGTTTGGCCGTGCGGTAGCGGGCGACCAGTTCGAGCAGCTCCAGGCGGCCGCGGACGGCCTCGGGGACCTTGCGCAGGTCCTCGTTGGTCAGTCTGACGTCGGCGAGGGAGTCGAGCAGTTCCGTGTCGTACGCGCGCAGCCCGTCCGGCTCGACGAGGTGCTCGGAGAGTTCCCCGTCGAGCGCGAGGAGGTCGCTGACCAGGTCGGGGACGGATTTGGTGAGGGAGGGGTAGGGGCCGGGGGCTTCGCGGATCACCTTCGCGGCGAGCTGGAAGCGGGTGGCGTCGGCGAGGAGGCGGGCGCTGGGCTCCAGTCCGATGCGCAGGCCGTGGTCCTTCAGGAGCTGGCCGGCGAAGGCGTGGTACGTGGAGATCCGCGGCTCGCCGCCGGCCGCTTCGGATTCGGCCGGGGAGGGGTCGGGGTCGGTGACGCCGGCCCGGGCGAGGGCCTTGCGCACGCGTTCGGCGAGCTCGCCGGCGGCCTTGTTGGTGAAGGTGAGGCCGAGGACCTGCTCGGGGGCGACCGCTCCGGTGCCGACGAGCCAGACCACGCGGGCGGCCATGACGGTGGTCTTGCCGGAGCCGGCCCCGGCGACGATCACCTGGGGGGCGGGCGGGGCGGTGACGCAGGCCAGCTGTTCGGGCGTGAAGGGGATCCCGAGGAGCTCCTTGAGCTGCTCGGGGTCGGTGAGTGCGGGCGCGCGCCCGGACTCGTACGCGGTCACGGCGGTCACCTCGAAAGGCTAGCCGCCGGCACCGACATCGCGGTCCGGCGTCTCATTCGACGGTCTGCCGGCCCTCGGGACGGGCACTGCACGCGCTGCGGAAGGAGCAGCGTTTGCAGTGTTCGCCGGTGGCCGGGGCGAAGCGTTCGTCCAGGACCCGGCCGGCGGCGGTGGCGAGCAGGTCGCCGACCCAGGCGCCGGACGGGCCGCCGTCGAGGGGCTGCTGTGCCTGGACCTTCGGGACCTCGTCGCCGCCCTCCTTCTTCGCGGCGCCCTGGCGCAGCTGCACGAGCTCGGCCCCGCCGGTTGCGGGGCGCAGGCCGTCGAAGACCTCGTCGACGGCGCCCTCGCGGACGGCGAGCTGGTAGACGGCGAGCTGGGGGTGGCGGGCGACCTCGTCCCTGGTGGGCGCGCCCTTGCCGGTCTTGAAGTCGACGACGTAGGCGCGGCCCTGCGGGTCGGCCTCGACGCGGTCCATGGAGCCGCGGATGCGGACGGCGTACTCGCCGGCGTCGAGGGTGACGTCGAAGTCGTGCTCGGTGGCCACGGGGGCACGGCCGGCGCGGTCGGTGGTGTGCCAGCGCAGGAAGCGTTCCAGGGCGGCGCGGGCGTTGTCCTTCTCCTGGCGGGACTTCCAGGGGGCGTCGAAGGCGAGGGCGTCCCAGACGGAGTCGAGGCGTTCCATCAGGACGGCGAGGTCGGCGGGGGTGCGGCCGGAGGCGACCTCGTCGGCGAGGACGTGGACGACGTTGCCGAAGCCCTGGGCGGCGGTGGAGGGGGCGTCGGCCTTGACCTCTCGGCCCAGGAACCACTGGAGGGAGCAGGTGTTGGCGAGCTGGTCCAGGGCGCTGCCGGAGAGGGCCACGGGACGGTCGCGGTCGCGCAGGGGGACGGTGGAGGCGGTGGGCTCGTATAGGCCCCACCAGCGCTGGGGGTGCGCGGCGGGCACCAGGGGGCGGTCCTCGTCGTCGGTGAGCGCGGCGAGGCGGGCGAGACGTCGGGCTGCGGCGTCGCGCAGGGCGGGCGAGGCGTCGGGGTCGACGGTGGTGGCGCGCAGTTCGGCGACGAGGGCCGGGACGGCGAGGGGGCGGCGGGGACGGCCGGTGACGTCCTTGGGGGTGACGCCCAGTTCGGTGAGGAAGCGGGAGGGCTGGTCGCCGTCCTCGGCCGGGGCCTTGACGGCGGTGACGACGAGGCGGTGGCGGGCGCGGGTGGCGGCGACGTAGAACAGCCGGCGCTCCTCGGCGAGGAGGGCGCCGGGGGTGAGGGGCTCGGCGAGGCCGTCGTGTCCGATGCGGTCGGCTTCCAGGAGGGAGCCGCGGCGGCGCAGGTCCGGCCAGAGGCCCTCCTGTACGCCGGCGACCACGACGAGGCCCCACTCCAGGCCCTTGGAGCGGTGTGCGGTCATCAGGCGTACGGCGTCGGTGCGGACGGCCCGGGTGGTGAGGGTGTCGGCGGCGATGTCCTCGGCTTCGAGCTGTTCGAGGAAGTTGAGGGCGCCGCGGCCGCCGGTGCGTTCCTCGGCGCGGGCGGCGTTGTCGAAGAGGGCGCAGACGGCGTCGAGGTCGCGGTCGGCGTTGCGGCCGGAGGTGCCGCCGCGGCGGGCGCGGCGCTCCAGGCGCTGCGGCCAGGGGGTGCCGTCCCACAGGGTCCAGAGGGCCTCTTCGGCGGTGCCGCCGCCCTGGAGGAGCTCGCGGGCCTTGCGCAGGAGCAGGCCGAGGCGCTGCGCTCCGCGGGCGTACGCGGGGTCGTGCGCGATGAGCCGTTCGGGCTCGGCGAGGGCGCGGGCCAGCAGGACGTCGGAGGGTGCGGGGACGGTGAACCCGGCGGCCCGCTCCTCGTCGCGCAGGGCCCGGCCGAGGCGGCGCAGGTCGGCGGCGTCCATCCCGCCGAGCGGGGAGGAGAGCAGCTCGATGGCGGCCTCGACCCCGACCCACCCGTCGCCTCCGGCGGTTTCGGGGGCTCCGGGGCCGGCGTCGGGCCCCGCGGCGTCGGCGTCCGGTGCCCCGCCGGGGCCGGGCAGGCCCGGACCGCCCGGGGAGTCCTGCACCGCCCGCGGCTCCTCCGCGGAGGCGGCCGCCGCGTGGGCGGCGGCGTCGGCCGCAGGAGCGGCGTCGGCCGGGTCGGCGTCGGCCGCGGCCGTCCCGGAGACGAGGTCCGCCGAGGGCGCGGCCGTGACCGTGGGGGCGCCGGCTCTGGTGCGAGGGGCCGGGACCCCGGCCGGAGAGGCGTCCGACCCTCCAGCCCCTGAAGCGCCTTCCGCGGGCGCCGTGCCGTCCGGGCCCGCCCCCGACGGTGCCGTCCCGGTCACGCCGTGGGCCGGTCCCGTGTGCTCGACGGTCCCGGCGGTCCCGGTCGTCCCGGCGGTCTCGGCCGTCTCGGCGGTCTCGGCGGTCCCGGCCGTCCCAGCGGTCTCCGCCATCTCGGCGACCCCGGCCGTGGGAGTCAGCCCGGCCGTGGGGGTCAGCGGGGCGTCCGTGCCCGGCGGTGGGGTCTGGGACGCCGTTGCCGTGATGCGCAGGGCCGTCAGGAGGGGGGCGACGGCCGGCTCGTGGCGGAGGGGGGTCGCCGAGGCGTCCGTCTCCGCGGGAACGCCCGCCGCGATCAGGGCACGGCGCATCGCCGGGAGGGTGCGGCCGCCGGAGCGGACCAGGACGGCCATGTCCCGCCAGGGCACGCCGTCCTCCAGGTGGGCCCGGCGCAGGATGTCGGCGATGTTGTCGAGCTCGGAGCCGGCCGTCGGGTACGTGTACACCTCCACGCGGCCGCCCTCCCGTACCGGCTCCAGCGCCCGGTGGGCCCGTACCGCGGCGGCGGGCAGGCGCGGGACGGCCATGCGGGTGGTGAGCAGCCGGGTGGCGGCCAGCAGGGCGGAACCGGAGCGGCGGCCGACGGTCAGCGCGCGCACGGCCGCGCCCGGGAAGGAGGTCTCGAAGCCGAGGATGTTGTTGAGGTCGGCGCCCCGGAAGGCGTAGATCGACTGGTCGGGGTCGCCGAAGGCGACCAGGGTCCCGCCCGGACCGTTCAGGGCGCGCAGCAGCCGCAGCTGGGAGGCGTCCGTGTCCTGGTACTCGTCCACGAGGATCACGTCGTAGGCGGAGGACAGCGCCGGGGTGGTCTCGGCCAGCAGGACGGCCCGGTGGAGGAGCTCCGCGTAGTCCAGCGCCCCCTGGAGGTCGAGCACGTCGAGGTACTCGGAGAGGAAGGCCGCGGCCGCCTTCCAGTCCGGGCGGCCGATCCGCTCGGCGAAGGCGGCCAGGGCGCGGGGGCCGAGGCCCAGCTCGCGGGCGCGGGCCAGGACGGCGCGCACCTCGTCGGCGAACCCGCGCGTGGTCAGCGCGGCCCGCAGGTCGTCGGGCCAGCGGATGGAGCGGAGCCGGCGCTGGCCCTCCAGCAGGGTGCGGACCATCACGTCCTGCTCCGGGCCGGAGAGCAGCCGCAGCGGGTCGGCGAACAGTTCGTGGTCCTGGTGGGCGCGGACCAGTCCGTAGCAGAAGGAGTGGAAGGTGGTGGCCTGCGGGGCGCGGGCGCCGCCGAGCCGCAGGGCCGCGCGGTCGCGGAGTTCCACGGCGGCCTTGCGGCTGAAGGTCAGGATGAGGATGCGGGCGGGGTCGACCCCCGCCTCGACCCGGGCGGCGGCCGCCTCGATCAGGGTGGTGGTCTTTCCGGTGCCCGGTCCGGCCAGGACCAGAAGGGGGCCGCGGGTGTGATCAACCACCGCGCGCTGCGCTGCGTCCAGGACAGGGGGAGCCACCTGTCCCGGCCCGGTGCGCACCAGCCGGTACGCGTCAGGGGTCCGCGTACGCCGCTCTGAGCGGTCGGAAGGAGAGGTGATCACGTGGGGTGCCGGTCCTGGTGGGTCTGCGGTCGCCGCGGTTGCCGCGCTGGCGGTGTCGGGGTCGGTACGGGCGGCGGCCGTGGTGGCCGTCGCGCGCGCCGAAGAGGCAACGCTACGCCAACCGCGTCGGCCGCCGCAGTCCGTCCCGGCGGGGCGGGACGTCGCCCCGGAGGCCTTCCGGGTCGTCCCCCGTACGCGCCTTCGAGCCCGTGCCGGTGTCCGGCATGGCCGAAGCTGTCAGGTGTGAGCCTCGTCGCCTCCGTCCGTCTCGTCACGCCCGTCCCAGCGGGCCCGTCGCATCGCGAGTCGCGGCTCGCCGGAGGGGGTCTCGCGCAGCGGAGTACCCTCGGTCCGGTAGCGCTCCAGGGCCCGCCGCTCGCTGCCGGGCAGGGGTACGCCGTCCGCCCGCACCACGCGCCACCAGGGCACGGCTCCTCCGTACAGGGCCATGACGCGGCCGACTTGGCGGGGTCCGCCCTCGCCGAGCCACTCCGCGACGTCCCCGTAGGTCATCACCCGGCCGGGCGGAATCCGCTCGGCCACCTCCAGCACCCGCTCCGCGTACGCGGGAAGCTCTTCGCTCATTCGGGACATGGTGCCGGACGGCACGGACACCTCGGCGGAAGCTCTCCTTCCGAACCGGCGCGCACCCTGGTGCCCCCTTCGACCGCCGGTCCGTGCCACCATCTTCCGGGCGGTGACTGGTGATACGTGATCAAGAAGAGACGGATGTGACGGCTAAGGAGCAGGGTGTGAGCCCTCCGGACGGTGCGACGAGAGACGAGGGCGCGCGGCCGGGAAACGGCGCGCCCGCGGACTCCGGCGCGCCCGCCGAAGGCGACGCGCGCCCTGACGCGGCCCTCCCGGACGCGGCCCTCCCGGACGCGGCGCTCCCGGAGCCCGCGCGCCCGGAACCCCCACTCCCGGAACCCCCGCTCCCGGAACCCGTGCGCCCCGGGCAGCCGCGCTCCGGCGCCGTGCCCGAGGGGTCCGAGGGTCACAAGGGGCCCGAGGTGCCCGAGGTGCCCGTCTGCGATCCGCACCCTGACGACCCGCCCGGTCACACCCCGACGGCGGCCGACCGGGTCGAGGTCGACGAGCCGCTGCTCGCCGCGCGCGTGCACCGGCCCTCCGACCTCGTACGGCTCCTCGTCGGCGTCCTCGGCATCGCCGTCGTCCTGTGCATCGCCGCCTTCGCCCACGGCACCACCGCGGGCCTGGAGCAGGACATCAGCGCCGGCACGGGCCAGGCACCCGATCTGCTGATCAAGGTCGCCGGGCTGGTGTCCTCCATCGCCGTCCTCCTGGTGCCCGTCGCCTTCGCCATCGAGCGGCTGATCAAACGCGACGGGCTGCGCATCGCGGACGGCGTGCTCGCCGCGGTCCTCGCGCACGGCGTCACCCTCGCCACCGACCTGTGGGTCTCCCAGGCCGCCCCCGGGACCATCCAGGAGGCGCTGACCCGGACCACCGGCACCACCGGCACCCTCACCGACCCGGTGCACGGCTACCTCGCGCCCGTGATCGCGTACATGACGGCCGTCGGCATGACGCGCCGGCCCCGCTGGCGGGTGGCGCTGTGGGTGGTCCTGCTCCTGGACGCCTTCGCCATGCTGGTCGGCGGGTACACGACACCGTTCTCGATCATCCTGACCGTACTGATCGGCTGGAGCGTCGCGTACGGCACCCTGTACGCGGTCGGCTCCCCGAACGTCCGCCCCACCGGGCAGAACCTCCTCGCGGGCCTGCGCCGCGTCGGCTTCCAGCCGGTCAGCGCCATGCGCGCCGAGGCTCCCGAGGGAGAGGGCGCGGAGGCCAACGCCAACGACCGGGGCCGCCGCTACCACGTCACGCTGGAGGACGGGCCGCCGCTGGACGTCACCGTCGTGGACCGCGAGCAGCAGGCGCACGGCTTCTTCTACCGGGTCTGGCGCCGGATGACCCTGCGCGGGATCACCACCCGGCGCAGCCTCCAGTCCCTGCGCCAGGCCCTGGAGCAGGAGGCACTGCTCGCCTACGCGGCCATCGCGGCCGGGGCCAACGCCCCCCGGCTGATCGCCACCTCCGAGCTCGGCCCCGACGCCGTGATGCTCGTCTACGAGCACCTGGGCGGCCGGACCCTCGACGCGCTGGCGGACGAGGAGATCACCGACGACCTGAGCCGCAACGCGTGGGAGCAGGTACGGGCCCTCCAGTCGCGCCGGATCGCGCACCGCCGGCTCACCGGGGACGCGCTGGTGGTGGATCGTTCCGGCAACGTCATCCTCACCGACCTGCGGGGCGGCGAGATCGCGGCCGGCGACCTGGTGCTCCGCATGGACATCGCCCAGCTGCTGACCACCCTCGGCCTGCGGGTCGGAGCCGAGCGCTCGGTGGCCTCCGCCGTATCGGTGCTGGGCCCGGACGCGGTGGCGGACTGTCTGCCGCTGCTCCAGCCGATCGCCCTGAGCCGCTCCACCCGGGCCACCCTGCGCCGGCTGGCCCGCGAGCGGGCCGACCGGCAGCGCGAGGCCGTACTGGAGTCCTCGCGGGTGGCGAAGGCGGCCCGCGAGGCGCAGGCCGCGGCGGGCGCGGGGGACGCCGCCGCCAGCGCGGCCGCCGACCGCAAGGCGGAGAAGCGGGCTCTGGACGACGCCCTCGAAGGGGCGCGCGAGGAGGACCTCCTCAGCCAGATCCGCCGGCAGGTCCTGCTGATCCGCCCGCAGGCCCCGGTGGAGCCGGCCCGCCTGGAACGGATCCGTCCGCGCACCCTGGTGTCCTTCATCGCGGGCGCGTTCGGTGCGTACTTCCTGCTCACGCAGCTGGCCCACGTGGACTTCGCGACCATCGTCGAGCAGGCGCAGTGGAGCTGGGTCGGGGCGGCGCTCGCCTTCTCGGCGCTCAGCTACTTCGCGGCGGCGATGAGCCTGCTGGGCTTCGTACCGGAACGGGTGCCCTTCCTTCGGACGGTGCTCGCGCAGGTGGCGGGGTCCTTCGTGAAGCTGGTCGCCCCGGCCGCGGTCGGCGGTGTCGCGCTGAACACCCGCTTCCTGCAGCGGGCCGGCATCCGCCCCGGCCTGGCCGTGGCCAGCGTCGGCGCCTCCCAGCTCTTCGGCCTGGCCAGCCACATCCTGCTGCTGCTGTCCTTCGGCTACCTCACGGGCACCGAGAAGACGCCCGAGATGACCCCCTCCCGGACGGTCATCGCGGGCCTGCTCACGGTCGCCGTACTGGTCCTCGTCGTCACGGCGGTCCCCTTCCTGCGGAAGTTCGTCGTCACCCGGGTGCGGGCCCTGTTCGCGGGGGTCGTCCCGCGCATGCTGGACGTGCTCCAGCGCCCGCAGAAGCTGATGACCGGCATCGGCGGCATGCTGCTGCTGACCGGCTGCTTCGTGATGTGCCTGGACGCCTCGATCCGCGCCTTCGGCGGCGGGCAGGCCATCAGCTACGCGAGCATCGCGGTGGTCTTCCTCGCGGGCAACGCCCTGGGCTCGGCGGCGCCGACCCCGGGCGGCATCGGAGCGGTGGAGACGACCCTGACGCTGGGTCTGATCGCGGCGGGCCTGGAGAAGGAGGTCGCCATCTCGGCGGTCCTGCTCTTCCGCCTGATGACCTTCTGGCTGCCGGTCCTCCCGGGCTGGATCTCGTTCAACTTCCTGACCCGCAAGGAATCGATCTAGCACCGCCGGCCCTCTCGGGGGCCGGCGCCCCACCCGCCGGCGGAGCCGCGGGCTCTGACCGAAAGCACGATGCGCCGGCCCGGGACCCTCCCATACCTTCTGAAAGGGGACATACCTTTACGGGAGATGACCATGCGTTCAGTGATCGTCGTGGGTGGCGGCATCAGCGGCCTCGCGGCCGCCTGGCAGCTGCGCGGCCGGGCGGACGTCACCGTGGTGGAGAGCAGGGCCAAGGTCGGCGGCGCACTGCGCACCGGCACCATCGCCGGCACGGCCGTCGACGAGGGCGCGGAATCCCTGACGGCGCTGCGCCCGGAGGCCGTGGAACTGGCGACCGCCGTCGGACTCGGCGGCGCCCTGCGCGACCCGGCCCCGGCCGCCACCGCCATCTGGACCCACGGCGGGCTGCGCACGCTCCCGCCCGGCCACGTGATGGGCGTCCCGACCGACCCGGCCGCGCTGGCCGGCACGGGCCTGCTCTCGGCGGAGGGCGTCGCACGGCTCGCGGCCGAGGAGAGCCTGCCCGCCGCACCGCTCACCGAGGACTGCTCGGTCGGCGCGTACCTCGGCGCCCGCCTCGGCCGGGAGGCCGTGGACCGGCTGGTCGAACCGATACTGGCCGGGGTCCACGCGGGCCGCGCCGACCGGCTCTCCCTGCACGCGGTCCTGCCCCGGATCGCCGCCCTCGCCGAACGGGGCGGCCCGCTGCTGCCCGCACTGCGCCGGATGAAGGCGGCGGGCGGCACGCACCCGGCGGCGGGCGCCGTCCGGGGCCTGGCCGGCGGCACCGGCCGCCTCCCGCAGGCGGTCGCCGGCGCCTGCGGGGCGCGGATCCTCACCGGGACCACGGCCCGCTCCCTGGGGCGTCTTCCCGGCGACCGCTGGCGGGTACGGGCCGTGACGGCCGACGGCCCGCTGACCATGGACGCGGACGCGGTGGTCCTGGCCCTGCCGGCCCACGCGGCCGCGGAACTGCTGCAACCGCACTCCCCCCGGGCGGAGGCCGAACTGTCGGCGATCCCGCACGCCTCCACCGCGGTCATCACCATGGCCTTCCCCCGCGGCCGGGCACACCGCTTCCCCGAGGGCAACGGCTTCCTGGTCCCGGCGGTGGACGGGCACGTCCTCAAGGCGGCGTCCTTCCTCTCCAACAAGTGGTCCTGGACGGACGAGGCGGCGCCCGCCGCCTTCGTGCTGCGCGCGTCGGTCGGGCGGATCGGGGAGGAGGAGCTGCTGGGCCGCCCGGACCGGCACCTGATCCGGGCAGCCGTCGCCGAACTCCACCGGGCGGCGGGCCCCCTGGGCGAGCCCCTCGCCGCCCGCGTGACCCGCTGGGACCGGGCCCTGCCGCAGTACGGCGTCGGGCACCGCGCACGCGTGGCCCGCATCCGCGAGGCCACCGCGGAGCTGCCGTCGCTGGCGCTGTGCGGAGCGGCGTACGAGGGCGTGGGCGTGGCCGCCTGCGTGGCCACGGGCCGGGCCGCGGCCCGCCAGGTGCTGACCCCGGCCCCGGGCGTGACCCCGGCAGCGGCCTGACGCCGCCCCGCCCCTGAGCCCCGCGGGATCCCCCGGACGGGTCAGCGCGCGGGCGGGGTGCGGGGTGCGGGCAGAGGATGGAGGCATGCCCAGAAACGTCGTTCGGACAGCCGCCGCCGCAACCCTCACCGCCGCGCTGCTCACCACCGGCGCCTGCGCCGGCGGCGGTTCCGGTACGGCGGGAAGACCGCAGGGCGGCAGCACCCAGGAGCCCAAGCCCCTGAAGTGGGGCGAGTGCTCCCCTCCCACCGCTGCCGAAGGCGGTGGGCAGACGCCCGGCAAGGACTGGCAGTGCGCCACCCTCGACGTGCCGCTCGACTACGCGAACCCCGGGGGCAAGACCATCCCGATCGCCCTCATCCGCGCCAGGGCCCGGGACCAGAAGCACCGCCTCGGCTCCCTCGTCTTCAACTTCGGCGGCCCCGGCGGCTCCGGCGTCAGCACCCTCCCCGGCGCCGCCCAGGAGTACGCGGCCCTGCGCGCCCGGTACGACCTGGTGAGCTTCGACCCGCGCGGGGTCGGCCGCAGCGCACCCGTGCTCTGCGAGGACGACAAGCAGCTGGACGCGTACTACGCCCAGGACTCCTCCCCCGCCACGCCGGAGCAGGAGAAGGCCTTCCTCGACGGCGTCAAGAAGTACCGGGAGGCGTGCCGGAAGAACTCCGGCGCCGTGCTGCCCCACGTCGGCACCGAGAACGCCGCCCGCGACCTGGACCGTGTCCGCCAGGCCCTGGGCGACGAGAAGCTCAACTACTTCGGGATCTCCTACGGCACGGAACTCGGCGGGGTCTACGCCCACCTCTTCCCGAAGAACGTCGGCCGGGCGGTGTTCGACGCCGTCGTCGATCCGACCCAGAACGCCGAACAGGGCGCGCTCGGCCAGGCGAAGGGCTTCCAGCTCGCCCTCGGCAACTTCGCCCAGGACTGCGTGGACCGCGGCGACGCCTGCCGGCTCCAGGGCAGCACCGCCAAGGAGATCGAGGCGAACGTCACCAAGCTCCAGAAGGCGCTCGCGGCCAAGCCCATCGCCGGCATCGGCGACCGCCAACTCACCGACTCCGCCGCCACGAACGGCATCGCGCAGGCCCTTTACTCCAAGGAGCTGTGGCCACTGCTGGAGCAGGGCCTGGACGAGGCCGAGGGCGGTCAGGGCCAGCTGCTGATGGCCCTGTCGGACGCCCTCAACGGCCGGGACCAGCAGGGCCGTTACAGCAACATCCTGGCGGCCAACACCGCCATCAACTGCGCCGACTCCAAGGACCGGTACACCCTCGCGCAGACCAAGGCGAAGCTCCCCGAGTTCCGCAAGGCCTCGCCCGTCTTCGGGGACTTCCTCGGCTGGGCCATGCTGAGCTGCCTGGACTGGCCGGTCGCGGGCGCCTGGAACACCCCGGACGTCTCGGCCCCCGGCGCCGCCCCCATCCTGGTGATCGGCAACACCGGCGACCCGGCGACCCCGTACGAGGGCGCGCGCAAGATGGCCGAGCGGCTCGGCAAGGACGTGGGCGTGGAGCTCACCTACAAGGGCGAGGGGCACGGCGCGTACAACAGCGGCGACGCGTGCGTGCAGCAGGCGGTGAACTCCTACCTGCTGGACGGGAAGGTACCGGGGAAGGGCACCGTCTGCACCCCGGCCGCCAGCCCCAGCCCCGCCGCCAGCCCCACGCCCGCCTAGAACGCCCAGAACGCCTGGAGCACCTGGAGCGCGCCGAAGGGGCCGTACCCGGCGCGGGTACGGCCCCTTCGGACGCTGCTGCTAGTAGACCGGCTTCTCGGGCTCGATCTGGTGGACCCAGCCGATGACGCCGCCGCCGACGTGCACCGCGTCCGCGAAGCCCGCGGACTTCAGGACCGCGAGGACTTCCGCACTGCGGACACCCGTCTTGCAGTGCAAGACGATGCGCTTGTCCTGCGGCAGGTCCTGGAGGGCGGTGCCCATCAGGAACTCGCCCTTGGGGATCAGCTTCGCGCCGGGGATCGAGACGATCTCGTACTCGTTCTTCTCACGGACGTCGATGATCTCGATGGGCTCGTCGCCGTCGATCCACTCCTTGAGCTGCTTGGGAGTGATCGTCGAACCGAGGGCGGCCTCCTGGGCCTCCTCCGACACGACGCCGCAGAAGGCCTCGTAGTCGATGAGTTCGGTGACGGTCGCGTTCGGACCGCAGACCGCGCAGTCGGGGTCCTTGCGGACCTTGACCTGGCGGTACTGCATCTCCAGGGCGTCGTAGATCATCAGGCGGCCGACCAGCGGCTCGCCGACGCCCGTGAGGACCTTGATGGCCTCGGTGACCTGGATGGACCCGATGGACGCGCAGAGCACGCCCAGCACGCCGCCCTCGGCGCAGCTCGGGACCATGCCCGGCGGCGGGGGCTCCGGGTAGAGGCAGCGGTAGCACGGACCGTGCTCGGACCAGAAGACGGAGGCCTGGCCGTCGAAGCGGTAGATCGAACCCCACACGTACGGCTTGTTCAGCAGCACGCAGGCGTCGTTGACCAGGTAGCGCGTGGCGAAGTTGTCCGTGCCGTCGACGATGAGGTCGTACTGGCTGAAGATCTCCATCACGTTCTCGGCTTCGAGCCGCTCTTCGTGAAGGACCACGTTGACGTACGGGTTGATGCCCAGCACGCTGTCACGGGCCGACTCGGCCTTGGAGCGGCCGATGTCCGCCTGGCTGTGGATGATCTGGCGCTGCAGGTTCGACTCGTCGACCTCGTCGAACTCCACGATGCCCAGCGTGCCCACGCCGGCCGCGGCCAGGTACATGAGGGCGGGGGAGCCGAGGCCGCCCGCGCCCACGGCCAGCACCTTGGCGTTCTTCAGGCGCTTCTGGCCGTCCATCCCGACATCCGGGATGATCAGGTGGCGGGAGTACCGACGGACCTCGTCAACGGTGAGCTCAGCAGCTGGCTCTACCAGGGGTGGCAGCGACACGGGGACTCCGTAGATGGGTATGTCTGAACGGTGGTTCTTCCCGTAACACTGCCACGCCCTTCTTCATTCCGAGACACCCGGTCCGATCCGCGAGACGATTTCGTCCCAGTACCCGGGCATCGAGGCCCACGGGTCCCTGTCTCCCGCCGCCCGCCGGTCCGTGAACCAGATCGTCCCGGCGCCCTGCCAGCGGGCGATCCGCAGCGCCTCCTCCAGGTGGGTCCGCGGCACCCCGTGAACGAGGTGGCAGAACGTCTCGGGCGGATGGTCGGCCGTCCACTCCGCCACCTGCGACCAGCGGTAGTCGGCCCAGGCCCCGGAGAAGGTGACCAGCTGGTCGGCGGCCTCCGTGTAGCCCTCGCACGGGTGCGTGCCGTGTCCGAGGACGATCCGCAGGCCCTCTCCCAGGCCGCGCAGGGTGTCGGTGACCCGGCGGACGCCGGCGAGACCGTCCCGGTCCGAGGGGGCTCCGGCGAGGTAGAAGCCGCCGACGCCGTACCAGTCGCGGAAGCGGTGGGCGTCGGAGACGAGCTCCCCGAAGGACCGGGTTCCGTCCCGCATGGCGAGATGCCCGAGGACCGTGCCGTCCGCCCGGCCGAGCTTCGCGGCGGCCTCGGAGCAGTGCGGGTCGGGGCGTCCGCCGGGGCCGTCGGAGACGTTCAGCACCGCCCAGTGCAGCGGGGTCCCCGGGCGGGTCAGCTCGGCCCACTCCACCGGGGCGAGCAGCGGGTGCGCGTAACCGGGGATGCCCAGGCCCAGCCGGCCGGCCCCGGTCGCGGCCGCCGCCGTGGCCCCCGGCGGAGTGGTCAGATACGGCACGCCGCCTCCATCCAGATGTCCGCGAGGGACTCCTCCAGGTTGATCCGGGGCCGCCAGCCGAGCCGGTCCCGGGCGGTGCGCACGTCGGCCTGCTGCCAGGCGCCGCAGCCGTCGGGGTAGGGGTACGGCTGGGGGGCGGCGGAGGCGATCTGCTCGGCGGTGGCCTCGGAGCGCGGCGAACCGATGGCGGCCAGGCCCTGCGGACGGCCGGGGTGTCCGTGCGCGGGGCCGCCGTGCCGGTCGCCGCCGTGCGGGACGTCCAGTTCGTGCAGGGCGCCGCCGTATCCGGCGACGCGGGCCAGGACGGCCGCCGCGTCGCGCAGCCGGACCGCCCGGCCGGTGCCGATGTTGACGACCCCCTGGGCCGCGGACAGGGAGGCGGCGTGCACGGCCCGCGCGACGTCCCGTACGTCGACGAAGTCGCGCTGGACTCCGAGGCCGCTCAGCTTGAGCTCGCCGTCCCCGGACTGCATGGCGCGCCGCATCGCCTCGGCGAGCCGGCCCAGCGGGGAGCCCGCGGGGGTTCCGGGGCCGACGGGCGAGAACACCCGCAGGACGACGGCGTCCAGGCCGGACCCGAGCACCAGCTCGGTCGCGGCGAGCTTGCTGACGCCGTACGGTCCGCCGGGTCTGGGCACGGCGTCCTCGGCCGTGGACGAGCCGGGCTGGCTGGGCCCGTACTCGGCGGAGCAGCCGAGCTGGACCAGCCGGGCGCCGCAGCCGCTGCGGCGCAGCGACTCGCAGATGGTGGCGACGGCGACGGTGTTGTGCCGGGTCAGTTCCCGGGCCCCGCCGCGGGTGGCGCCCGCGCAGTTGATGACGACGCCGGGGTGGACGGCGTCCAGGAACCGGGTGAGGGCTCCGGGACTGCCGGTGGCGAGGTCGAAGCGGACGTCGGCGTCGTCGCCGCGGCCGAGCGCGGTGAGCTGGACCGCGGGGTCGGCGAGCAGCCGGTCCGCGACGTAGCGGCCGAGGTAACCGTTGGCTCCGATCAGCAGCACCCTCATCGCGCGGCCCCTCGGTTGGTTGGCTGGCCGGTCATCCTGTTTCTCCTTGGGTGGGTGGGTTCGGGGGTCGGGGGTCGGTGGGCGGGGGTACGGCGCTCAGTCACGCGCGTGGGCCGAGGCGCGGGACAGCGCGAGCACGGCGTGTACGAGGAGTCCCGCGGCCGCGGCGGCCACCGCCGCGGGCGCCGGGACCAGGGCGAGGGCCAGGGCCGCCGCCAGGGGGGCGCGGTGCGCGCCGTGCCGGAGCAGCAGCCGGACCAGGAACAGCAGCACCGCGAGCGGTACGGCGGCGGCCGGGTCGGCCCCGGCGAGCGCGGCCGCCCCCGCGGCGGCAGCGCCGAAGGGCAGCAGGACCCCGGCGAGCAGGGGCCGGGCCCCCGCGGCGAAGTCCTCCAGGGCCCGGCTCCCGGCGAGCCGGCGGCGCGCCCGGGCGGCGTAGTACGCCCCGGCGAGGTGTCCGGGGGCCACGGCCAGCGCGAGGGCGGCTCCGAGCGCCGGCCCGTGCCGGTGGACCGCCCATCCGACGACGGCCGCCGCGAGCAGGTGGGCGGCGTAGGGGAAGCGTCCCCCGGCCCACCGGCCGGGCCACACCAGCGCGCCGACGGTGAGGAGCACCGCGAGGGGCCCCGTCCACGGCGTCCCGGTGGCGGCCGCGCCGAACGCGAGGGCGCCGGGCAGCAGGGCGTAGCCGAACCCGCGCACCGCCCGGGGCCCCGCCGGGGTCCGCGCGGGCGGCGGCGTCGGGGCCTCGCCGCGGGGGGTGCGGGCGTACAGCTCCTCGGCGAGGGAGAACACGTCCCGGTGCCGGAAGCGCGCGGCGGTGCGGTCGGTGATGCCGTGCGCCTCCAGTCCGGCGGCGACCTCCAGCGAGTCGACGGCCCGCTCGCACAGCTCCCGGTGCCGGTGCAGCAGGGCCTTGACGGGATCCCCGCCGCCCCTGCGCCGGGCCGTCTGCCCCGTCGCCGGTCCGGCCGCGCCGGGCCCGGTCCCCGCTGCCGGGGGCGGTCCCGCAAGTCCGGCGCCGCCCGTGACCGGGGCGCGGGGGTCCGGCGACGGGGTTCCCTCCGGCGCCGTGCCCGCTGCTTCGGCGACGGGCCCGTCCGCGACGGGGTACGGGTCGACGGTCGTCATGCCGCCGCCCCCGGACCCGGCGCGGGGGTGACGGGCGGGGCCCACGTCGGCGTGGTCCAGTGCCCCGGCACGCGCGCCTCGGCCGGCCGCTCGAAGGGGACGTCCCCGTCGGGCCGTGCGGAACCGCGGGCCAGCAGCAGCTGGTATCCGTCCTGGAAGGCGGCCACGTTCTGCTCGACGGTGAACAGCTCCAGCGCCCTGGCCCGCGCCGCCGCCCCCAGCCGCTGGGCCCGCTCGGGGTCCCGCAGCAGGGCGAGGCAGGCGTCGGCGAGCGCCCGCGGGTTGCGGGGCGGCACGACCAGTCCGGTCCCGCCGATGACCTCGCGGACGGCCCCGACGTCCGTGGACACGGTGGCGCGCCCGCAGAACATGGCCTCGGCGAGGGTGAGGGGGAAGCCCTCGATCACCGAGGACAGCAGCGCGATCCGGCCGGCCCCGTAGGCGTCGGCCGGGGAGGGCGTCTCGGGGCCGCCGATCTCCTCGAAGGTGACCGGGTTCTCCCCCACCGTCCGCGCGTCGGCGGCCTCGTCGGGGAAGAGCTGCGCGGCCAGCGACCGGCAGTCGGCCAGGTAGCCGGGCACGGCGGCCGTCGAGAAGATCCGCAGCCGGGTGTCGGGCGCGGCCCGGCGGACCTCGGCGAAGGAGTGCAGCAGGCCGATCAGGTCCTTGGCGGGCTCGGTGCGCCCGACCCACACCAGGGTGTCCGGGTCGCCGCGGTCCGGGTCCTCGCCGACGGCGGCGAATCGGTCCGCCTCCATCCCGGGGTACACGGTCCGCAGTCGCTCCCGCGGGGCCCCGCAGCGCTCCTGCCAGCGGCGGGCGTGCGCGTTGCCGGGGGTGAGGAGGTCGGCGCCGGCGTAGATCTCGCCGGCCAGCCGGACGTGGAAGGCCGCGAGGAGCGCGCGCAGGGCGGGCCGGTCGTCCTCGCCGTGCTCCAGGTAGTGGGTGCGCAGCCGGACCCCGTACTCGGTGACCAGCAGCGGGACTCCGAAGAAGCGTTTGGCCAGGAGTCCGGGGAGCGCCGCGACACCGCCGGCCGCCGCGTGGCAGACGTCGACGGCGCCGAGTCCGGGCTCCTCGTACCAGTCGAGGGACAGCGGCCGCAGCATCCGTTCCAGGGCGTCGACGAACTCCAGCAGGTCGGGTACCCGGGCCGCCGCCAGGCCGCGGCCCGCGCCCGGGGCGCGGCAGCCGGCCTCCACGGCCCGTACGGCCGTCTCGGAGCGCAGGGCCGCGTACATCCCGCCCTGTTCACGGGCGAGCGCGGCGAGTTCGTAGAGCCCGGTGGCGAAGGCCTCGGCCCCGTCCGCGCAGATCCCGCGGACCAGCTGCTCGAAGCCGGCGGTGAAGCGCCGCCGTTCGCGCCGCGCGTACGTGCGCCCGTCGTCGCCCGGGGCCCACAGCGGGGCGGTCCGCACCCGGGTGACGTGCCCCGGGAGCGGGACCCGGCCGCGTGCCTCCTGGCCGGCGCTGCGGCTCAGCGCGTAGAGCTCGAACTCGTGCTGCGGGAGCCCGCGCACGAGCCGGTCGCACCAGAGCCCGGCCTCTCCCGCCGCATACGGATAACCACCTTCCGTGACCAGTCCGATCCGCACGAGTGGCACCCCCGATCTCCCGTTCCAGGCGGTCGCCGTCGGTCCGTCGACCCGCCGCGGAAGAACTCAAGCGGATGTGCCGGTGGGGGGGGGGGGGGGGGGGGGGGGGGGGGGGGGGGGGGGGGGGGGGGGGGGGGGGGGGGGGGGGGGGGGGGGGGGGGGGGGGGGGGGGG